>JASGGH010000072.1:0-14398 GCA_047605105.1 Novosphingobium sp. | reverse complement strand
CGCGCTGCTGCCGGTGGGCGAGGGCAAGGTGGAAGGCCGCGCCGCCTTCTTCGACTTGTCGATGGACGGCCGCTGGGGCGGGGTCATCTCGGGCGACAAGATCGAGATCGACTATACGCCTTGCGCCTGTGGGGCCAGGTCGCCGTCGATCAGCGACACGATCGCGCGCTATGCGGACTTGTCGGGCGACGACAAGATCGGCTGTGCCGGCACGGTCGATGCCTATGTGCGCGGGCTTTCCTGAGCACGTTTCATCCCGATCGTCACCACTGATTTCAGCGAGGGCCGTCATGAACACCCTGACCGAACCGAGCACCGTTCCCGCCGGCGAACCCGCCGTCGATTCCGCCCCGTTCTTCGTGCGGGGCAAGCTGGTCGAAGGCACCGACCAGGTTCACCGATCGCGCGATCTCGGCGTCGATTTCGCCACGCCCAAGGTCGACCTCAATGCCCTTGTCCACCCGCGCACCGAGCTGCCGCCGCTGCTCAACACGCCGGTCGGCGAGATCGTCGATTTCCTGGTGGAAGCCGGCCAGAAATTGGCGGATCCCAACAATGCGCATGTCCAGGCCACGATCGACCGTATGGCCAAGGTCAGCCTGCAACCACGCAAGTCGATCGAATACCAGTTGCAGAACTCGATCGAATATCTCGATCGCCAGTCGCTCTGGGAGCTGGTCGAGCAGAACTTCCCCAACCCCAAGGCGCTCGATGAATGGGTGCCGCACACCGACCACCAGGGCCGTCGCAGCTTCATCCGTGCCTATGCCCCGCGCCTGATCCACGTGCTTCCGGGCAATGCGCCGAGCCAGGGCATCCGCTCGATCGCTCAGTCGGCGCTGGTCAAGTCGGTCAGCCTGTTCAAGATGGCCTCGGCCGATCCCTTCTCGACCGTCGCCTTCCTGCGCACCATGGCCGAGGTCGATCCGAACCACCCGGTCGTCCGCTCGATGTCCGCGATCTACTGGCGCGGCGGCGACGATAGCGTCGAGCGCATCCTCTATCGCCCGCAGTATTTCGACAAGCTGGTCGCCTGGGGCGGCGGCGATGCGATCAACAACGTGATGAAGTATATTGGCCCCGGCTTCCAGCTGGTCTCGTTCGATCCCAAGACCTCGATCTCGATGGTCGGCCGCGAGGCTTTTGCCGACGATGATACGATGGCGAAGGTTGCCACGCTCAATGCATTCGACGTGGCGATGGGCGGACAGGAACCCTGCGTCAGCAGTCGGTTCACTTTTATCGAAGCCACGCCCGAGCAAGCCGATCGCTACTGTGAAGTGCTGGCCGAGCAGATCCGCGTCGACCGTGTCGGCGAAGGCACGCCGCGTCCGCTCGACATGGAGCTCAAGGAACAGATCGACATGCTGCGCCTGATGGACGACGAATATGCGGTCTTCGGCAAGTCCGACGGCCGCGGCGTCGCCATCCGCTCGGAAGAGCCGGTCGACTTCCACCCGCTGCGCAAAACCTCGAACGTGGTCTGCGTGCCCGACCTCATGGAAGCGATGAAGTACGTCAACGTCGCGACGCAAACGGTGGGCGTCTATCCGTTCAACCGCATGACGCAGCTGCGCGACCACCTTGCCAGCGGCGGCGCCCAGCGCGTCGTCCGCCTCGGGGAAGCCGGCCCCGCCGCGATCGGCAACCCGCACGACGCAATGTATCCGCTCCACCGCTTCGTCCACTGGATGGCCAACGAAGACGGCTGCGTGGGCGAAGAGAGCGCGCGTTCGAAGGCGACTTCGCCTTCTCCAGCTAAGGCGCTCGGATATCTGAATAGCCAAGGCTTATGCGAGGAGCGCATGCCGCGCATGCGCTCCTCGCTTGTCGTTACTTCTTGGGAAGCTTGGCGAGATCGGCCTGAACCAGAGCCAGCTTCTCGTCGCTGACCGCGTCACCCGCATAGCCCTGCAGCTGCTTGAGCGTCAGCGATCGCGCCATCTGGATCTGCTCATTGCCGACCAATCCCGGAAGATGCTTGACGAGCACTGCCTTTGCGGCCGGATCGTCGAGCAGAGTGCCGAGATCTGTGGTCTCGACCGAGTATCCGCCCGTCGCCGGAGCCGCGGCTTCCGCGAGGGCGGGAGAGGCAACCAGAACGGCGGGAGCAATGGCAAGCATCGCCGCGAAGAGCACTTTACGCATTTTCATTTCTCCTTCGTCAAAAGACCGGTCTTCATATGGTACCCCGTCAGGTCGCGGCGGCCGGTTCGCCAGACAGGGGATCGTCATCGCCCGGCTGCTTGGGCGTCACCAGGCGCGCCAGCTTGGGCAGGATGCGCTGTTCGAAACCGTCGATGATCTCGTAGATCACCGGCACGAGGAACAGCGACAGCGCCGTCGAGGTCAGCATGCCGCCGATCACCGCGACCGCCATCGGCTGGCGCGCTTCGGAGCCCTCGCTCACCGCGAAGGCGGTCGGCAGCATGCCGGCGATCATCGCCATCGAGGTCATGATGATCGGCCGGGTCCGCTGGCTGCAGGCCTCGATCAGCGCATCGCGCATCGAGGCGCCGGCCCGCTCGGCCTCGATCGCGAACTCGACCAGCAGGATCGAATTCTTGGCGCAGAGGCCGAGCAGCATCAGCAGCCCGATGAACACCGGCAGGTCGAGCGCCATGCCGGTCAGCCGCAGCGCGGTGAAGGCGCCGATCATCGACAGCGGCAGGGCGCCCATGATGACCACCGGCTTGAAGAACCCGCGGAACAGCAGGACGAGCACGGTGAAGGTCAGGCCGATGCCCGCGACCACCGCGAGCAGGAAGCCGACGAAGAGGTCGCCGAGCTGCGAGTTGACCCCCTGGTTGGCCTCGTGGACGCCGGGCGGGAGCTGGCGCATCGCCGGCAGCTTGCGCACGTCCTGCAGCGCCGAGCCGATCACCGCGCCGACCGCGAGGTCCGCCTCCACCGCGACGCGGCGCTCGCGGTCGAAGCGGACGATCTTGCCCGGGCCGGACTGGAAATGGATGTCCGCGACGCTGGAGAGCGGCGTGGTCTTGCCTTCCAGCGTGGGCACGCGAAGGTTGGCGATCGTATCGAGATCGCCCCGCGCGCTTTCGGGCAGGCGCACGCGGATCGGCAGGCGCTGCTCGCCCGCCGAGTACTTGGCGACCGAGGCGTCGATCTCGCCGATCGTCGCGACGCGCAGCACGTTGGCGAGCGCACGGCTGTCGACGTTGAGCCGCGCGGCCTCGGCCGGGCGCGGGGTGACGATCAGCTCGGGCCCCGGCGCCGAAGGGCTCAGCCGCGGGTCGGCGATCGACTTCACGCCGCGCATCTCGCGCAGCAGTTGCAATTGGACCCGTTCCAGCGCGGCGCCGTCCTGGCCCGCCAGGACCACGCTGACCGCGGCCTGGCCGAAGTTGCCCTGATTGTAGAACCGCGCCTCCGGAATCGCGCGCAGCTTGGGGCCGATCAGGGCCTGGAACTGCTGCA
This sequence comes from Novosphingobium sp., assembly GCA_047605105.1. Lineage (GTDB taxonomy): Bacteria > Pseudomonadota > Alphaproteobacteria > Sphingomonadales > Sphingomonadaceae > Novosphingobium. The sequence continues at coordinate 10,960 of JASGGH010000072.1, read as the reverse complement.
TGGTCAGCTTGCGATCATGCTTGAGCACGACGGTCAGGGTGCCGTTGCCGAGATCGGACCCGCCCCCGCCGCCGAACAGGCTGCCGCCCCCGCTGGTCGAGCCGACCTGGGCGAAGACCGTCAGCACGTCGGACTGCTCGCGGATCATCCGCGTGGCCTTGTCGACCGCGTCGCTCATGTCCTGGCGGGTCGCGCCCGGCGCGCCTTCGACCGCGATGTAGACGTAGTTGCGGTCGGCGACCGGCTGGAACCCGACCGGCAGGGTCAGCGCGAGCAGGATCGCGAGGACGAACAGCACCCCGCCGATCGCGGCGCTGGTCCACGGCCGCGCCAGCGCCCAGTCGAGCACGCGGGCGTGCAGCGGGCTCATCCCGTCGCCCCCGATCGAGGTCTTGTGCTCGTGTGGCTTGAGGAAATAGGCCGCCATGACCGGGGTGAGCAGCCGCGCGACGATCAGCGAGAAGGTCACCGCCGCGGCGACGGTCAGGCCGAATTCCTTGAAGAACTGGCCGATCTCACCGGGGATCGCCGAGACCGGCGCGAAGACCGCGACGATCGTCGCGGTCGTGGCGATGACCGCCAGGCCGATCGAATCCGCGCCGATCAGCGCCGCGCGATAGGGGCTCTCGCCGCGCTCGATGCGTTTCTCGATATTCTCGATCTCGACGATCGCGTCGTCGACCAGGATGCCGATCACCAGGGTCAGGGCCAGCAGGGTCAGGCCGTTGAGGCTGAAACCCATCGCGGCCATGAAGATGAAGGTCGGGATCAGCGACAGCGGCATGGCCGCCGCGGCGATCGCGGTGGCCCGCCAGTCGCGCAGGAACAGGTAGACCACCACGATCGCGAGGATGATGCCCTCGATCAGCACGTCGAGCGTCGCCTCGAACGAGCGCCGGGTCAGGTCGGCGGTCGAGACGATCTCGGTGAACTTGACCTCCGGGTGAGCCTTGACCAGCTCGGCGATCCCTTCCTTCACCCCCTTGTCGACGGTGACGTCGCTCGCCTTGCTGGTCTTGGAGATCTGGATCGCCACGATCGGGTGCCCGTCGAGCCGGGCGAAGCCGCGCACCTCGCCCTGCCCGTCGCCGACCTCGGCGATGTCGGACAGGCGGACGTAGCGGCCCTGGACCGGGATCGTCAGGTCGCGGATCGCCGGGATGTCCTTGGCCGAGCCGATCACCCGGATCGCCTGCTCGACCGAGCCCACGTCGGCGCGGCCGCCCGAGGCATCGGTATGAAAGGCCGCAAGCGCCGCGTTCACCTGCGAGGCGTTGATGTTGAGCGCGGCCATGCGCTCGGGATCGAGGATGACCACGATCTCGCGAGCCGCGCCGCCGATCCGCGCGACCTGGCCCACGCCGGGCTTGGCCTGGAGCGCCCGGGCGACATCGTTGTCGATGAACCAGGCGAGCTGGTTCTCGGTCATCTGCGGGGCATCGACCGCATAGGTCATGACCGGCGCGCTATCGAGATCGACACGCTGGACCGAGGGCGGATCGATGCCCGATGGCAGTTGTACGCGGGTCCGCTCGACGATCGTGCGCACATCGTCGACCGCCTTCTGCAGATCGGTGCCGAGCTCGAACTGGAGGGTCGTGCTCGACGTGCCCGTGGTCACGGTCGAGCTGACGTCCTTGATCCCCGCGATCCCGGTAAGCGCGTTCTCGAGCGGCCGGGTGATCTGGTTCTCCATCTCGGTCGGCGCCGCGCCGCTCTGGGTGACGGTGACCGAGACGATCGGCAGCTGGACGTTGGGGAACTGGTTGATCGGCATCCGCGTGAAGGCGACCATCCCCGACAGGGTCAGGATGATGAACAGCAGGACGACGGGGATCGGGTTGCGGATCGCCCAGGCGGAGATCTTCATTTCACGGTACTGCCGATGCGGACCTTGTCACCTTCGAGCACGAAGGCGCTGCCCTTGACCGCGACGCGGGCGCCCTCGCCCAGCCCGGAGACGATTTCGACCTGCCCGGCCGCGCGCTTGCCGGTGCGCACCGCGGCGCGGTGGACGCGGTTCTGGCCGTCGATCACCTTGACCGAGGCTCCGTCGGCATCGAAGTGCACCGCAGCCTCGGGCACCGACAGCACCGAGAAGGTCCGGGTGAAGCGCCCTTCGGCAAAGCCGCCCTGGCGCAGCTCGGGATCGACGGGAAGCGCGATGCGCGCCACGGCAAGCCCGGTCTGGGCGTCGACCCGCATGCCGACCAGGCGGACCTGACCCGCCAGGCGGCGGCCGGAGGGCAGCACGACTTCCGCCGGATCGCCGACATGGATCTGCTGGAGGTCGGTCTCGGCGAGCTCGGCGTAGAATTCGATCAGGCTGCCGCGGGCCAGGCGGAACATCGTCGTGCCCGTGGTCGAGGTGTCGCCGGGACGCACGGTCCGCTCCAGCACCACGCCATCGGCCGGCGCGCGGATCTGCAGGTGGTTCTGCCGGGTCAGCAGGTCGTTGAGCTGGGCGCGGGTCGCGGCCGCGGCGGCGCGGCTCGAACGCACGGCGAAGCGGCGGGTGTCGATCGCCTCCTTCGAGAGCACCCCCTGATTGTCGAGCCCCTCGACCCGTGCGGCCTGGGCCGCGGCCTGCTCGGCGGCGACCTGCTGCTGGGCCAGGGTCGCGCGGACCTGGTCGATCTGCGAGCGCAGCAGGCTGTCGTCGAGCACGGCGAGGACCTGGCCCTGGCGGACCCGCGCGCCTTCCTCGACCAGCACGCGGGCGACCCGGTAGCCGTTGAGGTCGGCGGCGACCGCCATCTCCTCGCGCGGGACCAGCCGCCCCGAGGCGCTGAGCGCGCCGGCGATGTCGTGCCGCCCGGCGATCGCGGCGGTCACGGTCTGCGGCGGCGGGTCGGCCTTCTTGTCGGCCGCGGACTTGCTGCAGCCGGCCAGGAGCAGCGCGAGGGTCACGGCGCAGAGCAGGGAACGAGGCATCACGGCGCTTTCGTTGGGTCGGGGGTGACGGCGGGCAGCGCGGCCGCGGGGCCGAGATCGACTTGCGGATCCCAGCCGCCGCCGAGCGCGCGGATCGCCGCGACCGTATCGGAAAGCAAGGCGAAGCGTCCGGCGTTGAGCGTGGCACGGTTCTGCTGCCAGGTCCGTTCCGACTGGAGCAGCGTGGTAAGATCGGTCAGCCCCGCCGCATAGCCGCGCCGGGCCGCATCGAAGGCATAGCGCGACTGGCTCTCCGCCTGGGCGAGCTGGACGACCCGGCGGCTATCGGCATCGACGCGGGTGAGCGCGTTCTCGGCCTCGCCGAAGGCGGTCTGGACCGCGCTTTCGTAGGTGATCGCCGCCTGCATCCCGCGCGCCTCGCTGATCCGCAGCGCGGCGAGCAGGCGGGCGCGGTCGAGGATCGGCACGGCGACGCCGGCGGCCAGCGACCACAGGCCCGTGCCCGCGCCGCCCGCCGCGGACAGGCCCAGGCCGGGCTGGATCGTCAGGCGCGGGAACAGGGCCAGCCGATCGATCTTGAGGGTCTGGGCCGCGACGGCCAGATCGGCCTCGGCGCCGCGCACGTCGGGCCGCCGGGTCAGGACCTGGCCCGGGGTCGCCGCGGGCAAGCCCGGCGGCGGCGCGAGCACGGCTTCGATCGGCAGGGTATCGGTCGCGCGCGTCGGCTCGCCGGTGAGGATCAGCAGCGAGCGCTTGGCCGCCCGCAGCTCGGCCTCGAGCCGGACCACTTCGGCCTCGCCGCTGGCGCGGTCGGCACGCAGGCGGGCGGCGTCCTGCCCCGAGGTCAGCCCGCGCGAGAAGCCGAGCTCGGCGGTGGCCGCCAGTTCGCCCGCGATCCGCAGCGTCTCACGCGCATTTTCGAGCTGGACCGCGAGATAGCGCGCCTGGAACAGGCCAGCGGCGACATCCCCCGCCAAGGCCAGCCGCGCGCCGTAGAAATCGAGCGCGGAGGAGCGGTAGTCGAGGTCGGCCCGGGTGCGCGTGGCGGAAAGCCGGCCGAACAGGTCGATCTCCCAGCTCGGCGAGAAATTGGCCTGGACCGAGGCGGTCGGATCCTGGCTGATCCCGCCGTCCCAGAGCGGCGTGCTGCCCTGTTCGGTGACCCCGCCCGAGAGATTGCCCGTGGGCAGCGTCGATGCCCGCGCCTGGCTGCGCACCGCCCGTGCCTCCAGGATCCGCGCATAGGCGAGCCGCGCGGTGGTGCTGCGCTCCAGCGCGGTGCCGATCAGGCCCGAAAGCTGCGGATCGCCGAAGCCCTGCCACCAGCGATCGAGCTCCAGCCCCTCGCCCCCGGCGCGCTGGGGCGCCTCGAAAGCGATGGGCAGGCTCGTATCGGCGGGCGGCAGATGGACCGACGGCGCGCATCCGCCCAGCGCCATGGCGAGCGCTCCACCCCAGATCGTCAGTCTATTCCTTGCAGCCGGCATGTCTCTGGTCGATCCGTGGCTCGTGGGGGCGAATCTATCGTCGGCGAGTAAATATACAAGAGTGTTTCTTTTATTCGCGGATCGATTATGGTCCACGATGAGGGATGCACGGGGAAGGAAGCGGCATGGTTGCAGGCGCACGGGGCAAGGGCCGCCCCAAACAAGCCGAAACGGCGGAGATCGACCTCGCGATCCACCGCGCCGCGCTGGACGTGCTGCTGAAGCAAGGCGCCGCCGCGACGATGAATGCCGTGGCCGAGGCGGCGGGGCTGTCGCGCAAGTCGCTCTATGCGCGGTATCCCAACAAGACCGAGCTGTTCCTCGATGTCATCCGCGGGCTGCTCGCCGGCGTGAGCGAGCTCGCCTACGACACCCGGGGCACTGCCGAGGAGCGCTTGTACAATTACGTCATCGCCGCGCTCGAAATGATTTCCCTGCCCCAGTCGCTGGCCATCCAGCGGCTGCTGACGCTGGACCCCGCCTATATCGCGGCGCTGAAGACCGAAATGCTCGGCGCGACGCACAGGATCTTCTTCAATCCCCTCGACGCCTTGCTGCGCGAAGCCGTCGCCTCGGGCGAACTGGCGATCGCCGACATCACCGCGACCACCCAGGCCGTGATCCGGCTGATCTTCGCGGAAAGCGCCGCGATCGACGGCCGCGCCGCATCGCCGGACCCGGCGCTCCGGATCGCCTACGCGGCGTTCCTCACGCAGTTGATGACGCGCGGGATATTGCCGCGGGCCTGATCCGCGCCGCACGCCCTTGCGGCTGCTCTCACCGGCCGAACGATCCGGCGAGCTGCAGGTCCCGGGGCGAAGACGAGCGCCCGACCCACAGCCGGAACCTGCCGCGCGGCGGGGGCGATCTACTGGTCGGCCCGGCCGATGCCTCCCCCGTCGAGGTTGCGCGCCGCGAAATCCCAGGCCAGCGCGTCGTTGAGCACCGCCTCGAGGTACTTCGGCCGCGCGTTGCGATAGTCGATGTAATAGGCGTGCTCCCACACATCGATCGTCAGCAGCGGCTTGAGCTCGGGGTGGACCACCGGCGTATCGGCGTCGTGCAGCGAAGTGACCTTGAGCCTGTCGTTCTCCAGCACCAGCCAGGCCCAGCCGCTGGCGAAATGGCCGACGCCCTCCTCCTGCAGCTTGGCAACCAGCGCATCGACCGAGCCGAAGTCCGCGGCGATGCGATCGGCGAGCTCGCCCGATGGCCGCTGCGGCGTGGGGCTGAGCGACTGCCAGTAGAACGAATGGTTCCACAGCTGGCCGGCATTGTTGAACAGGCCCTTGTCGCCCTGCTCCTTCGCCCTGGCGATGACCTCGGAAAGCTTGCTGTTCTGCAGCCCGGCCTTGGCGGCAAGCTCGTTGGTCTTGTCGACATAGGCCTTGTGGTGCTTGCCGTGGTGATATTCGAAGGTCTCCGGCGAGATGAGGGCGCCGAAGGCATCGGGGGCATAGGGCAGGTCGGGCAGAACGAAGGGCACGGGTATCTCCTGTAGGTTGGCCATGTCCATCGCCAACGCACGAGGCGGCGTTCCTGTCCCTGCTCCACTGCAAAGGATTGCTGTCGAGCCTGAAAGCAAAGTGCTGCCGGATCGCCCCAGAGCGCTGCTCGGCAGGATGGCCCGACCGCGCGTGGCAATCCCGGCATGGCCCCGGAATGCCGATAGACGGCGCCGGACTAGCCGCGCTCGCCCTGGGTGATGATCCGGTCGCGCGCGGCATAGATGTCGCCGGCCTCGATCTGGAGCTTCAGCCGCTCGCGGTCGCGGGCGCGGTACATGTCCTCGGCGCGGTCGATCTGCTCTTCGCCGACCTCGAGGCTCCGGAGCGCCAGCCGCGCCATCTTCACCGCCGATTCGAGCACCTCGCGGACGATGTAGCTCGCCGGCGTGCCCTTGAGCTTGATCACGGCGCGGCGGTCGAAGGCGCGGACATAGATCGCCGCCTGGGGGAAGGCCTCGTGCACCGCCTCGATCATCGCCGCATCAAGCTGGTCGCCGTCGATGCAGAACATGATCAGCTCGGCCTCGCCCGCCCCGGCCTGGCGCAGCATGTCGACCCGGGTGCCGTCGCCGAAATAGACCTTGGCGCCGAAATCGCGGGCGACGTCGATCATCTCGATGTCGGTGTCGATCAGGGTGACCGGGACCTCGCTGGCGATCAGCATCTGCGCCACGGTCTGCCCGAAGCGGCCATAGCCGACGATCAGGGCGTTGGCGCCGTCGGCACGCGGGCCTTCGCGCGTCCCGGTCGGCCCCTCCTCGGCCTCCTCGCGGAAGCGCTTGGTCGCCATCATCAGGAACGGGGTGGTCGCCATCGAGAGGGTGACTATCGCGCCGAACAGGCTGGCCGCCTGGGGATCGATCAGCAGGGCATTCTGCGCCTGGGCGAACAGCACGAAGCCGAACTCGCCCCCCTGGCTCAGCAGCAGGCCCAGCGCGAAGGCCCCGCGCCAGGCCATGCCGAACATCTTGCCGATCCCGGCGATGATCGCGGTCTTCACCGCGATCAGCAGCGCGGCCATGGCGATCACGAACAACGGCCGCTCGATGATCGCGTGGAGGTTGAGCAGCATGCCGACCGAGAGGAAGAACAGCCCCAGCAGGATCGAGCGGAACGGCTCGACATCGGCCTCCAGCTCATGCCGGTAGGGCGAATCCGCCAGCATCACACCGGCAACGAAAGCGCCGAGCGCGGTCGACAGTCCGAACAGCTCCATCACCGAAGCCGAGGCGACCACCGTGAACAGCGCGGCGGCGACGAACATCTCGCGCTCGCCGAGGTTGCCGATCAGGCGGAACAGCGGGCGGATCAGGAAGCGCCCCGCCAGGACCAGTCCGGCGATAGCGACGACCGTGTAGATCGACAGCAGCCAGCCCGGCGGCCCGCCGGCATCGGCGGGATTGCGGCTCATCGCGGCGACGATCGTGATCAGCGGGATCAGCGAGAGGTCCTGGAACAGCAGCATCGCGAAGGCGCGCTCGCCGAACGGAGTGCGCAGCCGGCCCGACGACTGCAGCATCGGCAGGACCTGCGCGGTCGAGGACAGCGCCAGCGGCAGGCCGAGCGCCAGGGCGGCGGCGGGCGAGAAGCCGATCAGCGCGATCGTGCCTGCCAGGGCCAGCCCGCACAGCGTCACCTGCAACGCGCCCAGCCCCAGGATGTCGCGTTTCATCCGCCACAGCCGCGACGGGTTCAGTTCGAGGCCCACGACGAACAGCAGCAGGGTGATGCCCAGTTCGGCGACGTGGAGTTTGTCCTGCGCGCCGCCGACCAGCCCCAGCGCCTGCGGGCCGACGACGGCCCCGGCGACGAGATAGCCCAGCGTCGCACCCAGGCCGAGCCGGCGGAACACCAGCACGAAGCCCAGCGCGAAGCCGAGCAGGACGAAACCCTCTTGGAGCATGGAAGCTTCGGTGACGCCGTGCATGACGCGCAACCTGCGCGATCGGGCGATGGAGAGCAAGCTCGGCGGCGGCCTATCCCGCGCCCCCCTGGGGCAGCAGCGCATCGAGCCAGCGTTCGACCCAGGCGGCGGCCTCCTTGTGCCCCGCCGAGACCCCCAGCGCGCTTTCCATGATCAGCGCGCGACCGATGCCGGCGAGGATCAGGCTCAGCCCCTCGGGCGGGCAGCCGCCGAACTTGGCGATGCGGTCGCCCAGCAGCCTGCTCAGCGCTTCGGCCTGGCGCAGCCGGACCTCCTCGGCGTGGCGGCCGATCTCGATGCGGATCGCCTTGCGGTGGGTGGCGAGCGCCATCATTTCGAGCGCCAGGGCGGTCTGGCTGGTATCGGTCATCAGCGCCCACAGCGCCCGCAGCGGGTCGTCCGCGCCCAGCGCCTCCTCCAGCCGCCGGTCGCTCGCGGCCGCGCCCTTGTGGTTGACGGCCATGAGGAGGTCTTCGGTGGTCGGGAAATAGTAGTGGACCAGGCTGGGCTTGAGCCCCGCCCGCGCCGCGACGCGCCGGGTGCTGGCGGCGGCATAGCCTTCCTCGAGCATGACCTGCTCGGCCGCCTCGATGATCGCCGCGCGCGTCGCCGAACTCTCCGCCCCGATCCTGCGCGCCGCGCCTGCCACTGGATATTCCCCTTTCGAGGGCGCTATAGCCGGACCATTCGTCGAAAGACAACGGCAGCGGGTGGGCCGCGCCGGGCCGGAGACTGCCCATGACGCTTCGTGCATTGCCGATCATCGCCGCCCTGATCGCCGCCGCTCCCGCGGCCGCGCAGGACCTCGCGGGCCGCTACCGCCTGGCCGATGGGCCGGACGTCGCCGGCGCGCTGGAGCTCGGCAAGGACGGCACCTTCGGCTACGAGCTGGCCGCCGGCGCGCTCGACGAGCGGGCGCAGGGGACCTGGGAGATGCAGGACGGCGCCGACCGCCCCCGGGCCTGCCTCACCACCCGGCCCACGCCGACGCCGCCCGAATTCCAGCCCGCCGAGCCGATCTCGGGCGATGGCTCGACGATCCGCGTGACCTGGCCGCCCCGCCCCGACGGCACCCTGCGCGGCATCGCCGGGATCGACTTCACGATCGGCTTCGACAGCGGCGATCCGCTCACCGGCTATACCCAGGAGGACGGCTGGTCCATGCCGCCCGAGGAGCGCCGAATTCCCCGCTGGATCGAGCTGATCGAGCCGATCCACCGCATCACCATGGCCCGCACCCCGCTGCACGGGCGCTTCCGCGCGGTGCTGATGCCCAACGATCTGGGCGTGGTGAACTTCCAGGACGCCTGCTTCGAAGCCGGCGAGGACGGCCTGTTCGTGCTCCACCGCAAGGAGGGCGACATGAAGTTCAGGAAGGCCGGGAAGTAGCCCACCAGGCGCGGCCGACGGTCGGCTCGCCGTCTCCCGGCATTCCCGGCGGCGGCCCGCAGTCGGCGCCCGGATGAAACGGCGCGGAAAGGTCCGCCGGGCCGTAGTAGGCCATCTGCCAATGCCGCCAGGCGAAGCGGAGCGCGCCATCCTCGGCCGCGAACCGCTCGTGATAGACCCCGATCGAGGCGGCCGCGGTCCCGTCGCGGTACTTGGTCTGCTCGGTCACATAGGTCCGCGCCGAGACCTCGGGCGGTTCGCCTCCCCCGGCCTCCCCCAAGGAAACGATCGGAGTGCGGAAGGTCATCAGCGTCCGCTCGATCCCGCCCATGAAGCCGGCAAAGCCCACCCCGATCGCCTCGCGCCCGCGAAGCGAGACGCCCGCGATCTCCCACACCGCCTGCGCGGCGAAGCAATCCGCAAAGGCCGCCCCATCCTGCCGCCACACCGCATCGGCATAGCGGGCATGCAATTGGCGGACCGCGAACTCGGCTTCCATCAGCGCGGACATGCGGGCGGCTCCTCTCTCCCCCCTCCCCGTTCCGGGAGGTATGCGATCAGCTTTCATCCCCCATCCGGAGCGCCGCGATAAACGCCTCCTGCGGAATGCTGACGTTCCCATACTCGCGCATCCGGGCCTTGCCCTTCTTCTGCTTCTCCAGCAGCTTCTTCTTGCGCGTGATGTCGCCGCCGTAGCACTTGGCGGTCACGTCCTTGCGCATCGCGGCGATGGTCTCGCGGGCGATGACCTTGCCGCCGATCGCGGCCTGGACGGGGATCTTGAACAGGTGGCGGGGGATCAGGTCCTTCAGGCGCTCGCACATGTGGCGGCCGCGCGCTTCCGCCACGCCGCGGTGGACGATCATCGAGAGCGCGTCGACCGGCTCGTTGTTGACGAGGATGCTCATCTTGACGAGGTCGCCTTCGCGCAGGCCGATCTGCTCGTAGTCGAAGCTGGCGTAGCCGCGGCTGATCGACTTGAGGCGGTCGTAGAAGTCGAAGACCACCTCGTTGAGCGGCAACTCGTAGGAGACCTGGGCGCGGCCGCCCACGTAGGTCAGGCCGGTCTGCACGCCGCGGCGATCCTGGCAGAGCTTGAGGATGCTGCCCAGGTATTCGTCGGGGGTGTAGATCGTCGCCTTGATCCAGGGCTCGTCGATCTGCTCGATCCGGCTGGGATCGGGATAGTCGGCCGGGTTGTGGAGATGGATCTCGCGGGCCTCGTCGGTCTTCGATTTGCGGAGCTGGATGCGGTAGACGACCGACGGGGCCGTAGTGATGAGGTCGAGGTCGTATTCGCGGGTCAGGCGCTCCTGGATGATCTCCAGGTGGAGCAGGCCGAGGAAGCCGCAGCGGAAGCCGAAGCCGAGCGCGGCGCTGCTTTCCATCTCGAAGCTGAAGGAGGCGTCGTTGAGGCGCAGCTTGGCGATGGACTCGCGCAGCTTCTCGAAGTCGGCGGCGTCGACCGGGAAGAGGCCGCAGAAGACCACGGGCTGAACTTCCTTGAAGCCGGGGAGCGCGCTCGTGGAGCCGGCCTTGACCGTGGTGATGGTGTCGCCGACGCGGGCCTGGGCGACTTCCTTGATCTGGGCGGTGATGAAGCCGATCTCGCCGGGGCCGAGCTCTTCGAGCTGCTCGATCTTGGGACGCATGCAGCCGACGCGGTCGATCAGGTGCTCGGTGCCGCCGGCCATGAACTTGACCTGGAGGCCCTTTTTGATGACGCCGTCGATCACGCGCACCAGGATGACGACGCC
>JASGGH010000071.1:0-14571 GCA_047605105.1 Novosphingobium sp. | reverse complement strand
GTCGATCGAGCCCGGCGGGATCAGGTTGGCGGTGATGCCGTGCTTGCCCAGCGCCACGGCGAGGCACTTGGTAAGGGCCCAGAGGCCGCCCTTGGAGCTGGTGTAGTGGGTCTGCAGCTCCGAGCCCGACTGGACCGAGGACGAGGTGATGTTGACGATCCGGCCCCACTTGGCCTCGATCATGTCGGGCACGATCTCCTGCGTGACCAGGAACGGCCCGGTCAGGTTGATCTTGAGGACCTTTTCGAACAGCGCCTGGTCGATCGAGAGGAAATCGTCGAACGGCGCGATGCCGGCGTTGTTGATCAGGATGGTGACCTTGCCCAGCTCCTTGCGGGTCTGCGCGGCGGCGGCCTTGATCTGCGCGGCCTCGGAGCAGTCGGCCGTGATCGCGATGGCCGTGCCGCCGGCGTCGCGGACCAGCTTGGCGGTTTCCTCGGCGCCTTCGCCGTTGATGTCCCAGATGGCGATCTTGGCGTTGTCCTCGGCCAGGCGGAGCGCCATCGAGCGGCCCATGCCCGAACCGGCGCCGGTGATGACGGCAACCTTGCCGTTCAGTGATCTCGTCATGATTCTCTCCCAGGAGTGGATGCTGTCAAAAACCTTGCTGAACGCCTGAACAGCAGAGTCGGGCGTGGGTCAAGTGGAGGGGTAGCGATGCCTCCCCAGGACGAACGGAGATTGGCAAGGTCAATCCAGCCCCGCAAAACCGCCGTAGCGGCCGCGGAAGAACAGCATCGGATCGGCGTCGCGGGTGGCTTCGAGGCGCAGGACCTTGCCGAGGACGAAGTAGTGGTCGCCCGCGTCGGTCACCGAATAGAGCTCGCACTCGATCGTCGCGAGGGCATCGGTGACGATCGGCAGGTTGTGGTCGGAGACGGTATATTCGACTTCGGCGAACTTGTCGGCGCTCTTGCCGGCGAGCTGCTTGCAGACATCCTGCTGGTCGCTGGCGAGTACGTTGACGCAGAACCGCCCGGCCGCCTCCAGCTTGGGCCAGGTCGATGAGCCCTTGTCGGGCAGGAAGCCGACCAGCGGCGGGTCGAGCGAGACCGAACTGAAGGTCCCGACGACCATGCCGATCGGCTTGCCGTCCTCGCCCATCGCGGTGATCGCGCTGACCCCGGTGGGATAATAGCCGAGCACCTGGCGGAACGTCTCCGCCTCGATCATCATCTCGCTCACGTTGGGTCCGCCTTTCGATTCCCGTTTCCGCGCAGCGGCTAAGCCGACTTTGCCGCGCGGCACAAGCCGGGACCCTGCGATGCGGACGGTCGAAGGGGTGGATTGGCTTATCCCGCAGGTCTGGCTATCGCGCAGCGACTCGCAATCCTGGGGAAGCAGACAAGATGGCCATCAAGACCCGTATCACCGAGATGCTCGGCATCGAGCGCCCGATCGTTCAGGGCGGCATGCAGAACGTCGGCTATGCGGAGCTGGCCAGCGCCGTGTCCAACGCCGGCGGGCTCGGCACGATCACCGCGCTCACCCAGCCGAACGCCGCTGCCCTGCGCGACGAGATCGAGCGCTGCCGCTCGATGACCGACAAGCCCTTCGCGGTGAACGTCACCGTCCTGCCCGCCGTGACCCCGCCCGACTACAAGGGCTTCGCCCAGGCCGTGATCGACGCGGGCGTCAAGATCGTCGAGACCGCCGGCACTGCCGAAGTGCGCGAGCTCTGGGAGATGATGAAGCCGCACGGCATCACCATCCTCCACAAGTGCACCGCGGTCCGCCACGCGCTCTCGGCTGAGCGCAACGGCTGCGACATCATCTCGATCGACGGCTTCGAATGCGCCGGCCACCCGGGCGAGGACGACGTGCCCGGCCTGATTCTGATCCCCGCCGCCGCCGACAAGGTGAAGATCCCAATGCTCGCCTCGGGCGGGATCGGCGATGGGCGCGGCCTGGTTGCGGCGCTGGCGCTGGGCGCCGAGGGCATCAACATGGGCACCCGCTTCTGCGCCACCCAGGAGGCGCCGATCCACCCCAACATCAAGCAGAAGTACCTCGAGAACGACGAGCGCGGCAGCAACCTGATCTTCCGCAGCCTCCACAACACCGCCCGCGTCGGCAAGAACGGCGTCTCGGACGAGGTGGTCCGCCGCCTCAAGGAGCCGGGCGCCAAGTTCGAGGACGTCGCCGACCTGGTCCGCGGCTACAAGGGCGCCGAGATGCTCAAGTCGGGCGATACCGAGGGCGGGATATTCTGGGCCGGCATGATCCAGGGCCTGATCCACGACATCCCGACCTGCCGGGAACTGCTCGACCGGATCATGGGCGACGCGGAAAGCATCATCCGCGGCCGCCTCTCGGGGATGCTGGCCTGACCCTTGGACTTTCAGGCAAGAGGTTTCCTCTTGCCTGTGCCCGGGCGAATCTTTAACCGCCCGATTAAATCGATCGTCGGCCGCCTCTCGCAAAACGGGGGCTGCCGGCCTACATTCGTGACCTGAATTTCTCACTGCCCGAGGATTACGACCATGGCTGCCGTTCAACAGATCAACGATACCCCCGAGGCCAGGGAAGTGGCCGAGCTGGTCGCCCGCAGCCGCGCCGCCCAGGCGCAGATCGAGCACTACACGCAGGAGCAGGTCGACCGCCTGATTCGCGGCATGGTCTGGGCCGTGGCCCAGCCGGGCGTCGCGGAAGAGATCGCCCAGCACACGGTCGATGAATCGCAGCTCGGCAACTACGAGGGCAAGTTCCTCAAGATCAGCCGCAAGACCCGCGCCGCCCTGATGGACATCATCGACGACAAGTCGGTGGGCGTCATCGAGGAGGACAAGGAGCGCAACCTGGTCAAGATCGCCAAGCCGGTCGGCGTGATCGGCGCCCTGTCGCCCTCGACCAATCCCGAGGCGACCCCGGTGATCAAGTCGATCTGCGCGGTCAAGGGCCGCAACTCGATCATCATCGCGCCGCACCCGCGCGCCAAGATCACCAACAAGATCATCTGCGACAAGATGCGCGAGGCGCTGGTCAAGCTCGGCGCCCCGGCCGACCTGGTGATCCCGATCGAAGTGCCTTCGGTCGAGAAGACCAACGAGGTCATGCGCCAGTGCGACCGCGTGCTCGCCACCGGCGGCGGGCCGATGGTCCATGCGGCCTATTCGTCGGGCACCCCGGCGCTCGGCGTCGGCGTCGGCAATGCGGTGATCACCGTGGACGACACCGCGAACCTCGATGAAGCCGCCGAGAAGATCCGCATCTCCAAGACGCTGGACCTCGCGGCCTCGTGCTCGTCGGACAATTCGGTGATCCTGTTCGATTCGATCTACGACGAGATGCTCGGCAAGCTGCAGGATCAGGGCGGCTTCGTCGTCGAGGGCGAGAACAAGACCAAGCTTCAGAACACCATCTGGAAGGACGGCGCGCTCAACACCGCGATCGTCGCCCAGCCGGCCAGCAAGATCGCCGGCATGGCGGGCATCGACCTGCCCGAGGGCAAGACCTTCCTGATCGTGCCGGAAACCGAGTTCGGCCCCGACGCGCCGTTCTCGGGCGAGAAGCTGTCGGTGACCATGGCGCTCTACCGCGCCAAGGACATCGACGAGGCGATCGAGCTGACCAACGGCATCCAGGGCTACCAGGGCCGCGGCCATTCCTGCGGGATCTACTCGTACAACGACGAGAACATCATGAAGCTGGCGGAGAGCACCTATACCAGCCGCGTGATGGTCAACCAGCCGCAGTCGGCCTCCAACTCGGGCAACCTATGGAACGGCATGCGCCAGACCTTCTCGCTCGGCTGCGGCTCGTGGGGCGGCAACGCGACCAACAACAACATCTCGTGGGAAGACCTGGTCAACATCACCTGGGTCTCGAAGCCGCTGGCCAAGACCAAGGAAATCCCGAGCGACGAGGAACTGTTCGGCAAGGACATCATCGCCGAACTGGCCTGAGCGCAACGGCGTAGCTGGGGAGGGACTGATGAAGGTCGGCAAAAGAGGAAAAGATCTTGCGATCCGCCTGCCCAAGCGTCTGGTCGAAAAGTTCGATCTGAAAGTCGGCGATATGCTCGATTCTTCCATAATCGAGCGTGCTCTCCTGCTCTCCCGCCATACCGATCGGCAGCGCTCGGCACCGAAAGGCGAGTGATGAAGGCTCTTGTCCGGGCGATAGCCGCTCTAATGCTGCTGCTCGCCTCGGGCACGGCCCATGCCGAAAAGCGCATCGCCCTGACCTTCGACGACGTCCCGCGCCAGCGCGGCGCGTGGTTCACCCCCGACGAGCGCACCCGGCGCCTGATCGCGCAGCTCCGCGCGGTGCGGGCGCCGCAGGCGGCGTTCTTCATCGTGCCGGGGCAGCTAGTGGATAACGATGACGGCATCGGTGGCGCCCGGCGGATCTCGGCCTATGCCCGCGCCGGCA
Organism: Novosphingobium sp.; assembly: GCA_047605105.1. Taxonomy (GTDB): domain Bacteria; phylum Pseudomonadota; class Alphaproteobacteria; order Sphingomonadales; family Sphingomonadaceae; genus Novosphingobium. The sequence continues at coordinate 10,197 of JASGGH010000071.1, read as the reverse complement.
ACGTCATCGCCAACCACACTTACAGCCACCCGCGCCTGTCGGACATGACCGCGGACGCCTTCCTGGCCGAGATCGACGCCGCCGGGCGCTGGCTGAAGGGCCGGACCGGCTATCGCCCGTGGTTCCGCTTTCCGACGCTCGACGAAGGCGGCAAGGACAAGGCCAAGCGCGACGCGGTCCGCGCCGGGCTGGCCGCGCGCGGCCTGCGCAACGCCTATGTCACCGCCGGGAGCTCGGACTGGAACCTGGAGGCGCTCACCCGCGATGCGGTCAAGGCCGGCAAGCGGGTGGACCGCGCGGCGCTGCGCCAGCTCTACGTCACCTGGCACGTCGAGGCGGCGGACCAGGCCGACGGCCTGATGCAGCAGGCGATCGGACGCCAGCCCGCCCAGGTCCTGCTGCTCCATGAAACCGACCTGGCCGCGCTCTACCTCGCCGATCTCGTCCGCGCGCTGCGCCGCGACGGCTGGACGATCATCAGCGCCGACGAGGCCTACGCCGATCCGCTGCGCACCGCCATGCCGGATACGCCCGCCGCGCAAGGGACGCTTACCGAGATGCTCGCCTGGGAAAAGGGCCTGCCCGCGCCGCGCTGGTACAAATACAACGACGTCGCCCTGGCCGCCGGGGTGTTCAGGGAAAAAGTTCTCGGGGAAAGACCACAGCAATGACCGACCTGTTCCAGCTTACCGAAGACCAGCTCGCCATCCAGGACATGGCGCGCAAGTTCACCGCCGATCGGATCACGCCGTTCGCGGCCAAGTGGGACGAGGAGCATCACTATCCGGTCGACGTGTGGAAGGCGGCGGGCGAACTGGGCTTCGGCGCAATCTACGTCTCCGAGGAGAGCGGTGGCACCGGCCTGGGCCGGCTCGAGGCCGCGCTGATCATGGAGGCGATGTCCTACGGCTGTCCCGCGACCAGCGCCTATGTCTCGATCCACAACATGGTCGCCTGGATGATCGACACTTTCGCCACGCCTGAAGTGAAGAGCCGTTTTCTCCCCGATCTGGTCTCTATGGACAAGATCGCCTCATACTGCCTGACCGAGCCGGGCTCGGGCTCGGATGCCGCGGCGCTCAAGACCACCGCACGGCTGGACGGCGACCACTACGTGCTCAACGGCACCAAGCAGTTCATCTCGGGCGGCGGCTACAACGACCTCTACGCGATCATGGTCCGCACGGGGGATGGCGGGGCCAAGGGCATTTCCTGCGTCCTGGTCGAGAAGGGCACCCCCGGCCTCAGCTTCGGCGCGCCGGAGAAGAAGCTCGGCTGGAACGCCTCGCCGACCGCGCAGGTGATCCTCGAGGATTGCCGCGTGCCGGTGGCCAACCGCGTCGGCGCCGAGGGCGACGGCTTCAAGTTCGCCATGGCCGGTCTCGACGGCGGGCGGATCAACATCGGCGCCTGCTCGCTCGGCGGGGCGCAGCGTTGTCTCGATGAAGCAATCGCTTACGTGAAGGACCGCAGCCAGTTCGGTAAGCCCATCGCCGATTTCCAGAACACCCAGTTCCAGCTCGCCGACATGGCGACCGACCTGGAGGCCGCCCGCGCGCTGCTCTACCTCGCCGCGGCCAAGGTTACCGCCAAGGCCCCCGACAAGACCCGCTTCGCCGCCATGGCCAAGAAGCTCGCCAGCGACAACGGCTCGGAGATCGTCGACAAGGCGCTGCAATTGTTCGGCGGCTACGGCTACCTGCGCGACTACCCGATCGAGCGCTTCTGGCGCGACCTCAGGGTCCACCGCATCCTCGAGGGCACCAACGAGGTGATGCGGATGATCATCGGCCGGGACCTGCTGAAGTGACCCTTCGAGACGGAGCTTCAGCCATTCGGCTTCAGCCCCTCCTCAGGGCGAACGGGGAGCGGGATTTGGAAATTTCACCGTTCGTCCTGAGGAGGGCGCGAAGCCGCAGGCCGAGCGGCCGTCTCGAAGGACCCAGCCTATGACCGACGAACTTCTCACCCGCCGCGAGGGCGTCGCGGGCTTCCTCTCGCTCAACCGTCCCAAGGCGATCCACGCGCTGACCGTGGACATGGACCACGCGATGACCGAGGCGCTGGTCGCCTGGCGGGACGATCCGGAGGTCAAGGTGGTGATCCTCGACCATGCCGAGGGCCGCGGCTTCTGCGCCGGCGGCGACGTCACGCTGGTCCGCAACTCCGCCCTGACCGACGGCGGCGCGGCGGGGCGCAAGTTCTTCTACGAGGAATATCAGCTCAACCACCTGATGTTCACCTATCCCAAACCGATCGTCGCCTTCATCGACGGGATCACCATGGGCGGCGGCGTCGGCATCTCGCAGCCCGCGCAGTTCCGCGTGGCGACCGAGAATACCCGCTTCGCCATGCCCGAGACCGGGATCGGCCTGTTCCCCGACGTCGGCGGCGGCTGGTATCTCGCGCGGTTGCAGAACCGGCTCGGCCAGTTCCTGGCGCTGACCGGCGCGCGGCTCGATGGGGCGGAATGCCTGTGGACGGGCCTCGCCACGCACTACCTCCCGTCCGAAGCGCTGCCCGAGGCCAAGGAGCGGATCGCCCACGGCCACGACCCCGCGCAGGTGCTCGCGGCGCTGTCGGTCACGCCGCCCGAGCCGAAGATCGCCGCGAACGCCCAGGCTATCGCCAGGCACTTCGCCTCGGACCGCTTCGAGGACGTGCTGGCCAGCCTGGAAGCCGACGCCGGAAAAGCCGATGGGAGCGAATGGGCAGCCAAGGAGCTCGCCACCCTGCGGCTCAAGAGCCCGCAGGCCTGCAAGGTCTCGCTGCGTCAACTGGCCGAGGCCGCCAGGCTCGACAGCTTCGCCGACAACATGGCGCTCGAATACCGCATCGCCTGCCGCACGCTGATGCTGCCCGACTTCGCCGAGGGCGTGCGTGCGCTGCTGGTCGACAAGGACAATGCGCCCAAGTGGAACCCCGCTACGCCCGAGGGCGTGTCGGACGAACTGCTCGATTCGATCTTCGCGGCCCTGCCGGCCGATCAGGAATGGAAACCCCTATGAGCTATGAAACCCTTCTCGTCGAACAGCGCGGCGCGGTCACGCTGATCCAGTTGAACCGGCCGCAGGCGCTGAACGCGCTGAGCTCGACGGTGATGAAGGAGCTGATCGCCGCCTTCGCCGCGTTCGAGGCCGACGACAGCCAGGGCTGCGCCGTGCTGACCGGGGCGGGCGAGAAGGCCTTCGCCGCGGGCGCCGACATCGCCGAGATGGTGCAGATGGACGCCACCGATTTCTACGCCAAGGCCTTCTTCGACGGCTGGCAGAAGGGCATCGCGGCCACGGTCCGCAAGCCGTGGATCGCCGCGGTGAACGGCTTCGCGCTGGGCGGCGGCTGCGAGCTGGCGATGATGGCGGACATGATCGTGGCCTCCGAAAAGGCCAGGTTCGGCCAGCCCGAGATCAAGCTCGGCGTCGCGCCGGGCATGGGCGGCACCCAGCGGCTGACCCGCGCGGTCGGCAAGGCCAAGGCGATGGACCTGTGCCTCACCGGCCGGATGATGGACGCCGCGGAAGCCGAGAAGTCGGGCCTGGTCGCCCGCGTGCTGCCCGTCGAGGGCTTCGTCGACGCGGTGGTCGCCATCGCCGCCGAGATCGCCGCGATGCCGCGCCTTGCCGCCATGCTCAACAAGGAGATGGTCAACGTCGCCTTCGAGACCACGCTGGAGCAGGGCCTGCTGTTCGAGCGCCGCACCTGGTCGATCCTCGCCGCGACCGAGGACAAGGCCGAGGGCATGAAGGCCTTCGTCGAGAAGCGCCCGGCGGTGTGGAAGGGCAAGTAGGCAGGTGGCCTCGCCGCCGGTCTTTCCGCGCAGGGACGAGGCGCTGGGCATCGTCGCCGAGGAACTGAAGCGGGTCGGCGCGCCCGCTCCGCTGCCGTTCCAGGTCGAGAAGCAGAAGCGCCCGGGCAGCGGGAAACTGGCCTGGTGGCATGGCGGTGCGGCCGAAGAGCGCGCCGACGCGGCCTTGCTCGGCCGCGCCTACCTGCACGCCTATGTCCGCATCACCGGCGGGCGCCCCCTTCCGGCAGGCGGGCTCAAGCTGCACAAGGACCGCGTCTGGCTGGACCGCGGCGTGATGAGCTGGCTGGAACGCGAAGGCTTCGTCGCCTTCGAGGCGACCGGGCATTTCGAACCGAGTTTCGTCCTGACCGACAAGGGGCGGGACTGGATTGCGACTGGAGAAGTTTGACGCGCCACGTTTTCTCTCCCCGCCGGGGAGAGGTAGCGAGAGCTTGCTCCGTCAGGAGCTAGCGAAGCTTGAGAGGGGCGGCGTATGGCCGCGGCCCCTCTCCACTGCGGCTAGGCAGCAAGCTGCCAAGCCTTCGTAGCCTCTCCCCGGTGGGGAGAGGGTTAGGAGTAGGGAATATGAAGATCGCCTTCATCGGCCTCGGCAACATGGGCGGCGGGATGGCCGCGAACCTGGTCAAGGCGGGCCACGAGGTCCACGCCTTCGACCTCGCCGCCGAGGCGCTGGACAAGGCCAGGGGCAACGGCTGTGCGGTCTACACCGCGGTGCGCGAGGCGGTGCAGGGCGTCGATGCGGTGGTCTCGATGCTGCCCAACGGCGCCATCGTGAAGAGCGTCTACAGCGCCGACGTGATCGGCCAGGCGCCGGCGGGCGCGCTGTTCCTCGACTGCTCGACGATCGACGTCGCCACCGCGCGCGAAGTGGGCGAGGCGGCCAAGGCGGCGGGCTACGAGATGGTCGACGCCCCGGTCTCCGGCGGGATCGCCGCGGCCAATGGCGGCACGCTGACCTTCATGGTCGGCGGCAGCGACGCGGCTTTCGCCAAGGCGCAGGCTGTGCTAGAGCCGATGGCCAAGGCGGTGATCCACGCCGGGGCGCTCGGCAGCGGGCAGGTCGCCAAGATGTGCAACAACATGCTGTTGGCGATCCACATGATCGGCACCTGCGAGGCGCTGGCCCTGGCCGAGAAGAACGGCCTGGAGATGCAGAAGTTCTACGAGATCAGCTCGAAGTCGACGGGCTACAACTGGTCGCTCAACGACTATACCCCCGCGCCCGGCGTCGGCGCGGCGAGCCCGGCGGACAACGGCTACCAGGGCGGCTTCGCCTCGGCGCTGATGCTCAAGGACCTGCGCCTGGCCATGGCCGCGGCGCAGGAGGCGGGGGCGACGGTGCCGCTGGGCGAGCATGCCGCCGCGATCTACGAGGCCTTCAACGAGGCGGGGAACGGCGGCAAGGACTTCGGGGCGATTTTCGAGACGCTGTGAAATCTCCCCTCCCCTTCAGGGGAGGGGCCGGGGGTGGGGGCTGTCGGGATAGCGCGGCGCTTGTCCGGCTACATGCCCCAGCCCCAGCGGTGGCCGGGCGGGGGAGCGGGCCGGTGCCGGCTTGCGCCGCAAGACGTATTTCCAAACGGCCTCCAAGACAACTCTCCTTGTGAGGCGAAAAGCCGTATGGCAGAATAAGAACATGAAACGGGAAGTTGCCTTGACCAAATTGCGGCTCTTGGAACAGCGGCTGCGCCGGCAAGGCGTTTCGGCCCTTTATCTGTTCGGCTCCACAGCGCGCGATCAGGCCGGCGACGCTTCCGATATTGATCTTATTTTTGACTACGACCCTAATTCCAAGTTCGACCTGTTCGATCAAGCCGGTGTCTATCTCGAAATCAAAGACGCGCTCGGACAAGAGGTGGATTTGATTTCGCAGCGGGGTATGCGTCCGTCATTCAAAGCCAGGGTCACGCGGGAAATGGTCCAGGTTTTTTGATGGACGGCGAAAAACTGGCCCACGAGCTTGAGACCATAGCTTTGTTGGTGGGGCGGGCGCGGGAAACTATCGACAGGCACGACGCCGAGAGTTTCGCAGTCGATCGGGACGCCGTCGATGTTACCGCCTATCGGCTGGCTATGATCGGCGAGCATTGCAAGCGCCTGCCCGCCGATCTGCAAGAACGGCACCCGAATTTGCCGTGGCGTCAAATGGTCGGGCTGCGCAATATCGTCAGCCATGCCTATGATGAAATCGACACCGGAATAATCTGGTCTGCCGCCTCGGTCCGGCTGGGGGAAATCGACAAAATGTGCCGGGAAGAACGGCTGCGCCTCGACCTCGAACGCGCACGATCCAATAGTGACCGCGACGGCGGGCGGGACGGATAAACCTCTTTGCTTACCCCCGCGAAGCAACGGGCGGGGTTCCGGGGTCACCGGGAGGGGGAGGGGCTTGCTTGCAGCCCAAAATCCCCGGTCCCAGCAGCATCAGGATCTTCACGTCGATCGCATCGCCCATGGCGCGGCGCTGCGCGATGAAGCCCTCGAGTCCCGTCAGCGGCACCCGGTGCACCGTGATGTCCTCCCCCGGCGTGCCGCCGCCGGGGCCGACCTTGGTCAGCCCATGGGCACGCAGCAGGGTGAAGCTCTCGGTGACCATGCCCGGCGAGGAATAGAACTCGCCGATCGTCTCCATCCGCTCCGCCGCATAGCCGGTCTCCTCTTCGAGCTCGCGCGCTCCGGCGAGTTCAGCCGCTTCGCCCGCGTCTTCCCCATCGCCGATCAGCCCGGCGGGCAGCTCGATGCAGACCTTGCCCAGCGGCACGCGGTACTGCTCGACCAGGATCACATGGTCATCGGTGTCCACCGCCAGGATCACCGCGGCGCGGATGCCCCGGGCGCGGCTGACGTATTCCCACTTGCCCTTGACCTTGGCGGTGACGAACCTGCCCTGCCAGACGATCTTCTCTTCATCCATTCCGGTCATCCTGAGCTTGCCGAAGGAGCATCACACCTCGATCAGCCGGTCCGGCAGCTCGTTCACATCGTCATCGGCGCGGGGGAAGTGCGGGGCCAGAATCTCGCCGACTTTCTCGACCGCGGCGATCATCCCGTCCGCGAGCCGGCCGGCCTTCAGGTCGACCAGCATCGCCGCCATGGCCTCGCCCCAGACTTCGGGCGAGACCTTCGCCGCGATCGCCTGGTCGGCAAGGATCTCGGCGTCGTGCTCGGCCAGCGAGAGATAGATCAGCACCCCGGTCCTGCCGGTGGTGCGCCCCTGCGCGCCGGTGCGGAAATAGGCCGCCGCCCGTGCGCGTGAGCGCAGGCGCTTGATATGCGGCGGGATCAGCCGGAACTTCAGCGGCGGCCATAGCTGGAGCAGCAGCATGCCGACGAACTTGAGCGTCGCCACGCCGAGCGCGACGGTGAACGCGCCCTGCGGCGTCCACTCGTGCTGCCAGTGGCCCAGCACGTCGTCGATCAGCCCCAGGTAGAAGTGCGGGAACAGCGACAGCACGGTCAGCGCGGTGAAGGAAACCACCGCCGCCCAGGCCAGCGCCACGTCGGCATAGCCGTCAGAGCGCCGCGCGACGATCGTGACGATCTCGCCCGAGGTATGCAGTTCCGCCGCGGCGACCGCCGCCGAGACGCGGTCGTGATCGGCCTCGCTGAGGAGCAGGGGCTGTCCCGTCACCAGCTTCCTCCCGCGCCGCCACCGCCAAAATCGCCGCCGCCGAAGCCGCCCCAGCCGCCGCCGGAATCGCCGCCGCCGCCGAACCCTCCGCCGCTGAAACCGCCGCCGCGCCCGCTCATGTGGTTGAGTGCGTCGAACACGATGATCGGGGCGAGCCCGCCGCCGCCGCCGTAGCGCCGGCCGCGCCGGCCACCGCCGCGACCGAACAGGAACATGAAGACGAGGATCAGGATGATCCAGAAGATCACTCCGCCGGCGCTGGTCTGGCCTTTGTCCGCGTCGCGTGCCGCTGCAGCCGCGGCTTCGGCGACTGCTTTGGCTTCGGCTGGGGATCGGTTCAACTGGGCGATGATGGCATCGATTCCCGCATCGATGCCGCCGGCGTAATCGTCCGCCTTGAATTTCGGCGTGATGGTGTCGCGATAGATGCGGGAAGCGAGCACGTCGGGGAGGTACTGCTCGAGGCCTCGGCCGGTGGCGATCCAGATCTGCCGCTCGTTCGGTGCGACGAGCAGGATGAGGCCCTGGTCGGTCGCTTGGCCCCCGACACCCCATTCATGGCCCAGTGCCGTGGCGTAGGTGGCGATGTCCTGCCCATCGAGGGACGAAACGGTCACGACCATCAGCGCCCGGCCGGTGGTCTGGTCGTATTGGGTGAGCTTGCCGGCAAGCGCGGCTTCCTGCTCGGGCGACAGCAGGTTCGCCTGGTCCAGCACCGGCCCATCGGGGCGCGGCGGGAAGGCGGCCAGCGCCGGCGTTGCGACCAAGGCCAGCAACGCCAGGAGCCAGGCGGTCAGGAAGCGCAAGGCTTTGGTCCGCTGCGCCGGTTACTGCCCGGCCGCAGCCGCCGGAGAGGCGGCCGAGTTGTCGTTCGCGCCGGCCTTCGCGGCTGGAGCGGCCGTATCGCCGAAGTCCACCTTCGGGGCGGACGAAGCGCCGGCATCGGCCTTGAACGGGACCAGCGGCTTGGCGCCGTAGATCACCTTGGCGGCGACCACCGCCGGGAAGGTGCGGATCGTGGTGTTATATTCCTGGACCGCTTCGTTGTAGCGGCCCCGCTCGGTATTGATGCGGTTCTCGGTGCCTTCGAGCTGCGCCATCAGGTCGGCGAAGCGAGCCTGGCTCTGGAGGGTCGGATAGTTCTCGACCACGGTGCGGAGCTGGCCCAGCGCCTGGGTGAGCTGGTTCTGGGCGTTCTGGAACTTCTCGAAGGTCGCGGGGTCGCTGAGGTCCTCGGTCCGCACGTTGATCGAGGTCGCCGCGGCGCGCGCGTTCGTCACGTTGGTCAGGATCTGGGTTTCGGACGCGGCGGCGGCCTTGGCCGTGGCGACGAGGTTCGGCACCAGGTCGGCGCGGCGCTGGTAGGCGCTCTCGACGTCGGCCCAGCGGGCCTTGGCGTTCTCCTCGGCGGTCGGCACGGAATTGATGCCGCAGGCCGAGAGCCCGGCGGCGGCGGCCACGACGAAGGCGAAGCGCGCGGCGCGGGCGGCGAGCGAAGTAGACATGGTGCGCGAAGCTCCCTGACGATCCCCGGGCAAGCCGCCCGACGGGGTAGATGTAGCGTGCCTGTGCGAGGCTTCAAGGAGCGGCGCTTGAACCGCGCGGCCGGGCGTGCAAAAAACTTGCGCATCAGCCAGTAGAAGGAGGCCGGCGATGGCGATGCTTGGCGAATTCAAGACGTTCATTTCACGCGGAAATGTCCTCGATCTCGCGGTTGGCGTGATCATCGGCGCGGCCTTCGGCAAGCTCGTCACCTCGCTGACCGAAAGCGTCATCATGCCGGTCGTCGGCTGGGTCACGGGCGGCACCGACTTCACCAGGTATTTCGTCCTGCTCGGCGACATCCCGGCGAGCTACAAGGGCGACCCGGGCGACTATGCCGCGCTCAAGGCCGCCGGGGTGCCGATGATCGGCTACGGCGATTTCATCACCCAGGTGGTGAATTTCCTGATCCTGGCCTGGATCATCTTCCTGATCGTCAAGGCGGCGAACAGGATGAGCCCGCCCGCGGAAGCTCCCGCCGGGCCGAGCGAGGCCGAGCTGCTGGCCGAGATCAGGGACGAACTCAGGAAGCGGGGCTGATGGGTCGCGGCCGACGGAGGGCTGCCGGCGCCGTGGTCGCTCCGCATGGCGATCTGGCGGCGCACTGGCTGCCGGTTGTTGCGATCCACTCGCAGCTTTCGAGCGCTTCAGTCACTTCACATTAAGCGCAGCCGCCCTATATAGGACCTCGCCGGCTTCGGCCGGCTATGGTGATAAATTGCGGCGTGCAATAGATGCAGCGGACCCGGGGGCGGTACCCGGCGGCTCCACCATTACCACTCCTCCTTCGGGAAGAGGCCCTGTTGTCGCAGGGGTAATGACGGGGCCGAACTAGGATCGACGTGTGTTGAAAAGCGCTGTTTTTGCCCGGGCTGAGTAACCCGTTCAAGGCTCAAAACCCACAAGTGCCAACGACAACGAAGCACTCGCAATCGCCGCGTAATTCTAGGGGCTAACGCCCTGAAGTTACAAAGCTAAGCGCGGTTGGACCGACCGGGCAACAGAACGGATTCCGGGGGCCCGGGGCGAGCCTAGCAACAGAATCGCCCCACTTGCTTCCAGTGCGATTGCTCCGGCGAAGCCCGGCGGGGCAGGGATCAGGCTTCCGCCTCGGCCTCGCGCCGGGCCTGCTCGTACTTCACGCAGTCGAGGATCTTGGCGCCGGCCATGAACACCGCGCCGGTGCAGGCCAGGAACAGCAGCTTGCCGCCGAATC
>JASGGH010000070.1:0-14825 GCA_047605105.1 Novosphingobium sp. | reverse complement strand
ACCGCAACGTGCTCCATCCCCGGAACCACGAGCAGTTCGCTCGGCACGCCGGCCCGGCCCAGCCGCGCGTGGAAGCGTGAGGCATCGTCGTGGAGCACCTCGCCCCCGCCGACCGCGATGAAGGTCGGCGGCAGGCCCTCGACCGGAGCGAACAGCGGCGAGGCCAGCGGGTGGCGGGGATCGCTGCCCTGCAGATAGAGGTCCGCCGCCCGCGCGGCGGATTCGCGCGAGAACAGCGGATCGGTCTCGCGATTGCCCTCATAGGCCGGCGCCGTCACCGTCAGGTCCAGCCACGGCGCGATCAGCACCAGTCCCGCGAGCGGCAGGCCCTGATCCGCCGCCATGACCGCCAGGCTCGCCGCCAGCCCGCCGCCCGCGGACTGCCCGGAGACGATCGGCGCCGCGCCGGGCACCCGCGCCGCATAGTCCTGCAGCACCGCCCAGGCGTCGATCAGCCCGGTCGGAAAGGGGTGGTCGGAGGCGAGGCCGTATTCGGGCAGCACGACCTCGACCCCGGTCGCCGCGATCAGGCGGGCCGCGTAGGGAGCCTCCATCTCCGGCACGCCGTTGCGGAAGCCCCCGCCGTGGAGGTGGAGCACCCGCCCGCGCGGATTGTCGGGCCCGAGCCGCAAGGCGCGCCGCCGACCGAGCACGATCTCCTCCGGCGCCGGCTCGACCCGGTAGACGCCCGCATCGCGCTGCGCCGCCATGCCTGCGCGCATCGCCGCGAGATCGGGCGGGAGCGGATGTCCGGCGCGCTCGGGCGGAAGCCCGATCACTCCGCCGCCTGTTGCAGGGCGAGCGAATCTTCCAGGCCCCGCGCCACGCGCGCCGCGCCCATCGCCTTCAGTTCCGGGATCACGTAGTCGCCGAGCAGGGTGATCGATTCCAGCACCGCCTCCTGCGGCAGGTAGCCGAAGTTCTGGTAGCAGAGGATCTGGTCCACCCCGGCTTCCTCGTACTTGATGAACTTCTTGAGGCATTCCTCGGGCGTGCCGATGATCACCATGTCCTGCTCGTCGAAGGTGTGGATGTCGAAATCGCCCTCGGCCTGCTTCTTGAGCAGCGGGAAAGCCTTTTCCTGCGCCTCGGGCGGGAGCAGCGACATTTCCCACTTGAGGATGAATTCGGCGCTGGTCTTGTACCACCACCACATCGAATCCCAGACGCGGTTGGTCTCGAACTTCTTCCGCGATTCGGTGCAGTGGACCAGGGTGTAGATCCCGACCTTGTTGGTGTGCACGCCGCTGACCGGCACCGCGGCCTTCTGCTCCTCGCGGTAGATGTCGATCAGCGTGGCGAGCTTCTCCAGCGGCTGCATGATCGAGAAGCACAGCAGGCCCAGGCCGTTCTGCCCGGCCATGCGGATCGTCTCTTCGGACGAGGCCGCCATCCAGCACGGCGGGTGCGGGTACTGATAGGGCTTGGGCGTGACCATCCGCGCCGGGAAGTCGAGGAATTCCGAATGCTCCTCGTAGTATTCCTCGGACCACATGCCGGTGACGGTCTTGCAGGCCGCCAGCATCTTCTTCTTGGTCATCGGGATGTCGACCCCGAAGGCGGCCTGCTCCATCGGGGTGGAGCGGCCCATCCCCCATTCCGCGCGCCCGCGCGAGAGCAGGTCGACCGTCGCGACCTTCTCGGCGACGCGGGCCGGGTGGATGAACTCGTGCGGCATCAGGGTGACGCCGAAGCCGAGGCGGATGTTCTCGGTGATCTGCGACAGCGCGCCCAGGACCACGTCGTTGCAGGGCATGTGGCTGCGGCCCTCGCGGAAGTGGTGCTCGACCAGCCAGGCGGTGTGGAAGCCCTTCCTGTCGGCGAGCGCGACCTGCTCGATGCAGTTCTTGTAGGCCATGCGCTCGGCGGTGCGCTGGCCCCAGGGATGCTCGCCCGCCCAGGGCTTGGGGGCTTCGAATTCGTAGAGAAGGCCGAGTTCCATCACCTGAGCTCCTTGCGGCTCTTGCGCGCGCCGGCGCAGAATTTGGTGCTGAGCGCACGGTCGATCGTCAGCGTCTGGCCCGAGATTCCGCCGGCGAGGTCGCTCAGCAGGAAGACGATGCCCCAGGCCATCTCGTCGACCGTGGTGAACTCGACCCCGCCCGCGGCCTGGTCGACGTTGCTCGGCACCGCGCGCTTCATCACCCGCTCGGAGGCGACGCCGCCGGGGTTGACCGTGTTGGCGCGGATGCCGAATTCCCACCATTCGTTGGCCATGGTCCGGGTCAACGCCGAAATGCCCGACTTCGCCGCGCCGTAAGGCCCGTGCCACGGCGCCGAGGTCAGCGACGAGACCGAGCCGACGTTGACCAGGGCCCCGCCCATGTCGCGCGCGATCCATTCCTTCGCGGCATCGCGGCAGATCCGGAAGACATATTCGAGATTGAGATTGAGCGTGCGGCGGAAGCTGTCGGTCGGCGTCTCGTCGAGCGGCATCCACTCGCCCTCGGCCGTGCCGCCGGCGACGTTGGCGATCCCGTCGAGCCGGCCGTGCTGCGCGAAGATCGCCGGGATCAGCGGGTCGGTCTCCTCCTCGCTGTTGAGGTCGCAGACGATCCCGTGGGCCTCGCCGCCCGCGGCGCGGATCTCAGCGACCGTCTCGTCGACCAGCTCCTGCTTGTAGTCGAGCGCGATGATCGTCGCGCCCGCCAAGGAAGCCTGCCGCGCCGTAGCCCCGCCGATCCCGCCGCGCGCGCAGCCGCAGACGAGGATGACCTTCCCGCTTAGATCGATTGCCAGGGCCACCCGCTCTCTCCTTGAATGTTTATTGCAATATCGATAAATATTATGTAATGACGATAAATAAGGCCGGGCCGGCCTGTCAATCGATTCGGAGCCGTTCATGGCGCGTCCCGCGCTGTCCGCCGCGCGCGGGCTCGACATCATCGACCTGCTCGCGACCTCGCCCGCGCGCTCGCTGACGCTGTCCGACATCGTCCGGGCGAGCGGAATCAACGTCGCTTCGTGCCATGCGGTGCTCAATGTGCTGGTCGAGCGCGGCTATCTGAGCCGCGATGCGGCAACCAAGGCCTATGCCCTGGGCCCGGCGATCTACGGCGCGGGCCAGGCCGCGCTCGACGCCCAGCCGCTGCTCGCCCAGGCGACGGCTGCGGCGCGCGTCCTGTTCGACGAGCTGCGCATTCCGGTCTCGCTGACCGCCGCCGTCGGCCGGGAAATCGTCGGCGTCGTGTCGCTCAACGACCAGAGCGGCCGCCGCCCCCTGCTCCGGGCCGGCGAGCGGCGCGAGCGCATCCCGCCGATCGGCGCGCCGTTCGTCGCCTGGTCCGGCGAAGAGGCGATCGCCGAATGGCTCGCGGCGTCGCCCGATCGGTCAGGCGAGGCGATCGCCCGGCTGCGCCGCGGCGTCGACACCATCCGCGACCGCGGCTTCGAGGTATTGCTGCGCTCGTCCCCGGGGCCCGCTTCCGCTTCGCCGGCGGCCTCGGAACTGCTCGCGCTGGCGGGACAGACCGTCCACCTCGGCCCCAACATGGCCTTGCCCGAGCGGATCAATCCCGTCGCCCGCTACGACGTGACGATGATCGCCGCGCCGGTCTTCGACCGCAATGGAACAGGGGTCTACAGCCTGTGCCTGGGGCCCTTTCCCGAACTGCTCCCGGGCGCGCGGGTGCTGGAACTCGCCGACCGCCTGCTCAAGGCCTGCGTCGAGGTGATGCACTGCGCCAGAGCCTGATCGAACGCGCCCAGCCTCCGCTTCAACCCGCACCACCTCATTCCGGGACCACACACCCAGGCAAAGAAGGGCCCCTCCCGCCGCAGCGGGAGAGGCCAGTTGGGTGAGCTTGCCTAGATCGCGATGTTGTAAAGCCTGGCCGCGTTGAGGCTCAGCACCTTGGCGCGGTCTTCCTGGGTGAGGCTGGAGAGGCGCTCCTCCAGGTTGTCGATCGGATAGAGCGAGGTCGGGTGCGGGAAGTCGGTCTCGAACAGGCAGTTGTCGATCCCGACCTTGTGCAGCATGTCCGACACGTCCTTCTTCTCGAACCAGAAGCAGGCGTAGAAATTGCTCTTGAAGTATTCGCTGGGCTTCTTCTCGAAGCCGCGGGTCTCGGCGATCTCCTCCATCTGGTAGTCGAGCGCTTCCATCAGGAAAGGCACCCAGCCGATGCCGCTCTCGACCGAGACGAATTTCAGGCCCTTGAAGCGGTCGAGGATGCCCGAATAGATCAGGTTCGACATCGTCGCGCCGTTGTTGAAGAAGATCATCGCGCCCGAGATGCCCGAGCGCAGGTCGCGGGTCAGCGAGGGCCAGCCCTGCTTGCCCATCCAGTCGATCGCGGTTTCCGAAGCGCCGATGTGGAAGTTGATCGGCAGGTTCTTGTCTTCGCAAACTTCCCACAGCGGAAACCAGTGCTCGTGGCCGAGGTCGGGAATCTGGTTCCCGTCCTCGTCCTTGGAGGTGTGGGGATCGGAATTGATGTTGATGCCCTTGAGGCCCATCGCGATGCAGCGCTCGGTCTCCTTCACGGCCTGCTTGACGTCCCACCACGGCAGCAGGGCCATCGGGAAGAGGCGCTGGCCGCTCTCTTCCTGGAGTTCGGCCATCGCATCGTTGTAGATCCGCACGCATTCGAGGCGCAGCTCGGGATCGACCCGGGCCGAGGCCTGGCCGCCGAAGCCGAGGATGTTGGGATAGACGATCTGGGCGAAGATCCCCGCCTCGTCCATCACCTTCAGGCGCTCCTTGATGTCCGACGAGCCGGGGTGGACGTCCTCGAACTGCAGCTTCAGGAACTTGTCGAGGTCGCGGACCTTGCCGCCCTGCTTGAGCACCGAGGAGTTCGGGTGCGCGCCCGTGCCGATCGACTGGTTGCCGTCGATCACCCAGGAGCGGGTGCCGTCGAGCAGCTTCACCTGCGGCACGCGGTCCTTGAACCTGGCGGGCGCGCGCTTGGTCCACAGGTCGTGCGGCTCGGTGAGGTGCGTGTCGGCGTCGATCACCTTGATCGTGGACTTGGCCGCAGGCGGTTCGAGAACGGAGGCAGACATCGAATTCTCCCAACAGCTCGGGGTTCGTACCCCCCTTATCGAGCCACCCTCATGCCTCCGGGACGAAACGGCAATGGCCGCATCGCCATGGCCCATGCCCTATCGTCCGATCTGGCCGGGCGCGCGTTTACTCGGCGCGGGCGCGAAATATCGTGGTCTGGCCCGAAGTCGCCGCGGGCCGGGGCGGCCTCGAATCCTCCGCCTTGACCGGGCTGGTGCGGCGCAGCGCGGCGGCATCCTTCTGGCGCGGCCCCGCCAGCAGCACGCCGCGCAGCGGGTCGGCGGGCTGGGCGGCTTCGGCCGCGCGCGCCAGGTCGCGCAGCGCGCTCGGCGACATCCCGAAATTGCGCGTGAACCGCCGGCTGAAGGCGGCTTCCGAGCCATAGCCGGACAGCTCGCTGATCTCCGCGACCTTGAGCTTGCTCTTGCGGAGGAGCTGCGCGGCATGTTCCATGCGCTGCTCGGCCACCACTTCCATCGGCGCGCGCCCGACCTGGGTGGTGAAATGCGCCGCGAAGTTCGACCGGCCCATCCCGACCGAGCGGGCGAGCCGCTCCACCGTCCAGTTCGCCGAGGGGTTGCCCGCGATCAGGCGCAAGGCCTGGCCGATCGGATCGCGCTGTTCGGGCGCGAACATCTGCCGGCAGCGCGGATCGGCGCGGAGCTGGGCCACGATCATCAGGCTCGCGACCCGGGTGAGCAGCGCAGCGGACCCCGGCCCGATCCCGGCCAGGGCCATGGCTTCCGGCTTCAGCAGATGGCCCCAGGCGGAGAATCCCGCATTGGCGAGCCGAAACAGTCCCGGCAGGCTCGAACGGCTCGCGCCCGACGGCAGGGTGATGCTCAATCGTCCGCTGAGGATGCGCGCCGCGACGGGGCCGGGCGAGCCCAGAACCAGGGTCGGCGGCGCGTCGACCGCCTGCTCGCGGCGCAGGAAGTCGAGGGTGCCGGCCGCGCTGCCGGGCGCGACCCGCAGCGCGTGGGCGTCCCCGCCGAGGACCGCGACGGCTTCGCCCGCCTTGAGCTCCAGCGCTTCGCCCGCCGACAGGGCGATCCGCACCGTGCCGTGAAGCACCAGATGGAACAGCGCGGCGTCGCCATGCGGGACGGAGAAGCCGCCGTCCGCCGACAGGTCGCAGTAACACCACGTCGCGCCGCCGAGCTCGAGGCCGGACAACAGATCGGACAGCTGGCGCGATTCCATTCCGGGCTGGAGGCCTTCGGTCGGCAAGATCGATCTCCCATTCACGCGATTCTTGGCGCCCGAACTTGGGCTTTTGCGCGAAACAAGGATATGCGCATTGGACGATCGGTCAACGCATGTTCGATTCGGATCGGATTTCGGCGGGAACCGGGCCGCAGCGAATGGGGGAGAATGACATGGCACGGCGCATCGAACTGCGAATCGACGTCACGGGCGCCGTCCGTTCGTCCGATGCGGTTCACCTGGCGGCCACCGTGGTACTGCCGGAGCCCGACATGCTCCCCGTCCAGCCGATCGTCTGCTTCGGCAAGCCGGGCGGCGGATATTCGCGCGGCTACTACACCTGCGACCTGCCCGGCCCCGCGTCCGGCGCCCAGGCCGATTTCCATGCGGAGCGCGGCTGGATCTTCGTCGCGCTGGACAACCTGGGCGGCGGCGACAGCGCCGACACGCCCCAACAGCCCGGCCTGGCCGCTCCGGTCGCGGCCGCCCAGGCCGCCGAGAGCGAGATCCTGCTGCGGCTCGCCAACGGCCTGGTCGAGCCGGGCTATCCGCCGGTCCCCCAGCCCGTGGTGATCGGCATCGGCCAATCGACGGGCGGCCTCCTGGCGATCGTCCAGCAGGCCCGGCACCGGCTCTACGACGGGATCGGCGTGCTCGGCTTCAGCGCGGTGCAGAGCCAGCCCCCGACGCCGCCGGGCGAGCCCCCGGTCGTGACTGCCTGGTTCGCCCGCGACCTGCCGCCCGAACAGCCCGGCGCGGTCATCAACGCCGAGGCGCTGGTCAAGTCCACGAGCGGGGCATCGCAGGATTCCGCCTGGGCCTCGCTGACCTGGGGCTTCCATTACGACGACGTTCCGGCCGAGGTCGTCGAGGAGGACATGGCGCATTACGAGGCTATCGCCTTGGCCGGGAACCTGCCCGCCGACGCTCCGTCGCACCCCTACAATTCGCTGACCACCCCCGATGTCGCGCGGTTCGTGCTAACGCCCGGGATCGTCGCGCCCGAGGCCGCGGCGATCACCGTGCCGGTGCTCAGCGCGATGGGCGTGCGCGACCTGGTGCTCGATCCGCGAAGCGAGAGCCATGCCTACCGCTCGGCGCCGAGCTTCGACCTGTTCATCTGCCCGCGGCTGGGCCACATGCACAATTTCGGCGGCACCCGGGCGCTGTTCTGGGAGCGCATCCACCGCTTCGGCGAATGGGTCGCGGCGTCGAAGAGCGCCCTGCGCGGATAGTCACCCTCGCGCGCGCCGCTTGCGCCCCTCCTACAGCCCCATGCAGAGGTACTTGATCTCCATGTAGTCGTCGAGGCCGTGCTTCGAGCCTTCGCGGCCGAGGCCCGACTGCTTGATCCCGCCGAACGGCGCGACCTCGGTGGAGATCAGGCCGGTGTTGATCCCGACGATCCCCGCCTCCAGCGCCTCGCCCACGCGCCAGACGCGGCTGAGGTCGCGGGCGTAGAAATAGCTGGCGAGGCCGAACTCGCTGTCGTTGGCGAGGCGGATGGCTTCGTCCTCGTCCTTGAACCGGATCACCCCGGCGAGCGGCCCGAAGGTCTCCTCGCGGGCGAGCAGCATGTCGGCCTTCACGTCGGCGACCACGGTCGGCTCGAAGAAGGTGCCGCCCAGCGCCGAGCGCTTGCCGCCGGTCAGCACGGTCGCCCCGCCCGCCAGCGCGTTCTCGAGGTGCTCCTCGACCTTCTCGACCGCGGCCTCGTCGATCAGCGGCCCGAGCAGGACGCCGTCCTCCATGCCGTAGCCGACCTTCATCGCGCCGACGCGCTTGGCCAGCTTGCCGACGAACTCGTCATAGACCCCGTCCTGGACGTAGAAGCGGTTGGTGCAGACGCAGGTCTGGCCGTTGTTGCGGAACTTGGAGACCAGCGCGCCTTCGACCGCGGCATCGACGTCGGCATCGTCGAACACCAGGAACGGCGCATTGCCGCCGAGCTCCATCGAGACCTTCTTCACCGTCTCGGCGCATTCGCGCATCAGTTGCACGCCGATCTCGGTCGAGCCGGTGAAGGTGAGCTTGCGGACCTTGGGGTTGCGGGTCAATTCGCCGCCGATCGCGCGGGCCGAGCCCGTGACCACGCTGAACACGCCCGCGGGAATGCCCGCTTCCTCGGCGATCTGGGCCAGGGCGAGCGCCGAATAGGGGGTCGCCGAGGCGGGCTTGAGCACCACGGTGCAGCCCGCGGCCAGCGCCGGGCCGATCTTGCGGCCGATCATCGCGCTGGGGAAGTTCCACGGGGTGATCGCGGCGACCACGCCGATCGGCTGCTTGAGCACGACGATCCGGCGGTCGGCGGCATGGGCGGGGATCACGTCGCCGTAGGCGCGCTTGCCCTCTTCGGCGAACCATTCGATGAAGCTGGCCGAATAGGCGATCTCGCCCTTGGCCTCGGAGAGCGGCTTGCCCTGCTCGCGGGTCAGCAGTTCGCCCAGGTCGTCCTGGCCCGCGATCATCAGGTCGAAGAACCTGCGCAGGATCTTGGCCCGCTCACCCGCGGTCTTGCTCCGCCAGGCGGGGAGCGCGCGCTCGGCCGCGTCGATCGCGCGCTCGGTCTCGGCCTGGCCCATGTTGGGGACCGTGCCCAGGACCTCGCCGGTGCCCGGATCGGTGACGTTGATCGTGCCGCCGCTATCGGCATCGCACCATTTGCCGTCGATGTAGCACTGCTGCTTGAGGAACCGGGTATAGCTCATGCGGTGAGTCTCCTTGGCGCCCGCGCATAGGCAGCGCGCCGGTCATTGGCAATCTGGCGTTCGTCCCGGCGATCCATCCCCGGCCCGTGCCGGCGGCTCTTGCCCCGTCCCGCAGGAATGCCATCTTGGTGCCAAGTGGGAAGCCAGGAAGAAAATACCATGACCGTCACGATCCAAGAGGCCCCGCGCCGCACGGCCAACCCCGCCCCGCCGCGGCCCGTGGCCTCGGTGCGCCGCACCTCCAGCATCGACGTCGCCTGGCCCGAGGGCGCGATGGGCGACAAGGTCATGCATGGCCGCTCGCGCGATTTCGTGACCTCCGCCGAGGGCCGGGGCCGGGCGCGGGCCGAGGCAAGCCTGGAGGCCGTGCTCAAGGCCGACCGCATGATCGCCGCGATCGCGGCCGTGCCCACCCCGCCCCAGCTCCAGCGCCTGGTCGGCGAGCGCGGCGGCGGCCACTTGCGGATGCTGATGCGCGAAATCATGCCCGAGCTGATCGACAATGCCGACCCGCTCTACCTCCTGCTCGACGACATCTCGGGCACCAGCCTGGTCTGTTCCTGGGCCTGGTCGCTGTGGAACCCCGACTGGATGGCGGCGATGCGCGAGACCACGGACGGCGACATGCAGAAGTTGATGGAAGAGCGGATCAACGTCTGCTGGGGCTTCCAGCCGGGCAGCGCCAGCCTCAATCCCGAGCGCCGGGGCGACATCGGCCAGGCCGATGGCGGCGAGCTGCGCAATCCGGCAGACCCGGCGGGCTGGCACGAGTTCCCGGCGCTCGAAGGCGTGACCATGCGCCGCGCCCGGCGGATCGACGTCTGGCGCGATGAGGCTGGCCTGATCCGGATCGATTCAGCCTTCCAGGATTCCGCCCCGCGCCCCGACGGCACACGCGCGGCACTGCACGAATACCGGCTGGAAGCCTCGGCCGATCCGGTGACGCTCGAACTGCTCTCGCTGCGCCCCGAGGCGCGGGTCCTGCCCTTCGGCGAATGCCCGGGCGCGATCACCAACGCGCTGGGCCTGATCGGCAGCCCGCTGCCGCTGATCCGCGAATCGGTGCTGAACGACCTGCGCGGCCCCAAGGGCTGCACGCATCTCAACGACGCGCTGCGGGCGCTGGCCGACGTGCCGAAGCTGGTCGGGTATCTGGAGTAGCTTCTCCTCCCCCTTGATGGGGGAGGGATGCTGAAGCTTGTGAGCGGAGCGAACTAGCGCAAGCTGGGTGGGGGTGAGCCCTCCGCTCGCGCAGCACTTGCCGGCGCGATCACCCCCACCCAGCTGCGACTAACCCCGGCTTTCGCCGGGGCAAGTCTTCGCATCCTTCCCCCATCGAGGGGGAAGAAAGCTTAGTAAGCCGCGGTAGGAACGTCGTAACGCTCGCTGTAGAAGCGGAAGCGCTCGCGCAGCACCGCCGGGTCCAGCCCGAAATCGGCTGCGTCGTAATCGTGCCCGCCGTGCTTGTCGCGCGGGGTGTCGCGGCGCCAGGCTTCCATCGCCGCGCGTGCCTCAGGGGTGAATTCCTCGCCGATGAAGGCGTAGAGCTGCTCCAGCACCGGGAACGGATCCTTCTGGAACGGCGCGAACATGATGTCGAAGAACCGCACATCGGTCCCCGCCGCGCGGAACGCGATCATCCGCTGCATGCCGAGCTCGGTCCACTCGATGTTCAGCTCGCCCAGATAGCGCTTGTCCGGCGCATCGGTCCCGGCACCGTGGCGCTCGAAATAGAGATCGGAGACCGAGGGCAGCACCGCCGCGACGTCGCGGTGGGTCATGCAGTACTTCGCATCGGGGAAGACCCGGTCGAGCGCCTCGGGGAAGAGGATGTAGGTCGGGTTCTTGAGCCGCCAGCGATCCGGCGGGCATCGCCACTGCAGCAGCTTGAGCACCCGCTTCACATATTCGAAGGTCGGCACCAGGTCGGCCTGGTGGTTGAACCATTCGACATAGCTGGGAATGCGCCATTCGGCCTGGAAGATCTGGGTCTTGAAGTCGTAGCCCATGATCAGCTGGTCCTCGACCGGGCTGGTCGCGGTCGAGGGCAGCATCTGCTTCATCCGCGGGGTCACCCGGTCGCGGCGATCCATGAAGCCCTGCATCACCGCGATGCGCGGGTCGGTCTCGTAAGTCGCGCGCTCGGGCGGCGGGCAGGGGTTCATGCCCTCCCAGTTGCGGATAACCCGGGCCTGGGGGTCTTCGCCGAGCAGGCAGTGCAGGGCGGTCGAGCCGGTGCGCGGCAGGCCGAGGATCAGCAGCGGACGGGTGATCTGCTGGTCGTCGATCTCGGGGTGACGGGCGTACCAGTCCTCGATCTCCAGCCGCTTCATCAGGAGCATGGTGACCATGCCTTCGCACTGGGCGATGCCCGCCTGGTTGAGCCGGGCCTCGCTCCGCACCGCGGCGATCAGCCGCTCCAGCCCCTCGCGCCAGGTCTCCGTGCCGAGCTCGCCGAGCCCGGTGGTCCGGCGCGCGCGTTCGACATAGGCGTCCGCCCGCTCCATCTTCCCTCTCCGATGGTACTTTTCCTTGCCCGAGCAGATGCCCCCGTGCGATCCGCATGACCAGCATGGACCGCATCACCCCGCCGATATCTGCGCTCACCCCGTGGGACGACGACAGCGAAGCCCTGTTCGCCTGCGCCGAGCACGGCGGCGCGCTGTGCACCGTAACGCAGATCGACGGCTCGTGGTCGCGGCGGCTGGGCGCGCAGCTGGCGGTGCTGCCCGATGGCTCGACCCGCGGTTCGCTGGCCGACGGCTGCCTGGAGAAGGCGCTGGCGGCCGAAGCGCTGGCCGGCGGCGACGCGCGGGTGCTGCGCTACGGTGCAGGCTCCCCCTTCCTCGACATCCGCCTGCCCTGCGGCAGCGGGATCGAGGTGATGGTCGACCCCGCGCCCGATCGCGCCGCCGTGGCCGATGCCTGCGCCGCCCTGACCCGCCGCGAGCCCGCCGACCTCGCCATCGGACAGGCCCCGCAGGGCGCCTTCGTGCGGCGCTTCCTGCCCAAGCTGCGGCTGGCGGTGCTCGGCAGCGGGCCCGAAGTGACCGCCCTGGCCCGCCTGGCCCGCGCCCAGGGGATCGATTGCCTGGTCGGCGGCCCCTCCGACGATCCCGGCACCGACCACGTCATCGCGCTCGGCCGCGCACCCGCACTGCCCGTCGATCCCTGGACCGCGATCGCCGTGCTGTTCCACGATCACGAATGGGAGCGCTCGATCCTGCCCTGGGCGCTCGGCAGCCCGGCCTGCTACGTCGGCGCCCAGGGCGGCCGCGGCGCGCGCGAAACCCGCGAGGCGATGCTTACCGAGACCGGCTGGGACCCGGCCGATCCGCGGCTCCGCAGCCCGATCGGGGTCTTCGCCCATGCCCGCACGCCCTCGGTCCTGGCCCTGTCGGTCCTCGCCGAGATCGTCGCCGAGCACGAGAAACTGCTGGATAGGTAGAAGTCCCGAGGCGTCCCACCCCGGTACAGCCGCGGCGAAGCGCTTGACCCGACTCCATCAAGACGTGCTTTCCGAAACCTTACCGTCGGCGGCGAGGGCGCGGCCGAGCCAACCGGAACGCATCGACATGTCTCTGAGAATGGCCTGTGCTGCCCTGCTGGTCGCCTTGAGCACAGCCACGCCGGCCCTGGCCAACAGCTCCGCAGTGCCCGAGCCCTCGACCCTGGTGCTGTTCGGCATGGGCGTGGCCGGCGTGATCATCGGCCGCCAGCACGGACGCTCGCGCCGCGACGATTAGCTCTTGACCGCGACTGGCCCTTGACCGCGACTGGCCCTTGACCGGAAGGCCGGCGCGAACCATTCCCTCCGCCATGACCGATACCCTCACGAAACTCGAGGCGACGATCGCCGCGCGCCGCGCCGCCGATCCGGAATCGAGCTACGTCGCCAGGCTCAATGCCAAGGGCCTGAACAAGATCGCCCAGAAGCTGGGCGAGGAAGCTACCGAGACGGTGATCGCCGCCCTGGCCGGAGACCGCCGGGAGCTGGTCGGCGAAGCGGCGGACCTGCTCTTTCACCTGCTCGTCCTGCTGAACGCCAGGGACGTGCCGCTGGCCGAGGTGCTCGCCGAGCTCGATCGCCGCGAAGGCACTTCGGGCATCGCCGAAAAAGCAGCGAGGCAAAACTGATGCCGATCGATCCCAGCCTGCCCTACGACGACCAGAACATCTTCGCGAAGATCCTGCGCGGCGAGCTGCCCTGCCGGAAGGTCTACGAGGACGAGTGGGCGCTCGCCTTCAACGACATCCGCCCGCAGGCGCCGGTCCACGTGCTGGTGATCCCCAAGGGCCCCTATGTCTCGTGGGACGACTTCACGCTTAAGGCTCCGGCCGAGGAGATCGCCGGGTTCATGCGCGCGGTGGGCGAGGTGACCCGGGTGCTCGGCCTCGACGAGCCGGGCTACCGGCTGATGGTCAACATGGGGAGCCACGGGCACCAGGAAGTGCCGCATCTTCACGTCCACATCTTCGGCGGACGGCAGTTCTTCGTGATGATCGCCGAATAGGGCCGCGCCCTCGACGAATCGAGCCCCCGGCACGGCCAACGCTTCGTCGCACCTTGCCCTGCGACTCGCCGTCTGGCTAAAAGCCCGGACGCCATGACGCCGACCGCATCAAACTGGCCCGAACCCGCGGGCGGCCGCTTCGACGGCCCGGTGCACCGTTTCGCCGTGCGCGCCTATTTCGAGGACACCGACCTCTCCGGCGTGGTCTATCACGCCAACTACCTGCGCTGGTTCGAGCGCGCCCGGTCCGACATGCTGCGCCTGCTCGGGATCGACCAGCGCGCCGCGCAGGAGGCCGGCGAGGGCGCCTATGCCGTCTCCGAGCTGACCATCCGCTACCTCGCCCCCGCCCGGCTCGACGATGTCGTGCGGATCGAAAGCGAGACCGAGGAACTCGGCGCGGCGAGCGCCCGGATGCGCCAGCGGGCGTTCAGGGACGGAACCCTACTCACCGAGGCACGCCTCAGGGTCGGCTTCGTCGGCCCCGACGGCCACCCGCGCCGCCAACCCGCGCCGTGGCGCGCGGCTTTCGCCACTATCGTATCCAAAGGATCGGAATGACCCTGCCCTCCCTGCTCGCCGCCACGGCCACTACCGCCGCCATTGCGCCGACCCGGCTCGATCCGGTGAAGCTGTTCCTCGACGCCGACATCGTCGTCCAGGTGATCATGGCCGGGCTCGTCCTCGCCTCGATCTGGGTCTGGGCGATCATCGTCTCGTTCTCGCTGCGGATGGGCGCGGTGAGCCGCCGCTCGGACACCTACGAGGAGGAGTTCTGGGAGGCGACCCAGATCGACGGCGTGAAGACCAAGGGCGACATCCCCGCCGCCCGTGTCGCCGCGGCCGGCATGAACGAGTGGAAGCGCTCGGTCGCGGCCAAGGTGAAGGACCGCGACGGGCTGCGCCAGCGCCTGGCGGGCGCGATGGACAGCGCCGTGGCCAACGAGGCGGACCGGCTCTCCAGCCGGCTGAACTTCCTGGCGACGGTCGGCTCGGTCGCGCCCTTCGTCGGGCTGTTCGGCACGGTCTGGGGGATCATGAACTCGTTCTTCCAGATCGGGCAGCAGCAGAATTCCTCGCTGGCGGTGGTTGCCCCCGGCATCTCCGAGGCGCTGTTCGCCACGGCCATCGGCCTGTTCGCGGCGATCCCGGCGGTCATCGCCTACAACCGCTTCTCGCACCGGGTGAACGCCTTCGAGGCGCGCCTCCAGCGCTTCGCCGACCGCTTTCACGGCAACCTCAGCCGCGAACTGGACGCCGGCTGAATGGCGATGGGCCTCCACTCTACCGCCAAGCGCCGCGGCCGCGGTAAGGGCCGCACGCCGATGGCCGAGATCAACGTGACGCCGCTGGTCGACGTCATGCTGGTGCTGCTGATCATCTTCATGG
>JASGGH010000069.1:0-14910 GCA_047605105.1 Novosphingobium sp. | reverse complement strand
TAGGTCAGCGTCGCGGAGCGCACGCCCGGGGCGGAGGATAGCAGGCCGCCTCCGGATGGCAGGATCGCTCCCGGCACGTGGCTCTCGATCATGCCGAAGGCGATCGCGAAGAGCGACGCGACGTTGAGGTAGATCAGCACGGCCCCCTGGACGCGGTGAGCGGTCACTCGCCGCGCTCCGAAGACATGGCGTGCGACCAGCGCGGTGACCAGGCCGTTGAAAGCGAAGGCGGTCATTGCGACGGCTTCGTGCAGTTCGGGCCGCGGCAGGTCCAGCAAGGCCGACAACCGATCACCGAGCAACGATCCGGTCGCCAGCAGCGCCAGCGCGGCGAGCAGCGCGGTCTGGATCGCACGGTGCTGCGTCAGGAACGCGACCGAGATCGCCGCGAACAGCAGGTGGCTGAAATCGAGCAGGAAATGCGAGGTGGGATGCGCTGCCGCGATGGGGACCGCGACGAACAGGGTCAGGCCCTGGACCACCAGTAAGGCACTGAGCGCGAGATCGACCTTGTCGGGATGAAGGGAGGAACCAGGCAAAGACATACTCCCGACCAGGGCCGCTCCTGTAAGGCGCGTTGGCGCCTTAACCCCGCCCGAATGGCAGGCTTCACGCAGCCATCGGTTCGGTCGCCGTGCCCAGCAAGGGAATGCCGATCGAGCGGCGGCCGCTGTAGTCGGTGCGGATCACGATCAGGCCGGTCTTCTCGAAATGCTCGAGCAGGCGGCGGATGCGGCCCGGCGAGCTGGTGCCGTGGGCGCGGGCGAGCTCGGCGTCGTCGGGGCAGGGGGCGCCCTCCTGGGCCGCGCGGGCGAGCATCAGGAACGGCGTGAGCAGGTCCTCGGGCACGTCGCGCGAGAGGGCGAGGAGGTCGGCCCATTGCGGTTCCGTAGGATCGGCGATGCCGGCGACCGCCACCGCGAAGCCGCGGCGGAAGCGGGTCACGTCGTAGCCGTCGATGCGCAGGCGGCGCATCCGGCAGCGGACGGAGAAGTCCTGGTAGAGCGAACCCGGTTGCTGGAAGGTGCAGTCGGGCTCGGCGGCCATGTCGGCGAGGATCGCGGCGATCTCGCGAGCGGTTTCGGCGGCGTCGGGCGGAGGCGGGGCGTCGAAGGCCGGTTCCGGTTCGGCATCGAAGGCGGAGATGCGTTCGATGACCAGGTCGGGCTCGGGGGCGCGAGGCGGAGGCAGGGGGAGCGCCAGTTCCTCCTCGCTCGGCGCGGCGTGGAGCAGGTCGTGCAGTTCCTCGGCCGAGGCCGTCGGCAGCGGGGCGAGGGCGTGGCTGACCGCGCGGCTGCCAGTCTTCACCGGGCCGATCGCCACGGCCACCGGGCGTCGGCTGATCGCCGGCCCGAGGCCGAGGAAGTGGCCGCGGGCGAGGTCGCGGATCTGCTCGGCCTGGCGGCGCTCCATGCCGAGCAGATCGGCGGCGCGGGCCATGTCGATGTCGAGGAAGGTCCGGCCCATCAGGAAGTTGGAGGCCTCGGCGGCGACGTTCTTGGCCAGCTTGGCCAGGCGCTGGGTGGCGATCACCCCGGCCAGCCCGCGCTTGCGCCCGCGGCACATCAGGTTGGTCATCGCCGCGAGGCTGAGCCGCCGGACCTCGTCGCTGACCTCGCCGGCCACGGCGGGGGCGAAGAGCTGGGCCTCGTCGACCACGACCAGCGCGGGGAACCACTCCTCGCGCGGGGCATCGAACAGCGCGGCGAGGAACTGCGCGGCGCAGCGCATCTGCGCTTCGATCTCCAGCCCGTCGAGCGCCAGGACCACCGAGGCGCGGTGCTTGCGCACCCGGGCGGCGAGGCGGGTGAGCTCGGCGCCCGAATAGGCCGCGCCGTCGATGACGATATGGCCGAACGGCTCGGCCAGGGTAACGAAGTCGCCCTCGGGATCGATCACCACCTGCTGGACGATCCCGGCGCTCTCCTCGAGCAAGCGGCGGAGAAGATGGGATTTTCCTGAGCCGCTGTTGCCCTGGACGAGCAGCCGGGTAGCGAGGAGCTCCTCGATGTCGATCGTTACGGGACTCGGCCCGGAATCACCTATGACGATGGTTGCGCCCATGGCTCTGCCCTATCGGTGTGGCGCCGACCGGCAACCCATAACGACAGGCTTTTCCACGCCGGATCGTTGACGTGAGTCATCATATGGTATAAATAACCATATGGTTGATGCGATCTTGGTCTACCGCGACAAGGCCGTCTTGCCTGACGGCGGGATCGTCGAGATCAGGATCTGGCGCTTGCCCGCTGCTTCCGATGAACGGCCGCATGGATTGAAATATTCGCTGTATTATGGCCGGAAGGGCGAGCGGATCGTCGGTTATGACAACGAAGCGGGCAAGGGCGATCATCGGCACTATCGAGAGCGCGAGGAACCCTACTCGTTCTCGACGGCCGAACAGTTGATGGCCGATTTTCTGGCCGACGTGGCGAAGGAGCAGGCGACATGACCGAACGAAAGATTGCCGTACACATCGGTTCGCTGGAGGACATGGGGCGCCGGTTCGTCGAAGCCTGGAAAGATGCCGAGGCCGGCAAGGAAGTCGAGAAGGACCATGTTACCTTCCTCGGCCTCGATAGCTTCATGGCGGCGATGTCGCCCAAACGGCTCGAAC
Organism: Novosphingobium sp.; assembly: GCA_047605105.1. GTDB lineage: Bacteria > Pseudomonadota > Alphaproteobacteria > Sphingomonadales > Sphingomonadaceae > Novosphingobium. The sequence goes on along the minus strand of JASGGH010000069.1, from coordinate 12,293 downwards.
TGATACGCCACTTGCATCGGGTGGGGCCGCGCTCGGTGCGTCGTCTGTCGCAGGAACTGGGGCGCGACTACAAGTCGGTTCACGGCGAGGTGGCGCGCCTTGCCGATGCGGGGTTGATCGAGCGGACCGCGGCTGGTGAAGTCGCGGTGGAATGGGATCGGATCGTCACCGAACTCGACCTGGCCGCGTAAAAAAGGGGCGGCGGGATCGCTCCCGCCGCCCCTTTTCGGTAGGCCCGGACCCGATCAGAGGCCCAGGTTGTAGAACCGCGACGGGTTGTCCTGAAGGACCTTCTTGGCGATCGCCTTGTCGTAGCCGGAGAAGACGTCCTTGAGGTGCTCCTGCACGCCCGGATAGAGCGAGGTCGGGTGCGGGAAGTCGGTTTCGAACATGACGTTGTCGTAGCCGATCGTCTCCAGCAGCAGCTTGGGGCCGACCTTCTCGAACCAGAACGAGCACATGAAGTGGTCGCGGAAGTATTCCCACGGGCGGCGGGTCAGCGTCTTGGAGAAGCGCGGCAGCATCTCGTTGAACTGATGCTCCAGCGCCTCGACCGCGAAGGGCACCCAGCCCATGCCGCTCTCGATCAGGCCGATCTTGAGCTTGGGGAACTGGTCGAGACGGCCCGAGACCATCCAGTTGCCGAGCGTGGCGGCATTGCCGATCGAGAACATCGTCGCGACGACCGAGAGCGTCTGCTCGAACTGGAAGCCTTCCCAGGTCAGCGTGTTGGGATCGACCGCCGAGTTGAGGTGGAAGTTGAGCGAGGTGCCGGTGCTCTCGCACATTTCCAGCACGCCGTTCCAGTAGTCGTGCATGAAGCTGGGCACGCCGACGCGCTCGGGCGTGTCGGGCAGGACCAGGCCCTTCAGGCCCATGTCGATGCAGCGGCGCAGCTCGGTCTCCATCAGCTTCTGGTCCCAGAAGGGCAGATGGATCATGTTGAAGATGCGCTGGCCCGAAGCTTCCTGGAAGTCGCGGCTGGCGTCGTTGTAGATCTGGACGATCGCCAGGGCGAGGTCGTTGTCGCCCAGGCTCATCAGCGAGCCGGCCTGGGTCACGCCCGAGTTCTGGAAGGCGATCTGGGCGTAGATGCCCATGTCGTCCATCGCCTGCAGGCGTTCCTTGACCAGGTGGCCGCCGGGGTGGGCCTGCTCGAGCCTGGGGAAGGCCAGGCGGCCGAGCAGCTTGTTGTTGTCCTTGCGCAGGACGTTGCCGCCCATCGAGCCGAAGTTGCGGTCACCGACGTACCAGCGCTCCACGCCGTCCTGGTCGAGACGGACATAAGGCACCTTGTCCTTCAGCGCGGCCGGGGCGCGGCTGGTGAAGAGGTCGGGCGCTTCGGTGATGTGGGTGTCGCAGTCGACGATCTTGATGCCGGCGAATTCAGGGGCCAGGCCGCCCGACTGGGTGGCGTAATCGACTTCGCGGATTACGCCGCCTTCGGTGTAGCCTTCGGCTGACCAGTATTTGCGGGCGGACTGTGCCAGTTCCTTGGCGTCAGCGTCTGCCATGTTCATTCTCCCTATGCGAAAGTCTATGAATGCCCTATCGCACCGCGGGGTCCGGAACTCAATGCGCAGCACACCGCGGACGCGATGATATGACGCGAGAATCCGCGACGCTTCGGACTGCCGAACAGCTGTTCGCGTCGGGGAACGGCTCGACTCAGGCTCCGATTTCCGCCATCATCCGCGCGCTCTCCAGCCAGAGCCGCTTGGCCGCCTCGTCGTCGAGCGCCTGGGGCGCGGCGGGGACTTCTTCCAGCTGGTGGAAATAGCGCCCGCCGTCGCGGCCGCCTTCCTCGCCGGTCGCCAGCCAGACCAGGGTCCTGGCGGGATCGTCGGGGGTGAGGTCGGCGTTGGTCGCCATGTAGGCCTGCATCGTCTCGTCGCCGTGGCTGCCGAAGTTGCTGGCGACCCGGCCGGGGTGCATCGACTGGGCGACGATCCCGTCGGCGGCGACCTGGCGATTGAGCTCGCGGGTGAACAGGATGTTGGCCAGCTTGGCCTGGCAATAGACCCCGCCGGTGGTGAAGTTCTCGAACATGTTGAGATCGTCCCAGTTCATCCCGGGGCTGTATTCGTGACCCGACGAGGACGTGGCGATCACCCGCACCGCGCCCGGCTCGCTTTTCGCCGCGGTCGCCTTGAGCAGCGGCAGCAGCTCGCGGGTCAGGACGAAGGGTGCGAAGTGATTGGCGGCCATGGTCGCCTCCAGGCCCTCGCTGGTCCTGTAGAGGCGGTCGCGCACTCCGCCGGCATTGTTGATCAGCACGTCGAGCCGCGGGGTGAGCGCCTTGATCTCGTTGGCGACGCGCTTGACGTCGGCCATCTCGGTGAAATCGCCGCGGACGAAGTCGATCCTGGCTTCCGGCGAAGCGGCGGCCCGGATCTCGGCCTCGGCCGCCGCGCTGCGGCCGGCGTCGCGGCCGGTGCCGATCACGTGCCAGCCTTGCTCGGCGAGCATGCGCGCGGTGGACAGGCCGATCCCGGCGCTGGCTCCGGTGACGACGACGACGCGTTGGGGGGAGGTATCGCTCAACTCAATTCTCCTGCGAGGGCTTGTTCGATGACGGGCTCTTCGGCCTGGCGCGGTCCGCCGCCGACCCAGCGCATGCCGGTCATGCCGAAGGCCGCGGCGCCGATCAGCGTGCCGACCGCGGAAAGCCAGAGGTAGGGCACGTAGCTGTCGCCGTAGTTGTGCAGGCTGAAGCTCAGCACCAGCGAGCCGAGCGCAGAGCCCAGGCCGATGCTCATGGTGACGAAGCTCAGTAGCAGGCTGAAGTTCTTGATGTCGAAATTGCGCGAGATCAGATAGGCGCCGACGTCGCTCTCCGCCCCCTGGGCGAGGCCGATCAGCAGCACGCCCGCGGTCAGGATCAGCGGCGCGGACACGCTCGAGGCGAACAGGATGTAGCCGATCGCCGGCAGCCCGAGCGAGAGGATCGCCACGACATGCGGGCGGACCTTCATGTCGAGCGCGATGCCGGTGAGGAACCGCCCGACCATCACCCCGATCGCATAGAGCGAGACCATCCAGGTCGCATCGATGTCGGAAATGCCCTTGCCCATAGCGACCAGCTTGAGCTGCGAATTGGCGAAGGACTGGGGAATGTTCACCAGCAGCATGCCGCCGACGATCAGCAGCAGCATGGGGTTGCGGAGCAGGCCGAAGAACTCGGTGCGGCTGAGCCTGACCGCCGCGGCCTCGCGCGGGGCGCTGCGCTTGAGGCCCGCGCCCATCAGCGAGATCGCGATGACCCCGCCCGCGGCGGTGATCGCGGCCATGGCGAGATAGCCCGTGCGCCAGCCGTTCTCGGCGATGACGCCGCCGAGCAGGGGGGCCGCGATGGCTCCGGCCAGCGGCGGCGCGCTCATGATCGCCGAGAGCGCGATGCCGCGCGCCGCGTCGAAGCGCTCGACCACGACCCGGCAGAACACCAGCGAGGTCGTCAGGATGCCGAAGACGTGCTGCGCCAGGTAGATCGCGAAGTATTCGATCAGGTTGCCGCTCATCTGGCTCATCGCCAGGAAACCGAGCGGGACGCCCAGGAACCCCGTGACCGCCGCGACCCGGGTGCCGAAGCGGTCGGTATAGCGCCCGGCGACGGGGATCAGCACCATCGTCAGCAACGGGACCGAGCCGATCAGCGCGAACTGCGCCTTGGTCCAGGCGAGGTCCTTGATCATCGCTGGGCCGAACAGGCTGAGCGTGTAGTGGCTGAGCGCCGAGCCCAGCGCCATGCCGAATGCCCCGGAGAGCAAGGCATGCCAGTTCAGGCGAATTTCCCGGAAATACATGCTTTTCTCTCCCGTGCGACCCATCGCGGGCTCTCTTCGGAACGTAGCGCAGGTAACGAAACGTCGGAGTTATCATTAGCCCTGCCGGGCGGATCATGCAAGGCACAGTGCACGTTGCGGCGAGTTTGGCCAGCCGAGTTTGGCCGGCATCGTCTGGCAGCGGCTGCGCGGAGCGCATTTCCCCTCTTGCCCGGTCATGGCTTTTGTGCATAATGATACGTCAGAGATGCCGTTAATTTCGAGGCATCCCGGCGAGTCCCGACGACTCGAGGCATGGGAGAGTAGATATGGCGACAGTGGCAAATAAGAGCGCGGTCGATGAGCTGACCGGACGGGTGAACTCGGCAGACCCCTACGACTACACGCACGAGGAGGTCCGCGACCTCCAGGTTCGGGCGATCAACGAGCGCTTTCAGCAGCGCAAGGACCAGATCAAGCTGCTCGGCCACCGCGCCGAGGAGGCGGGCCTGACCGAGATCGCCAGCCTCGAGGACGCGGTGCAGGTGCTGTTCCCGCACACCGCCTACAAGAGCTATCCGGAAAGCTTCCTGCTCGACCAGCGCTGGGACCGCATGTCGAAGTGGCTCGATACCGTTTCGACCTACCGCGTGCCGGTCGACAAGGTGAAGGACGCCCCCGACGTCGACGGCTGGCTCGCCAATCTGGAGCGCGAGGGCTTCTTCGTCGCCTGTTCCAGCGGCACGACCGGCAAGTCGGCCATGCTCGTCGCTTCGGCCGAGGACATGGAATGGGTCAAGAAGGAAGCTCCCACGGCCTATGCCTGGGGCTCGCAGACCGAGCTGGGCCGCGACCGCCGCATGTTCGGCGCCGCCGCGGTCGCCTATACCCCGCGCAGTGCCGCGACCGGCGAGGCCTATACGGCGACCTTGCAGGACCCCGATGCCGAGCGCTTCCAGTATCCGGTGCCGCCGATCACCGTGGGCGACCTGACCAAGATGGTCGTGATGCGCAAGAAGATCGCCGAGGGCACCGCGACCCCGTCCGAGATCGAGGAAATGGAAAAGACCTCGGCCGAGCGGCAGGAACTGGTCGATGGCGCGGTGGGCTACACCGCCCAGGCGATCATCGATGCCCGCGCCGACCGGCTGCACCTCACCGGGCTGTGGAAGGGCCTCTACGACGTCGCCAAGGAAGTGCGCGACCGCGGCTACAGCGCGAAGGACTTCAACCCGCTCAACACGATCTACGTCGGCGGCGGCCTGAAGCGGGCCAAGCTGCCCGACGACTACCGCGAATTCGTCTACGAGACCTTCAACATCAAGCCCGAGCGCAATTACCAGAACTACTCGATGCAGGAACTGCATTCGGGCATGCCGCGCTGCCAGGGCGGCAACCGCTATCACCTGCCGCCGTGGGTCGTGCCGCTGGTGCTCAACAAGGACGGCGACGCGCTGCTGCCCATCCAGGGTGAGGAATACGAAGGCCGCGCCGCCTTCTTCGACCTCTCGATCGACGGCCGCTGGGGCGGGGTGATCTCGGGCGACAAGGTCAACATCCAGTTCAAGCCCTGCGCCTGCGGCCACACCGGGCCGAGCATCCGCGACGACATCACGCGCTATGCCGACCTCGAAGGCGACGACAAGATCGGCTGCGCCGGGACCGTCGATGCCTATGTGCGGGGGGTTTCGTCATGAGCGTCATCACCGAACTGAAGCCCGATGCCGCGGACGGCATCGTCTCGGCGCCGTTCTTCTACCGCGGCAAGCTGGTCGAGGGCTCCAGCGAGCTGCACCGCAGCCGCGACCTGGGCGTGACCTTCGCCACGCCGCGGTTGGACCTCGACGCCGCGGTCCACCCGCGCATCGAGGTGCCGCCGCTGCTCAACGTGCCGCTGACCGAGATCATCGACTTCCTGGTCGAGACCGGCGAGCGGATCCGCGATCCGAAGAACGAGATCTTCCAGGAATGCATCGACCGGATGTGCGGCACGCACATCCTCCCGCGCGAGGTGGTCGCCAATCAGGCCTACTACGCCACGATGACGCTGAGCCGCGAGCGGCTGATGGCTGAAGTGGAGCAGAACTTCCCCGATCCGCGCGCGCTCGACGAATGGGTGCCCAAGCAGGACTTCACCGGCCGCAAGAGCTTCGTGCGGGCCTTCGCGCCGCGGCTGATCCACGTGCTGCCGGGCAATTCGCCGGGCGTGGCGGTCAAGTCGATCGCGCAAGGGGCGCTGGTCAAGGCGGTCAACCTGTTCAAGATGAGCTCGTCCGACCCCTTCACCACGGTCGCGATCCTGCGCACCATGGCCGAGATCGACGCCGAGCATCCGATCGTGAAGTCGATGTCCGCGGTCTATTTCCGCGGCGGCGACAATGCGACCGAGTCGATCCTGATGCGCCCGCAGTACTTCGACAAGATCGTCGGCTGGGGCGGCGGGGACGCGATCAACAACCTGATCAAGTACACCGGCCCGGGCCTGCAACTGATCTCGTTCGACCCCAAGACCTCGATCTCGATGGTCGGCAAGGAAGCGCATGAATCCGAGGAGGCGCAGGAGCGTGCCGCCGATCTCGCCTCGGCCGATATCATGACCTTGAACCAGGAGGCCTGCGTCGCCAGCCGCTTCCAGTTCGTCGAGGGCACCGAGGAGCAGGTCGACGCCTTCTGCGCCAGGCTGCACCGCCGGGTCCAGGAGCGCGCCGCGGCATCGGGCGACGTGCGGCCCTACGACATGGAGCTGAAGGAGGCGATCGAGACGCTCTCGTTCCTCGACGACGAGTTCCGCGTCTGGGGCAAGCCCGACGGCAAGGGCGTGGTGATCCGCTCGGAAGAGCCGGTCGATTTCCATCCGATCAACAAGACCGCCAACGTGGTCCGGGTCGACCGGCTCGACGATGCGGTGCGCTACATCAACGTCGCGACGCAGACGGTGGGCTTCTATCCGTTCGATCGCATGGCCGACTACCGCGACCGCCTGGCCTCGGGCGGGGCGCAGCGCATCGTCCATCTCGGCGAGGCGGGGCCGGCGACGATCGGTAACCCGCACGACGCGATGTACCCGCTCCACCGCTTCGTCCACTGGATGGCGCATGAGGACGGCACGATCGACGACTGATTCTTCGGCCCGAGAGGCTGAGGCCGCCATCCTCGGGGATGGCGGCCTTTTCTTTGCGTGCGAGATCGCTAAAGGTCGGATCGATAACGGGAGAGCGAGCTTGGCGGCCTACATGATCTTATCCGGGAGGGCGAGATCGTCGATCACGAAGCCATGGCGGCCTATCAAAGCGGCAACCGCAGCGGCGGCACCCTATCGGGCAATTCTGGTGGAAGGACTGTGAGAATGACGAAGACCATGACGATCGGGCTGTCCGGCGCCCTGTTGCTGACGGCCAGCGCAGCGGCGGTCCTGGCCCAGCAGCCTGCCGCCCCGCCGGCGATGCCGTCTTCGATGTCGGCGGCCGGCCGGATGATATCCACCCCCGGCTATCTCCCGAAGGGCGCCGTGCCCGACAGTCTCTTGCTGAACCCGGCCCCTCCCGCGAGCGGTTCGCCGGCCGAGGCGCGCGATGTCGCGGCCGCCGAGGCCGCCGCGGCCTTGCGCGGCACCCCGCGCTGGGCCCTGGCGACCCAGGATGCCGACCTTTCGGCGACGACCGTGGGCACGACCTTCTCCTGCGCTGCGGGCTTCAGGATCGACGCCGCGAGCACGCCCAAGCTCAATGCCCTGCTGCTGCGCGCCGCCGCCGATCTCGGCCGCTCGACCGCGCCGACCAAGCGCAAATACATGCGGCCGCGCCCCTTCATGGTGAACGGCCGCCAGTCGTGCACGCCCGATGCCGAAGGCGTCTTGCGCAGCGACGGCTCCTATCCCTCGGGCCATTCGGCGCTCGGCTGGGGGTGGAGCCTGATCCTGGCCGAGGCGGTGCCCGACCGGGCGGCGCAGATCGTCGCCCGCGGCCGGTCCTTCGGGGACAGCCGGCGGATCTGCAACGTCCACTGGCTGAGCGACATCGAGGAGGGCCGGGTGGTCGCCTCGGCGGTCGTCGCCCGGCTCAACGCCGAACCGGAATTCCAGGCCGATCTCGCCGCCGCGCGGGCCGAAGCTGCGGCGGCGGCCGGCAAGGAGCCGGCCGGTGATTGTGCGGCGGAAGCGGCGCTCCTGGCGCTGTGAACGATCAAGACCGATAGCGATTTGGAGCAGTGATGAAGAAACGGAATATCGCGCTTGGCCTCGCCGCTGTCCTGGGCCTGGCCAGCGCCGCGGTCCATGCTCAGCAGAAGGCGGAGATCCACAACGGGGCGGCCCAGCCGACCGGGTTCTTCAACCTCAAGGGCTACCTCCCGCAGGGAACGGTGCCCGATAGCCTGCTGCTCAACCCGCCGCCGCCCGCTGCCGGCTCGCCCGCCGAGGCGCGCGATCTCGAAGGCGCGAAGAACGCCGTGGCGCTGCGAGGCTCGGCGCGCTGGGCGCTCGCCACGCGCGATGCCGATTTCATGTCGCCGGCGGCAACGGCTGGGTATTCCTGCGCCGCGGGCATCGCAATCGGACCGCAGACCACGCCCAAGCTCGACATGCTGATGCAGCGGGTGGCGCGCGACCTGGCCGGCGCGACGCGGCCCACCAAGGTCAAGTACATGCGCCCCAGGCCCTTCACCGTGAACCAGGCGCCGATCTGCACGCCCGATCAGGAGGCCGTGCTGCGCAGCGACGGTTCCTACCCCTCGGGCCATTCCGCGCTCGGCTACGGCTGGGGGCTGGTCCTGGCCGAGGCGATCCCCGACCGCGCCGCCCAACTGGTGGCGCGGGGGCGGGCTTTCGGCGACAGCCGGCGGATCTGCAACGTCCATTGGCTGAGCGACATCGAGGAAGGCCGGGTGGTCGCCTCGGCGGTCGTCGCCCGGCTCAATGCCGAACCGGAATTCCAGGCCGATCTCGCTGCGGCGCGGGCCGAGGCGGCTGCCCTGGCGGACCGTGGCCCCGGGCAGGACTGCGCTGCCGAGGCGGCTTTGTTGGCGCTCTAGGCGTTTCGGACTTGACGAATCCCGCGGCGTGCCGTTGGCGGGATGCTGACATTTCTGCGAGGGATTACCATGGCTGTCGAAATTCTCCTTCCCAAGATCGGGTTCTCGATGAACGAGGGCCAGATCGCCGAGTGGCTCGCCAAGGACGGCGACACGATCAAGGAAGGCGACCCGCTGTTTTCGCTGGAGGCCGACAAGTCGACCAACGAGGTCGAGGCTCCGGCCAGCGGGACGCTGCGGATCGTCGGCCAGGTGGGTGAGACGTACGAAGTCGGCACGGTGCTTGGCTATATCGAATAGCCGATCTCCCACGGCTTGACACCGGGGTTCCCTGTCAACACTCTTGTCGTCGAGCGGCGGGTTCGATGTCGGCGTGGACCCCATGCGAGGCCCGTGAAGGACGGTGGTCAATGGCTAAGGATCGGTCTTTCTGGGCGTCGCGCGAAACGGTCGACGGTTATGCCTGGGCGAACTACCACGAGCACGAGCGGTCCTCCGGCGGCTGCCCGAACTACCCGACGATGAGCGACGCGACGCGCGCCGAGGTCACCAAGAAGGCGCGCAAGGGCCAGGCCGATCTGGTGCAGGAACTGCAGGGCCTGATCGCCGAGTGCTACATGCTGCACGGCCGGCTCACCAACGTATTCGCCGACATCAAGGATTCTGCGAGCCTTTCGGGGATGGAAGCGCTGACGCTCTATGCCATCGTCAATTCCGACAAGCCGGTGACCGTGCCGCAGATCGGCCGCGCCCTGGGCCATGCCCGCCAGGTCATCCAGCGCGCGGCGCGCGAGCTCGAATTGCGCGGCCTGGTCGAAACCCGCGACAACCCCGGTCACAAGCGTGCCGCGCTGCTGGTGCCGACCGCGGCGGGCGCGGAGCTCAAGCGCAATTTCGATGCGGCCGGTCAGGACGTCGCCAGGACCCTCGTCGACGGGCTGGACCTCAAGACGATCCGGGCTGCCCATGCCGGGCTGCACAAGCTCCGCACGAATGCCGAAGCGCGCGATCGGGAACTGCACGGCCCGGCCGCAGCGAAGCCGAAGTAGCCGCGGCGGCTCTCTCCTGCGGTCGCGCCAAGCCGCGAAGAAGAGCAGGAAATCGGTTCGCGCGGAGGCGCGGAGAAGAACGCGCCGCGGGCGCTGTCCCTTTGCTCTCTGCGCGAAACCCCTTCTTGTTCCTCATCTCCATGCCTGCGCATAAACCTATATGGTTATCAAGACCAGGGATTGTCGCCAATATGCTTATTTGACATGATCATGTCAATATGACACGAACAATGCATGGATGGCCAGTTCGATTCCCGTAGCGCCCTGATCGGCCTGGTCGACGAGGTCACGCGCCTGAGCGGCCGGCTCAAGAGCACCTTCGCGGCCTCGCGGCGGGAGGCGGGGCTGGGCGAATCCGAGATGATGGTGCTCAATGCCGTGGTCGAGGCCGGCCGCGCGCCCACCGTCGCCCAGATCGGCCGCTCGATGGGGCAGCCGCGCCAGATCGTGCAGCGCGCGGCGAATTCGCTGGTCGAGGCCGGGCTCATCGCCACGGCGGTCAATCCCGATCACAAGCGCGCGGTGCTGTTGCGCGCGACCGACAAGGGGGTCACCCTCAAGCGCGAGGCCGATGCCCGGGCCGAGGCGATCGCCGCGGAACTGACCCTGGACCTGGAGGCTACGCGCGCCGCGACGCTCGCGGTGCGCGCGGTCCGCAAGCAACTCGAAGCCCGGATAAGGGGAGAGGACATCGAATGAGCGCGATTCAACACAACCTGGATGAGCTCGCGCCGATCGGTCCGCTGACCGACTGGCTCGATGCCAACGTGCCCGAGCTCGGCAAGGGGCCGCTCAAGACCGCGATCCTCAGCGGCGGGACCTCGAACGTGGTGCTCACGCTCGACCGCGGCGAGGGGCCGATGGTCATGCGCCGCCCGCCCGCGGTGCCGCCGCCGGGCGCGGAAAAGGGCGTGCTGCGCGAGGCGCGGATCCTCACCGCGCTGAACCGGACCGACGTGCCTCACCCGGTCTGCTACGGCGCCTGCGAGGATTCCTCGGTGGTCGGCCGGCCGTTCTACGTGATGGAGCTGGTCAAGGGCTGGGCGCCGAACCTGCGCGACGAGAAGATCCACAACGAGCCGCCGTTCGACAGGCTGCCCTACGAATACGGCATCCCCTTCGCGATCGTCGACGGGCTGATCAAGCTGGCCAATGTCGACTACGAGGCGATCGGCCTCGGCGACTACGGCAAGCCGGGCAAGTTCCTCGAACGCCAGGTCGATCGCTGGGCCGGCCAGCTCGCCACCTATCCCGACCGCTACCAGGGCTACGAGCCGCGCCGGCTCGAGGGCTATGCCGCGACCGAGGAATGGCTGCGCCATTCGAAGATGCCCGAGGAAGTTCGCGGGATTATTCACGGCGACGTCGGCACACCCAACATGATGTTCCGCCACGGCCCGCCGGCGCGGCTGGCGGCGATGATCGACTGGGAGCTTTCGACCATCGGCGATCCGATGATCGACATCTCCTGGTTCTCGGGCGGCATGCGCGACGAGGAGTTCCCCGAGAAGGAGTTCCCAACCGCGCTCAACAACCCCGCGCACTTTCCGACCAAGCAGGAGCTGGCGCGCTACTACTGCGCCGGGACCGGGCGGAATATCGAGGACTTCCGCTGGTTCTCGATCCTGGCGCGGTTCAAGTCGGGCTGCCTGCTCGAATACAAGGTCGCCGCGGCCGAGGCCGGGCACCTGCCCAAGGAGACGGGCAAGTTCTTCGCGCGGATCGTCGACAACGTGTTCCGGGAAACCGCCGCGGAGATCGCGCGGCTGAAGTGAAGTTAAATCCTCCCCGAGACAAGCTCGGGGAGGATTTTGGGAGAAGACAATGATCGATTTCAGCATCGAACTCGAATTCCAGGCCAAGCTCGACTGGATGGACCGGTTCGTCCGCACCGAATGCGAGACGATGGACCTGCTCTGGCCGACCATGGGCGCGAACTTCGAGACCTGGCGGACCGATGCGAGGCGGCACCTCAAGCCGCTGCAGGAGCAGGTGAAGGCGCAGGGCCTGTGGGCCTGCCACCTCGGGCCGCACCTCGGCGGGCCGGGCTACGGCCAGGTCAAGCTGGCGCTGATGAACGAGATCATCGGCCGTTCGTCCTGGGCGCCCACCGTCTTCGGCACCGCCGCGCCCGATACCGGCAATGCCGAGATCCTCGCCATGTTCGGCACGCCCGAGCAGAAGCAGAAGTACCTCGGCCCGCTGATGGACGGCGAGATCGTCTCGTGCTTCTCGATGACCGAGCCGCAGGGCGGCGCCGATCCGGGCGAGTTCACCTGCCGGGCCACTCTGGTCAAGAACGACAAGGGCGAGGACGAGTGGGAGATCGAGGGCTACAAGTGGTTCTCCTCGAACGCCAAGCTCGCGACCTTCCTCCTGGTGATCTGCGTCACCGATCCCGACAAGCCGCTGACCGAGCGGATGAGCATGTTCATCGTCCCCACCGACACGCCGG
>JASGGH010000068.1:0-15176 GCA_047605105.1 Novosphingobium sp. | reverse complement strand
TGTCGGCCTTGTCGATCTCGTCGATCAGCAGGACGGGGAGCTGCGGCGCGGTGAAGGCGTCCCACAGCTTGCCGCGCTTGATGTAGTTGCGGATGTCGTGGACGCGCTCGTCGCCGAGCTGGCCGTCGCGCAGGCGGGCGACCGCATCGTATTCGTAGAGGCCCTGCTGGGCCTTGGTGGTGGACTTGACGTTCCATTCGATCAGCGGGGCGCCGACCGCCTTGGCGATCTCGTGGGCCAGCACGGTCTTGCCGGTGCCGGGCTCGCCCTTCACCAGCAGCGGGCGGCGCAGCAGGACCGCGGCGTTGACCGCGACCTTGAGGTCTTCCGTGGCGACGTAGTTGCTGGTGCCTTCGAAACGCTGCATCTGCCGATCCCGTAAATGACGATGCGCCGGCGTTAAGTTGTGGCGGGATGCGGGGCAAGCGGCAATCTGCCGGATCTACGAGGTCGGCTACCTGATCTGAACCCGAAGCCCCCGCGCCGGTAGGGGATGCCGGCGCGGGGGCGCGGTTCGCCGCGGCTTCAGCTGTCCGAAGCCGGGCCCGCAGCGGCGGCGGGGGAGTGGGCACCCGCCGCCAACTGAGCAAGAAGGCGCTTGGCCTGGATGAAACGCCAGATCAGCAGGGCCACGCCGGCCAGCAGCTCCTCAAGCGTCGATCAGCTCCGGATCGAGCTCGCCCGCGCGGTTCTGGATGAACATGAAGCGCTGGGCCGGGTCGCGGCCCATGAGCTTGTCGACGAGGTCCTTCACCGCGGCGCGGCCTTCGTATTCGGGCGGGAGGGTGATGCGGATCAGCCCGCGGCTCGCCGGGCTCATCGTGGTTTCGCGCAATTGCTGCGGGTTCATCTCGCCCAGGCCCTTGAAGCGGCCGACTTCGACCTTCTTGCCCTTGAACGTGGTTGCCTCCAGCTCGGCGCGGTGGGCGTCGTCGCGGGCATAGGCCGACAGCGTTCCGGCGGTCAGGCGGTAGAGCGGGGGCTGGGCGAGGTAGAGGTGCCCGCGGCGGACGATCTCGGGCATCTCCTGGAAGAAGAACGTCATCAGCAGGGTGGCGATGTGCGCGCCGTCGACGTCGGCGTCGGTCATGATGATGATCCGGTCGTAGCGCAGGTTGTCGGGGTTGCAGTCCTTGCGGAAGCCGCAGCCGAGCGCCAGGCCGAGGTCGGCGATCTCGCTGTTGGCGCGGATCTTGTCGGCCGTGGCGCTGGCGACGTTGAGGATCTTGCCGCGGATCGGCAGGATCGCCTGGGTCTTGCGGTCGCGCGCCTGCTTGGCCGAGCCGCCGGCGCTGTCGCCTTCGACGATGAACAGCTCGGTCTCGCCGTCGCCTTCGCCCGAGCAGTCGGTGAGCTTGCCGGGGAGGCGCAGCTTCTTGGCGTTGGTCGCGGTCTTGCGCTTGACGTCGCGCTCCGCTTTCCGGCGCAGCCGCTCGTCCATCCGTTCCATGACATGGCCGAGCAGGGCCTTGCCGCGCTCCATGTTGTCGGTGAGGAAGTGGTCGAAGTGGTCGCGCACCGCGTTCTCGACCAGGCGCGCGGCCTCGGGGCTGGTCAGGCGGTCCTTGGTCTGGCTCTGGAACTGGGGCTCGCGGATGAAGACCGAGAGCATGATCTCGCTGCCGGTGACGACGTCCTCGGGCGCGATGTCCTTGGCCTTCTTCTGGCCGATCAGCTCGGCGAAGGCGCGGATGCCCTTGGTCAGCGCCGCCCGAAGCCCCTGCTCGTGGGTGCCGCCGTCGGGGGTCGGGATGGTGTTGCAGTACCAGGAATAGGCGCCGTCGGACCACAGCGGCCAGGCGATCGCCCATTCGACGCGCCCCTGCTCCTCGCCGGGGAAGTCCTGCGATCCGGAAAAGAACTTGGTGGTGACGCATTCGCGATTTCCGACCTGTTCGGTCAGGTGATCCGCGAGGCCGCCCGGGAACTGGAACACCGCCTCGGCCGGCACGTCCTCGCTGGCGAGGGAGGGCGCGCATTTCCAGCGGATCTCCACCCCGGCGAACAAATACGCCTTGGAGCGGACCAGCTTGAACAGGCGCAGCGGCTTGAACCGGGCGTCCTCGCCGAAGATTTCGGTATCGGGGGTGAAGCTGATGGTGGTGCCGCGCCGGTTGGGCGTCCCGCCCAGGCGCTGCAGCGGCCCGAGCGTCTGCCCGCGCGAGAATTCCTGGGCGTAGAGCTCCTTGTTGAGCGCCACCTCGACCCGCGTATGGCTCGACAGGGCGTTGACCACGCTGATGCCGACGCCATGCAGGCCGCCCGAGGTGGCATAGGCCTTGCCCGAAAACTTGCCGCCCGAGTGGAGCGTCGAGAGGATCACTTCCAGCGCGGACTTGCCCGGATACTTGGGATGCTCGTCGACCGGGATGCCGCGGCCGTTGTCGCTGATCGTCAGCCTGTTGCCGTCGCCGAGCGCGACCTCGATCCGGTTGGCATGGCCGGCAACCGCTTCGTCCATCGCATTGTCGAGCACCTCGGCGGCTAGGTGGTGCAGCGCGCGCTCGTCGATGCCGCCGATGTACATGCCCGGGCGGCGGCGGACGGGCTCGAGCCCCTCCAGCACTTCGATCGCGGAGGCATCGTAGCTCTGGCCGGTGCTGGCAGGGAGTTTATCGAACAGGTCGTCGGACATGAGAACGGTTATAGAACGCGGCGGAATCCGCGCGCAAGCGAGCCCGTGCCCTTTTCCTCAGTCCTCGAACTTGGCGGGAGCCGGGCTGACCACCGTGATCCCGCCGGCCCGGACTTCGCGGACCTCGAAGGCGCGTTCGATCACCCCGCGGTCGAACCGGAAGGCTCCGTCGAGGCCGAGAAAGCCCCCGCTGTCGGTGAGCTTGCCGGTCGGCAGCGGGGTGCCCGGGCGCCAGTCCCGCGCGATCCGCAGGGTCAGCAGCACGGCATCGTAGCCCAGCGTCGAGAGGCGGTAGGGCGCTCCGCCGAAACGGTTGCGGTAGGAATCGGAGAACTGCCGGTAGCGGGTATCCGACACCGCCGAGAACCAGGCGCCGCGCAGCGCCGGCGTCGTCATCAGACCGGCTTCGCCGCTCCACAGCTCGGTGCCGAGCAGGCGCGGGCCGGTCCCGCGCGGCTTCAGCAGCGGCGCGGCCTGGAGCGCGATCCGCCCGCCGTCGGCGATCAGCACGGCATCGAACGGCCCGCGGGCGTTGAGCCGGCGCACCGCCGCGCCGACGGCCGCCGTCGAGCGATCGTAGTTTTCCATGGCGACCATCGTTCCGCCGCTGCGGCGCATGGCATCCATCACCGCGCCGGACACGCGCTCGCCATATTCGCCGGCGGGAATCAGCGCGGCGAAGCGCGCGGCGCCTTGCGAGCGGGCATATCTGATCGTCCGCTGGATCGATTGTTCGGGCACGTTGCCCATGATGTAGACGTTGTTGCCCGCCACGGTGGTATCGTTCGAGAACGAGATCACGGGCACCCGCGCGTTGCGGGCGGCATTGGCCACGACGGGCGTGTCCCCGCCGAGCAGGGGGCCGAGGATCAGCTTGTTGCCGTCGGCGATGGCGCGGCTCGCGGCGGCGGGGACGCCTGCGGCGCTGTCGTAAGTGGTGATCCGCAGGTTGTCGGCATTGGTATCGAGCACGGCCATGGTCGCGGCGTTGGCGATCGACTGGCCGATCGCGCTGTTGGGGCCCGACAGCGGAACGATCAGCGCGACGCGGTGGCGCTGGGTATCGGCCGGCAGGCTCGAAGTCGGGTGCTCGGGCGGGGGCGGCGGGGCAGTCGTGGTCGTGGGCACGGTCTTGCACGCCGCGAGGCAGGCCAGCGCCGCGCCGGCGAGAACCTTGCGGCGATCCGGCGCCTTGGCCAGCACCTTGGCCAGCGCCTTGGCCGTGCCTTTGCTCAGAAACCGATCGAACATGCCTTGCTAGCTCCCCTCACGGCAGTCCATGAACGCCCGCATGGAACCATCCTGGTCCCCCGGTCTCTACATCGTCGCGACGCCGATTGGCAACTTGGGCGACATCACCCTGCGCGCGGTCGAGACGCTGCGGGGGGTGAGCGCCGTCGCCTGCGAAGATACGCGGGTTACGGGCAAATTGCTGCATCACCTGGGGATCAGGCAGAAGCTGATTCGCTATGACGATCACGCCAGCGACGAAACCCGGGAGCATCTGCTCGCCTTGGCTGCGGAACAGCCCGTCGCACTGGTCAGCGACGCGGGGACCCCGCTGATCTCCGACCCGGGCTTCCGCCTGGTCCGCGACTGCCGCGAGCGGGGGATCGCGGTGACCAGCCTGCCCGGCGCGAGCGCCGCGGTGATGGCGCTGACCCTGGCGGGCCTGCCGACCGACCGGTTCCTCTTTGCGGGCTTCCTGCCCAGCAAGGACAAGGCCCGCCGCGACGTGCTGGCCGAGCTGGCGCAAGTCCCCGCGACGCTGGTGTTCTACGAAACCGCACCGCGGCTCGCCGCCTCGCTCGCGGCGATCGGCGAGGTCTTGCCCGGACGCGGGATCGCCGTCGCGCGGGAGCTGACCAAGAAGTTCGAGGAATGCCGGACCGGCTCGGCAGGCGAGCTGGCGGCGCACTACGGGGCCCATCCGCCCAAGGGAGAGATCGTGCTGGTGATCGCGCCGCCTGCCGAGGCCGATCCGGGCGAGTTCGACGTCGATGCGATGCTGCTGGAGGAGCTCGGCGACCTCAAGGCCTCGCAGGCCGCGGCCAAGGTCGCCAGGCTCACCGGGCTGGACCGCAAGGCGCTCTATGCCCGGGCGCTGGAGCTCAAGTGACCGCCGGGCGGCTGGCGGCCGAACGCCGGGGCCGGCGCGGCGAGGCGCTGGCGGCCTGGTATCTGCGCCTGAAGGGGTGGCGGGTCGTCGCCCGGCGGATGAAGACGCCGCGCGGCGAAGTCGATCTGATCGCCCGGCGCGGGCGGACCGTGGCCTTCGTCGAGGTGAAGTGGCGCGCGAGCGCGGCCGAACTCGACCTGGCCATCGACGCTCGGCGCCTGAGCCGCGTCGCCGCGGCGGCCGCGGTCCTGGCGCCGCGCTACGTGCGCGCCGGCGATGACCAGCGGATCGACGTCCTCCTTCTTGCGCCGGGGCGCTGGCCGCGCCACATCGTCAACGCCTGGCAGCCCTGAGCGTCTCTCGACTGAGACGAACGGAGGGGGTGCAAATCATTTCCGTTCGTGTCGAGCGAAGTCGAGACACCACGCGCAAAGGAAGCTGAATGACCCTCCGCGTCGCCGTCCAGATGGACCCGCTCGAAACCGTCAACATCAATGGCGATTCGACCTTTCACCTGATGCTGGCCGCCCAGGCGCGCGGGCACGGGCTGTGGCACTATGACGTGCGCAGCCTGGCTTTCGAGACCGATAGCGGAGATGGCGAGAAGCTGACCTGCTGGGCCGCTCCCGTCACGGTGCAGCGCGTCGCGGGCGATCATTTCCAGCGCGGCGACTACCGCCTGCTCGATCTCGGCCATGACATCGACGTGGTGCTGATGCGCCAGGACCCGCCGTTCGACCTCGGCTATATCACCGGCACGCATCTGCTCGAACGGCTCGAGGGCCGGACCCTGGTGATCAACGATCCCGCCTCGGTCCGCAATGCGCCGGAAAAGGTCATGGTGCTCGACTATGCGCGGTTCATGCCGCCGACGCTGGTTGCCCGCCGGATCGAGGATGTGCGCGCCTTCCAGGCTCGCCTGATCGCCAAGGGCCTTGGCGGCGACATCGTCGTCAAGCCGCTCCACGGCAATGGCGGCAAGGCGGTGTTCCGCGTGCCCGCCGACGGCAGCAACCTCGGCGCGCTGGTCGAGCTGTTCGGCCAGGTCTGGCCCGAGCCGCTGATGGCCCAAGCCTTCATTCCCGAGGTGTCCGAGGGCGACAAGCGCATCGTCCTGGTCGACGGCGCGGTGGCGGGCGCGATCAACCGCAAGCCGGGCGCGGGCGAGTTCCGCTCGAACCTGGCGGTCGGCGGTTCGGCCGAGGCGACGACCCTGACGGCGCGCGAGCAGGAGATCTGCGCGGCGATGGGCCCGGAGCTCAAGCGGCTCGGGCTGCTGTTCGTGGGCATCGACGTGATCGGCGGCAAATGGCTGACTGAGATCAACGTGACCTCGCCCACCGGGATCGTCGCGATCGACAAGTTCAACGGCTCGGACTGCGGCGGAATGATCTGGGACGCGATCGAGCGGCGGCATGCGGAGATGCTGGGCTGAGGGCGCGCGCGAGCCTTCGACAGGCTCGGGCTGAACGGGCTTCGCTTAGCCGCACTCACCACGTCCGCTCGTGCCGAGCCTGTCGAAGCACCGCCGCGACGCAAGCCCCAAGAACCTCACTCGATCCCGAGCGTTGCCCCCACTATGGCAGAATGGATCCTCCACCTCATCGAGCAGGGCGGCTATCTCGGCATCGCCTTCCTCATGTTCATCGAGAACGTCTTCCCGCCGATCCCCAGCGAGGTGATCATGGGGCTGGGCGGGATAGCGGTAGCGCGCGGGACGATGGAATTCTGGCCGCTGCTGATCGTCGGCACGATCGGGTCCACGCTGGGCAACTACGTCTGGTTCCTGGCCGGCGACAAGTGGGGCTACCGGCGCCTCAAGCCCCTGGTCGAACGCTGGGGCCGCTGGCTGACCATGGAATGGGAAGATGTCGAGGCCGCCACCCGCTTCTTCCAGCGCCACGGCCAGTGGATCGTCTTCGCGATGCGCTTCTCGCCGTTCCTGCGCACGATGATCTCGCTGCCGGCGGGCCTTGCCCACATGAAGCACGGCAAGTTCCTGGCGTTCACCTTCGCCGGGGCGGCGGTGTGGAATGCGGCGCTGATCCAGGGCGGCTCGCTGCTGGCCCGCTACCTGCACGAGGCGCAGCACTGGCTGAACTGGATCGTCGCCGCGACCGCGGTGCTGACGCTCGGCGCCTATCTCTGGCGCGTGCTGACCTGGAAGCCGCGGAACGGCTGACTGCCTGCCTGAGCGCCGCCCCCGCCCCCGCGAAGAGACCGTTTGGAAATGCGCCTTTCGGCGCAAGCCGGCACCGGCCCGCTCCCCCGCCCGGTGCCGCCGCGAAAGCACTCTTTCGCGATTTTCCAAACGGTCTCTAAGTCCTTGCCGATCATCTGGGAATCATACTTTGCGCGGGTTGAATAGAACCAACGCGACAACGGCGAAGTTTATGCCTGCTCGCGCGGATGGGCGCCGCGATAGACGTCGAGCAGAGTGGCCGCATCGACCTTCGTGTAGATCTGGGTCGAGCCGAGGCTGGCGTGGCCGAGCAGTTCCTGCAGGCTGCGCAAGTCGGCCCCGGCGCCCAGCAGGTGCGTGGCGAAGCTGTGGCGCAAGGCATGCGGCGTGGCGGTCGCGGGCAGGCCCAGCGCGGTGCGAGCGCGGGCCATGGCCTTCTGGACCATGCCTTGCGACAGCGGCCCGCCCTTGGCGCCGCGGAACAGCGCAGCCTCGCGCGGGATCGGCCAGGGCACCTTGCCGGCATAGTCCGCGACCGCCTCGCGCACGATGGGCAGCAGCGGGACCACGCGCTGCTTGGCGCCCTTGCCGGTGACCGTCAGCACTTCGCCCAGCGGCAGGTCCGCGCCGCTCAGCGACAGGGCCTCGGCGATCCGCAGCCCGGCGCCGTAGAGCAGCAGCAGGACGGCGCGGTCCCGCGCGCCGATCCATTCCTCGGCGGCGTCCTCATGGACCGTGGCGGCGAGGTGAACCGCCTCGTCGGGGGTGACCGGACGGGGCAGCCCCTTCTTGATCCGCGGTCCGCGCATCCGCGGCGGGGCGACGTCGGCCATGCCCGCGCGGCCGCGTGCGAAAGTCAGGAAGGCCTTGAGCGCCGACAGCTCCCGGGCGGCGGACGCGTTACCGATCCCCTCGGCGCGACGCTTCGCCAGGTGCCCGCGCAGCGCCGCGGCATCGAGCCGGGCGAGGGCGGGCCAATCGGTTTCGCCTCCGGGGCTCATCTGCTCGTCGAGCAGCCGCGCGGCGGTGGCGGCATAGGCGCGGACCGTGTGGGGCGAGCGGCGGCGGCCTCGGGAGAGATGATCGTGCCAGGCTTCGAGGATGTCTCCCCGGGTCACGGCGCGACCAGTTCGGCGGGGACGATCTCGGCGAGCAGGCCGTCGAGCAGCGGCATTCCCGCCTCGGTCACCAGCAGACGGTCGCCGTGGCGCTGCAGCAGGCCTTGGCGCTGGTAGAAGGTCGCCTTGGGCGGCGCGCAGGTGGCGGACTGGTCGACCCCGAAGCGGGCCGCGATTTCCGCGAGATCCACCCCTTCGCGCAGACGGAGGCCCATCAGCATCGCCTCGGCCGCCTGCTCGCGATTCCCCAAAATCCGCGCTTCCGCGATCCCGTCGCCCTGGGCCGCGACCGCGGCGAGCCAGTTCTCCGGCTTGCGATGCCGCACCGTCGCCAGGCCGCCGCGGCGTCCGTGAGCGCCGGGACCGATCCCGCAATAGTCCTGGTAGCGCCAGTAGGTCAGGTTGTGGCGGCTCTCCTCGCCGGGGCGGGCATGATTGCTGATCTCGTAGGCGGGAAGGCCGGCGGCGGCGGTCATTTCACGGGTCAGGGCGAAGAGATCGCCCGCCGCGTCGTCGTCGAGCGGGATGAGCTTGCCTTCGCGCGCCAGGGTGGCGAAGCGGGTGCCGGGCTCGATCGTCAGTTGATAGAGCGAAAGGTGCCCGGTGCCGAACGAGAGTGCGCGGGAAAGCTCTGATTTCCAGTCATTTTTCTTATGGTCCGGGCGAGCGTAGATCAGGTCGAAACTGACCCGATCGAAGCGATGCTGCGCAACATCGAGCGCAGCAAGACCCTCCGCCGCATCGTGCAACCGGCCGAGGAAGCGCAGCGCCTCGTCATTCAAGGCCTGGAGGCCGAGCGAGACGCGGTTGATCCCCGCGCTCGCCAATGCCGCAAAGTTCGCGGCCTCGACCGAGGAGGGATTGGCCTCCAGCGTTATCTCGATGCCGGGCGCGAAACCCCACAGCTTCTCAGCCTCGGTCAACAGCCGCGCAACCAGCGCAGGAGGCATCAGCGAAGGCGTGCCCCCGCCGAAGAAGATCGAGGTGAGCGTCTCGCCGCCGGCCAGCCCGGCCTCGCGGCGCATGTCGGCGAGGAGGCTGCGCTCCCACAGCGCATGGTCGATCCCGCTGCGGACGTGGCTGTTGAAGTCGCAGTAGGGGCATTTAGCCAGGCAGAACGGCCAATGGATGTAGAGCGCGCGGGCCATATTTCCGGGTTATCGCACAAAGGCACGAAGGCACGAAGTGGTCGCGCGAACGGCAACGCCGTTCTTGCAATGCGACCTCCGGACCGAGGGCCGAATGAAATTCACAGCCTGCGGCAGACGGCACATCTTCGTGCCTTCGTGTCCTTATGCGAGCAAATCACCCGAACTGGTCCGCGACCAGCTTGGCGAAGGCATCGGCGCGGTGGCTGATGCGGTGCTTTTCTGCCGGGTCGATCTCGGCGAAGGTCTGGGTATGGCCCTGGGGCACGAAGACCGGGTCATAGCCGAAGCCCAGCGTCCCGCGCGGCGGCCAGGTCAGCATGCCGTCGACCCGGCCTTCGTAGACCGCGGCCTTGCCGTCCGGCCAGGCGATCGCCAGCACGCAGGAAAACCAGGCGTGGCGGTCCACGTCGTCGCCCTGCTCCGCGAGCAGGCCCTCGACCTTGCCCATGGCCATGTACCAGTCGCGCCCGGGCTCGCCTTCGAAACGCTGCCGTTCCGCCCAGTCGGCGGTGTAGACGCCGGGCCGGCCGCCGAGCGCGGTCACCGACAGGCCGCTGTCGTCGGCCAGGGCCGGCAGCCCGGCCGCCTCGGCGGCGGCGCGGGCCTTGATCAGCGCGTTCTCGATGAATGTCGTGCCGGTCTCCTCCGGCTCGGGCAGACCGAGCGAGCCGGCGGAGATGCACTCGATCCCATAGGGCGCGAGCAGGGCGGCGATTTCCTTCAGCTTGCCCGCATTGTGCGTGGCGATGACGAGGCTCTGGCCGCCCAGCTTGCTCATCCCGCGACGGCTTTCGCTTGCGCCGCGAAGATGCGGTCGCAGCCGATGCGGGCGAGGCGCAGGAGGCGGAGCAGGTCCTCTTCCTCGTAGGTCGCGCCCTCGGCGGTGGCCTGGACCTCGGCGATGTGGCCGCCCTCGATCAGCACGAAATTGGCGTCGGCATCGGCCTTGGAGTCCTCGACATAGTCGAGATCGAGCACCGGCGTGCCCTGGTGAATGCCGCAGGATACCGCGGCGACCTTCCGGACCAGCGGGTCCTCGGTAATCAATCCCTTGGCGAGCAGGCCGTCGACCGCGAGGCGCAGCGCCACCCAGGCGCCGGAGATCGCCGCCGTCCGCGTGCCGCCGTCGGCCTGGATCACGTCGCAATCGAGCACGACCTGCCGCTCGCCGAGCTTCTTGAAATCGGTCACGGCGCGCAGGCTACGGCCGATCAGGCGCTGGATCTCCTGGGTGCGGCCCGACTGCTTGCCCTTGGCCGCCTCACGGCTGCCGCGGGTATGCGTGGCGCGGGGCAGCATCGAGTATTCCGCCGTCACCCAGCCTTCGCCCTTGCCGCGCATGAACGGCGGGACCTTCTCTTCGACCGAGGCGGTGACCAGCACCTTGGTATTGCCGAACGAGACCAGCACCGAGCCCTCGGCGTGGATGGTGTAGTTCGTCTCGAACGCGAGGGCGCGCATTTCGTCGGGCGCACGGCCGGAGGGTCGCATGGGGTTTCCTTAAGCTACACCCAGAACCGTCTGCCCTGAGCCTGTGAAGGGCTGTCCTTTACTTCCTGCGGCGGCGAATGAAAGAGCGGTCCTTCGACAAGCTCGGGATGGACGGGTTATAAGATGGCCGACTCATGCCGACGCCGCCGATCGCCGAACTGACTACCCGGACCCGCGAGATCTTCCGGCTCGTGGTGGAGGGCTATCTGGCCTCCGGGCAGCCGGTGGGCTCGAAGGCCCTGGCCGGCGGCGGGACGCTGAATCTCTCGCCCGCCTCGATCCGCTCGGTCCTGCACGATCTCGAAGGATTGGGACTGCTCGCCGCACCGCATACCAGCGCGGGGCGGATGCCGACCCAGGCTGGCTTGCGCCTGTTCGTCGACGGGATGATGCAGGTGGCCGAGCCGACCGTGCAGGAACGTGCGGCGATCGAGCGGCGGCTGTTCGAGCCCGGGCCGATCGAGGCGGCGCTGGCGGCGACCTCGGCGGTGCTGTCCGATCTCTCGGCCTGTGCGGGCCTGGTGATGGTGCCGCGCCGCGAGCCGCGGTTGCAGCATCTCCAGCTCGTGCCGCTGTCGCCCGGACGGGCGCTGGCGGTGCTGGTCAGCGAGGACGGTGCGGTGGAGAACCGGGTGGTCGACCTGCCCGCGCCGGTGCCGGCCAGCGCGCTGGAGGAGGCGTCGAACTACATCTCTGCCCATCTCGGCGGCCGGACGCTCTCGGAGGCCGCCAAGGCCATGCGGGACGACATCGCCTCGGGCCGCTCGGCGCTCGATGCGGCGAGCCGGGCCCTGGTCGAGCGCGGCCTCGCGGTGTGGAGCGAGGACGGCTTTGAAGATTCTGGGCGCCGCCCGGTGCTGATCGTGCGCGGCCAGGCCAATCTCCTCGACGATAGCGCGCTTCTCGATCTCGAACGGGTCCGCTCGCTGCTCGACGACCTTGAGAACAAGCAGTCGGTCGCCGAACTGCTCGAATCCGCCCTCGAGGCCGAGGCCACCCGCATCTTCATCGGCTCGGAGAACCGGCTTTTCGCGCTGTCGGGCTCTTCGGTGATCGCCTCGCCCTACCGCGACCGCGAGGGCCGGGTGGTCGGCGTGGTGGGGGTTATCGGGCCGACGCGGTTGAATTATGCGCGGGTAGTCCCCATGGTGGATTTCACCGCCCAGAGCCTGGGCAAGTTGATCGGATAACCGGGTTTTCAAAGACATGAACGACGAGACGAATCCGCAGGGCGATCCCGCGGTGACTGAAGAATTGAAGGGCGTTCCCGAGGATCTTCTCGAGAAGGAGGGCGATGCCCTGGCCCGCCTGCGCGAGGACCTCGAGGCCGCCAAGCAGGACGTGCTCTACGCCAAGGCCGAAACGCAGAACGTCCGCCGCCGCCTGGAAAAGGACATCGCCGATACCCGCGCCTATGCCGCGACCGGCTTTGCCCGCGACATCCTCTCGGTCGCCGACAATCTCGCGCGCGCGCTCGAATCGATCCCCGCCGAACTGCGCGAGGACGACAAGCTCAAGAACCTCGTCGCCGGCATCGAGGCGACGGGCCGCGAGATCGACAAGGTCTTCGGCGCCCACGGCATCAGCCGTATCGCCGCCACGGGCCTGCCACTCGATCCCAACCAGCACCAGGCGATGCTCGAGGTCCCCTCGGCCGATGCCGAGCCCGGCACGGTGCTGCAGGAACTGCAGGCCGGCTACATGATCAAGGACCGCCTGCTGCGGCCCGCGATGGTGGCCGTGGCGAAGAAACCGGACTGAGAAATCCCCATGCCGAGCCGTTCGGTCGGTAGAACGAGCGGAACGGTACGAGGGAAGGTGCGTTATTCGGTTGAGAGATCAGACCGAAGGAATTGCGCCATGATCAACAAGTTCATCCCCATCGTGATGCTCGGCAGCGCTCTGGCGCTGTCGGGCTGTGCCCGCAATTACGGCGGCGAAGGCGCCGCTCTGGGCGCCGTCGGCGGTGCCGTGATCGGCGGTGCGGCGGGCGGCAGTGTCCTGGGCGGAGCGGCGATCGGTGCGGCCGCCGGTGCCGTTGCCGGGTCGCTGATCGACAAGGACGGCCGCTGCTATCACGAGGATCGTCGCGGGCGTCGTCACTACGATTGCTAGAATCGCCTGTTCGCCGGCTTCCGAGGCCCCGGCAGTCACCCACCCGGTGCTGTCGGGGCCCGCTTGTTTTTGGGCGCGCCCAGACGAGCGACCTGCATTGACGGCCCGGTATTTGGGCTTGAGAATGCCACGTTCAT
Organism: Novosphingobium sp.; assembly: GCA_047605105.1. Lineage (GTDB taxonomy): Bacteria > Pseudomonadota > Alphaproteobacteria > Sphingomonadales > Sphingomonadaceae > Novosphingobium. The sequence continues at coordinate 2,228 of JASGGH010000068.1, read as the reverse complement.
TGGGAGGATTGCGGATGGAACTCGCGGGCAAGACGGCTTTCGTTACGGGCGGCGGCGGTGGAATCGGCGGCGGCATGGTCGAAGCCCTGGCCGAGGCCGGCATGAACGTGGTCGTCGCCGACATCGACCTTGCCGATGCGGAGGCGAGGGCAGCCGGCATCGGCCCGCAGGCTATGGCCCTGGCGATGGACGTCACCTCGCTGGAGAGCTGGGCCGCGGCACGCACGGCGGCACTCGCCCGGTTCGGCCAGGTCGACGTGCTGTGCAACAACGCCGGCATCTCGGTGCCGTGGGAGCCCGTGGCCGATGTCCCTCCCGAAACCTTCGAGCGGGTGATGCGGATCAATGTCTTCGGCGTCTACAACGGCATCCGGACCTTCGCGCCCGACATGACCGCGCGGGGCTATGGCCATATCTGCAACACGTCCTCGATGAACGGCCTGCTGGCGATGGGCAACATGGGCCCCTATTCGGCGAGCAAGTTCGCGGTCACCGCGCTCACCAACGCACTGCGCGACGAGCTCGCGCCGCACGGGGTCGGGGTCTCGGCGATCTATCCGGGGTTGACCCGCAGCAAGATGTCGCTGGCGAGCGCCGACCAGAAGGCCGCTGCCGGGATCAAGTCGATGAACATGATGGACCCGGTCTGGCTCGGCCGGGCGGTGGTCGCGGCGATCCGGAACGGCACGCCGCACATCATCTCGCACCCGGCGCACAAGGAGGCGGTCGAGCAGCGCCATGCCGCGCTCATGGCCTGCTTCGGCGAGCCGGCCGAGCCCGGTTTCGTGCGCTGACCGCGCTCAGGCGGTGAAATCGACCAGTTCGGCATAGGCCGCGGCATCACCGATGCCCGGAATCCTCACCCCATGTCGCAGCAGGAAGGCGTGGCGGACGATTTCTGCCTGTTGCTCCAGCCCATAGCGGCTCAGCCGCCAGCCGGGCTTGAGGCTGTAATCGTAGCGGCAGAGCGGGTGGCGCATCAGCACCAGATACCAGCGCCCGCGGGTCTGGGCCTGCCAGACATGGGTCATCTCGTGGATGAAATGGCCCTGGAGCGAGAGCTCCGCCCGGCTGAAATCATCGCAGTAGCTGGCTGAGCGCGGGTGGAAGTGCAGGTGCCCCGCGGGCGCCATCGTCGTGCCCGCGGGCTGGAAGGGAAACCACTTGCGTCGGCGGATGCGCACTCGCGCCGGATCGATCGCCGCGCCGAACACCGATCCGACCAGCGCGATCTCGCCCGCGGTGAGCGGCCGTTCGCCGCCGGCGGGACAGCGCGTGCTGTCGGCGCTCAGTGGTTCATTCCGGCCATGCCGGCTTCGCCTGCCGCCACGATCGCGAGCGGCGCGGTGACCGTCTTGCCGCCGGCGAGCAGCAGGGTCAGCTTGGCGCTGTCGCCGGGCTTGATCGACTTCTTCACCCCGAAGACCATCAGGTGCTTGCCGCCGGGCGCAAAGGTCACGCTGGAGCCCGCCCCCATCGTCAGGGTGGTGATCGAGGTCATCGAACCGGACGCGGTCTCGTGCATTTCGGCCTTGGTGGCGCCCTCGACGCTGGCGCCGGCGAGCGACACGGCCTCCTTGGTCCCGTTGGCCAGGGTGAAATAGGCGGCCGCGGGATTTCCGGCCACCGCGGGCAGGACCAGCTTGCCGTCGGTTACCGCCAGTTCGCCGCTTTCCTTGGCGGCCGTGATCGCCGCGGCCGGATCCTTGTTGTCGCCGCAGCCCGTCAGGAAGGCCAGCGGAACGACCAGGGCGAGGGAGGCAAGAAGGGCTGGTTTCATGGTTCGGCTCGCTCTTTCGCTGCTTTCTCGATTTGACGCAGCGCTAATGCCCCGATGCTCTTGTGCCAAGTGAAACCGCCCCTATATCGCGCCGGTCAACGAGCCGCCGATGCGCTTTGCCGGGTTGCCGGGATGCGCCATGCGCGGTGTCACTTTAATACGAGGAATGGGGTAGTAATGGCTAAAGTCATCGGTATCGACCTTGGCACCACCAACAGCTGCGTGTCCGTTATGGACGGCGGCAAGCCCAAGGTCATCGAAAACGCGGAAGGCGCGCGCACCACGCCTTCGATCGTCGCCTTCACCAAGGACGGCGAACGCCTGATCGGCCAGCCGGCCAAGCGCCAGGCCGTGACCAACGGCGACAACACGATCTTCGCGGTGAAGCGCCTCATCGGCCGCCGCTTCGACGATCCGGTGACCAAGAAGGACACCGAGCTCGTCCCCT
>JASGGH010000067.1:0-15251 GCA_047605105.1 Novosphingobium sp. | reverse complement strand
GCAACGCCGCCGAGCTGCTGCGCAAGATCAAGGCCGCCAAGTACTGGCGCGAGCACCCCGGCCAGGTCTGCCCGGCCAAGTGGGAAGAAGGCGCCGAGACGCTCGCCCCGTCGATCGACCTCGTCGGCAAGATCTGAGGAATGCGCCGGGCGGGCCCGCCCGCCCGGCCATCTCTGCGGAGAGCAGCGTGACCTTCAACCCCCGCTCGTCCTGAGCTTGTCGAAGGACCGTTCTTTTCTTCGAACGCCGCGCCTGGCCAAGAAGAACGGTCCTTCGACAAGCTCAGGACAGACGGAGCCTGAGCGTTCCGACCATCATCGAACCCTTCGCAGCCGCGCCATCCGCGGCCACGACACCACCTTGCCTGAAGAGAACTGAACATGCCCGTAATGGATGAAACCACCACCAACCAGCTCAAGGGGCTGCTGGGCAACCTGCGCCGGCCGATCGAGCTCGTCGCCAGCCTCGACGGCAACGCCAAGTCGGCCGAGCTGCAGAGCCTGGTCGAGGAGATCGCGGTGCTGTCCGACAAGGTCACCGCACGGACCGACGGGGACGCCCGGCGCCGGCCCTCCTTCGCGATCCACGCGGTCGACGATCCCCGTGCCGAGGTCGTCTTCGCCGGCCTGCCGCTGGGCCACGAGTTCACCTCGCTGATCCTCGCCCTGCTCCATGTCGGCGGCCACCCGCCCAAGGAGGATGCAGAACTGCTGGAAGCCGTGCGCAAGCTGGAGGGCGAGTACCGCTTCGAGACCTTCTTCTCGATCACCTGCCAGTCCTGCCCCGAGGTCGTCCAGGCGCTCAACATCATGGCCGCGCTGAATCCGGGCGTGAGCCATACCGCGATCGACGGCGCACTGTTCAAGGACGAGGTCGAGGCCCGCGAGGTCATGGCCGTGCCGGCGATCTTCCTCAATGGCCAGCCCTGGGGCCAGGGCCGCATGGACCTCGCCCAGATCATGACGAAGCTGGATACCGGCGCGCAGGCGAGAGCCGCAGAGAAGATCGCCGCCAAGGAGCCGTTCGACGTGCTCGTGGTCGGCGGCGGCCCGGCGGGCGCGGCGGCGGCGATCTATGCCGCACGCAAGGGTATCCGCACCGGCATCGCCGCCGAGCGCTTCGGCGGCCAGGTGCTCGACACGATGGGGATCGAGAACTTCATCTCGGTCAGCCACACCGAAGGGCCCAAGCTCGCCGCGCACCTGGAGAGCCACGTCAAGGACTACGACGTCGACATCATGAACCTGCAGCGCGTGGTGGAATTGATCCCCGCGAACGGCAGCGGCCTGCATGAAGTGCGCCTGGAGAACGGCGCCAGCCTCAAGGCCAGGACCGTGATCCTCTCCACCGGCGCGCGCTGGCGGCAGATGGGCGTGCCCGGCGAGGACGAGTATCGCAACAAGGGCGTGGCCTATTGCCCGCACTGCGATGGCCCGCTGTTCAAGGGCAAGCGCGTCGCGGTGATCGGCGGCGGCAACTCGGGCGTCGAGGCGGCGATCGACCTCGCGGGCATCGTCGCCCACGTGACGCTGATCGAGTTCGATCCCCAACTCCGCGCCGATGCCGTGCTCCAGGCCAAGCTGAACAGCCTGCCCAACGTGACCGTCATCACCTCGGCGCTGACCACCGAGGTGCTCGGCGACGGCAGCAAGGTGGTCGGCCTGCGCTACCGCGACCGGAATACCGAGGAAGAGCACCTGGTCGAGCTGGAGGGCATCTTCGTCCAGATCGGCCTGGTGCCCAACACCGAGTGGCTCGACGGCACGATCGCCCTCTCCCCGCGCGGCGAGATCGAGGTCGACGCCCGCGGCGCCACCAACCTGCCCGGGGTCTTCGCCGCCGGCGACGCGACGACCGTGCCCTACAAGCAGATCATCATCGCCATGGGCGAAGGCTCCAAGGCCTCGCTTTCAGCCTTCGACTATCTGATCCGGCACTGACTTTCGCCGGGACATTGCGCTAGGGAAGCGCGATGTCCCGGCTGATCCTGTTCAACAAGCCCTACGGCGTGCTCTGCCAGTTCAGCCCCGAGCGGACCGGCCCGCCGCGCCCGACCCTTGCCGACTTCATCGATCTGCCCGGCGTCTATCCCGCGGGCCGGCTCGACCTCGACAGCGAGGGGCTGCTCCTGCTGACCGACGACGGCCGGCTCCAGGCGCGCATCGCCGATCCCAAGTTCAAGCTGCCGAAAAGCTACTTTGCGCAGGTCGAAGGCAAGGTCGCCGAGGCCAGCCTCGCGGCGCTGCGGCGCGGCCTGCGCCTGAAGGACGGCCTCACCCTGCCCGCCGCGGCGGAGCGCATCGCCGACCCCGAACTCTGGCCCCGCGATCCCCCGATCCGGGTGCGCCAGTCGATCCCCGATTGCTGGATCAGGCTGACGATCCGGGAAGGCCGCAACCGCCAGGTCCGGCGCATGACCGCGGCGGTCGGCCACCCGACCCTGCGGCTGGTGCGCTGGGCCATCGGAGACTGGACGCTGGACGGCCTCGCCCCCGGCGAATGGCGGGAACTGACCGCCTAAGCTTCCTCGGCGAAGGCGATGCTGCCCTGGTTCATCAACTGCACCACCAGCTCGACCGCCGCGTCCGAGCCCGCGAGTTCCGGCACCACCACGATCCGCTCCTCCGCGCAGAGCCGCTCGGCGAAGCGGGCGGCCTCGCCCGTACAGTCGAAACATTCGCCGTCCACGAACAGCAGCAGCGCATCGCCGCGGATGAACGAAAAGCGGCTCGCCGGATTGCGCTCGACCGGCACGCCTTCCGCGATCCATTCCCGCACCATGGCGGTATCGACCGGCTCCTCGAGCCGCCAATCGACGTCGGGATACTTGCGGGCGCTGTTGTAGATCCCGAACCAGCGCGCGAAGGCCTGGCGGTCGCCCATCCGCTCGATCACCAGGGCATGAAGCCGCGCCAAGGCCTCGGCCGAGATCTCCCCCGGATTGCCCTGCGGCGGAAGGCCGGAATCGGCGTAGCGGTCGTCCTCGGTCAGGTCGGCCAGCACCGCGTCCGCCCAGTGCCCGATCAGCTCGCTGCGCGAGGGCGCGCGGAAGCCGATCGAATAGGTCATGCAATCATCGCCCAGCGCCACGCCGTTATGCGCCACGCCGGGCGGGACATAGAGGATATCTCCCGGCTCCAGCACCCATTCCTCGGTCGCGGTGAATTCGGCCAGCAGGCGCAGGTCGTCGTGCGGCAGGAACTCGCTCCGCTCGTCGCAGCGCGGCCCGATCTGCCAGCGCCGCCGGCCCTGTCCCTGCACCAGGAACACGTCGTACCGATCGAAATGCGGCCCCACCCCGCCGCCGTCGCCGGCGTAGCTGACCATCACGTCGTCGATCCGCCAGTTCGGCACGAAGCGGAACGGCGCGATCAGCGCGGCGACTTCGGGGACGTGGTGATCGACCGCCTGGACCAGCAGGGTCCAGGGCTCCTTGCCGATCTTGCCGAAACGCCCGGCAGCGAAGGGCCCGTCCTCGGCGCGCCAGGTCCCGCCGGCGCGCACGACCAGGCGGGACTCGACATCCGGCTCACAAGCGAGGCCCGCCAGCTCATCGCCATCCAGCGGATTCTGCCACGCCCGCCACGGATCGCGGATCAGCAGCGCGCGCTGCTGCCAGGTATCGCGCAGGAAAGCGGCGCTGTCGAAGTCACGGAACTGCATCGCCGCGGCTTAGGCTGAACGCCGCCGGATCACCAGCGTCCCGCACGGATCGCTCTCGCAGTCTGCATCCTCCCTTGCCCAGGCGCCGACCGGCTTGCCGAGCGCCTCCTGCATCGGCACGCCGACCGTGATGGTCCGCTTGCGCCACTTCGCCGCCGTCTTTAGGTTCGGGTTGTAGTAGGCGGCAAGGGCCCTGGTGCTCTCTTGCGACGCTTGGAACCCGGCTCGAAGACGCGGCGTCGTGCGCACGCTTGCCATAGGGCATCCTCCTCCTGACCAGTCAGGATCGATGATGCACCATTACAGGCCGGGACTACACACCCAGCATAAATCGGATTTATGATTTCCATCGATTCTCAGTGGCTAGCAATATGACCTCCCGCCGCTAGTCCATGGTCATTGCAGGCACGGATGGACGGGATGACGAGAGTATCTTTGGCAACCCGTCGCAGGGCGCTGACGTTGGGAACCGCCCTTTCGGTGACATTGGCCCTGACAGGCTGCGGGCAATCCGGTGCGCCGGGCGGCGTCGGCAAAAAGTCCCGGTTCCTCGTTGGTTGGTCGATCTACACCGGCTTCATGCCGTGGTACTATGCCGACAAGGCCGGTATCGTAGCCAAATGGGCCAAAAAGTACGGCATCGAAATCCAACTCGTTCAGGTTAACGACTATGTCGAATCGATCAACCAGTACTCGGCCGGCAAGTTCGACGCGGTGCTCGCCGCGACGATGGATGCACTGACGATCCCTGCTGCCGCGGGACGCGACACCAGTGTCATCATCATCGGCGACTATTCCAACGGCAACGATGGCATCGTGCTCAAGAACGGAAGCTCGGTCCGCGACATAGCCGGCCGCACTGTCAATCTCGTCGAACTGTCCGTGTCTCACTACCTCCTGGCGCGGGCGCTGGAGGAAAATGGACTGAAGCTGACCGACATCAAGACGTTCAACACCGGCGATGCCGACATGATTTCGGTATTTGCGACACCCGAGGTCACGGCCGTCGCAGCCTGGAACCCGCAGCTTGCTCAGATCCGCAAGGAACCAAGCGTGACGGAGGTATTCGACAGCTCGAAAATTCCCAATGAGATTCTGGACGTGCTGAACGTGAGCACGGAGGTGGTGCATGCTAATCCCGAATTCGGCAAAGCGCTAACCGGCATTTGGTACGAAACGATGGAGATCATACACAAGGACGACGCATCGGCGAAAGCAGCGATCGAGCTGATGGCGAAAGGCGCAGGAACGACGCCGGAAAGCCTGCAGGAACAACTGAGAACCACCTATTTCTACGCCAGGGCTGAGGACGCGGCACGCTATGCCGAGAGCCCGGATCTGATGACGGTGACCGACCGGGTCCGCCAGTTCAGCTATTCCAAGGGGCTGTTCGGGCCGAGGGCGGCCTCCGTCGATTCGATCGGTATCGAATTTCCCGGCGGCAAGGTCCTGGGTGATCCTGACAAGATCAAGCTGCGCTTCGACGCCACCTACATGAAGCTGGCAGCAACCGAGGTTTGAGCGCGCCACCCCCATCTGCTCCGGAATGGCCGGCCATACGCGCCTCTCCGAGCATCAATCCCAACTTTGCAGCCCATGTCGATTGGAACCTGCTCCGGCTGTTCGTGAACATCGTCAAGGCTGGCGGGATCGGCGCGGCGGCACGGCGGCTCAACAAGCAGCAGCCGACGGTCAGCGCCGCGCTCAAGCGACTGGAAGATCATGCTGGAACGCGCCTGCTGAACCGCGGTGCCGCGGGCATCGAACTGACGACCGCTGGCCGGGCCCTGTTCCTGATCTGCGAGGACATGTTCGAGGCGGCACGGATGGCCCCGCACCAGATCGCCCAGGCCGTGAAGCAGGTCGAAGGGCTGGCCCGCATCCAGGTGGTATCCTCGATCATTTCGCCCGAATTCAACGAGGCGATTGCCAGCCTGCACCGACGCCATCCCTCGATCCGGATCGAGATCCGCGTTTCGCCCTGGCGCGAAGTTCTGGATGCGCTGGAGCGGGGCGAGGCTGAAGTGGGTGTCGGCTATGTCAGCGGGGTGCGCGCCACATTGACCTATGAGCCGCTGTTTGTCGAAACCCAGCAACTCTACTGCGCGCGCTCGCACCCCCGCTTCGGCTACAAGCACACGATGATCGGCGAACTGCGTGAGGAAGGCTTTGTGCTGACCGGGGCGGACGAGGTCGAAACGATCACCCGCCTGCGCCAGCGGCACCGCTTGGGCACGGTGGTCAATGGGCTGGCCGATGACATCCACGAGGCTATGCGGCTAATCACGTTGGGCGTCGGGATCGGCTTTTTGCCGACCATGGCAGCGCGGGAAGCGGTAAACCGGGGTGAACTGTGGCCCCTGCTGCACGACGATACCGCCCCTTCCTACGAGATGTACCTGCTGGCTCGGTTCATGCCCTCGGGCGACACGGCCACGCAGCTGTTTTTGGACGAGATCACCCGCCGGCTGCGGGCAACGCCCCGCCTCTGAGTGACCGATTCGAAAATCGCGAAAGAGCGTTTTTCGAAGCGGCACCGGCCGCTCCCCCGCCGGCCGCCCCGGCCACCCATAGAATGCTGCCGTTGGGTGGCTCTCAGTGATACTTGAGCGAAAAGCGCAGCCCGACCGTTCGGGGGCGGGACAGGCGGTTGTTTATCCCGCGAACGTCAGTCGACAGCAGGCTCGAGGCCGAGAGCACGCCGCGGACGTCGCCGAGGTTCTCGCCGTAAAGGCTCACCCGCCAATCGTCCTTGCTGAGCCCGATCGCCGCCCCGACCATCGCGAAGCCGGGCAGGCTGACATTGGCGCGCGGGGTGAGTGAAGTGGATATCCCGCTGCGATAGCTGAAGTTCGCTTGGGCGTTGAAGACCAGTCCGCCGGGCAGGGGCTTATCATAGTTCGCCGCAAGGCTGACCGTATGATGCGGCGTGCCGGGCAGATTGGCGCCATCGCCCCCGTAGCTCCTGCCGCCGACGACTATCGGCCCGGTCAGCTTGGAATCGTTGAAGCCGTAGGTTCCGCTGAGGCTGAGCTGGTCGGTAAGCTGCAAGCGCGCCTCGAGATCGACGCCAAGCGACCGCGCGGTCGATCCGTTGACGACGGCCGGAAACCCTCCGTTCGGCGTGCTGACGTTGACCTGCGGATTTTTCCAGTCGACCCAATAGGCCGCGACCGAAAACTCGAAGCGCCGGCCCAGCCGCCCCTTCAGGCCGACCTCGAAGTTGTCGACCGAGTCCGGCTGGTAAAACTGGAAAGCCGGGTCCTCCGCGAAGGTGCCGGTGGTCGGGATGCCGCTCGCGCCGCCCCGGCGCACGCCCTGCGAGAAGGTGAAGTAGGCGAGCATCTTGTTGGGGAAGGTGTACGACGTGTTGAACTTGAAGAGCGCCTGCGACTTCTGCTGCCGGTCGGTGGCCAAAACCACGCCCATCGGATCGATGCCGTCGGAGGAGCAGTAGAAACCGCAGATCGGCAGGGCATTGATTGCGGTGATATCCAGCGTCTGCTTGAACACGCGCACGCCGCCGGTCACCTGCCAGGCCGGCGTGACGTGGTAGGTCATCTCGGCAAAGGCGGCGAGGTCGATGAAGCGCATCGTCCGGTCGTAGATGTAGCCGACGTCAGTGCCGGTGTTCCACGCGCCGAGGGCATTGAGGTAGTCGGTGTAGCCCATGTTGTAGTCGGTGCTGGTCAGCTTGCTCCGCTGGTTCATGTAGAACGCGCCGATGCTATAGATCAGCGGCTTGTCCGAGGCCGAGACCAGCCGCACCTCCTGGATGAAGGCCTTCTCGTTATAGTCCCTCACGCTGGGCACGAGGATCCGCGGGTAGCCGGCATAGAAGTAGCCGAGCGACTTCTGGTAGCCGGCGGTGCTGTCGTTCACCGCCGTGCTGTCGGTTTCATAGAGCGAAGTGACGCTGGTGAGCGTCGCGAAACCGAAGTCGTAGCTAGCCTCCAGCGAGCCGAGGTTGACCGTGCGGGTCAGCGGCTGGCGGATGAAGCTGCCGGATTCGTACTCGTTGAAGACGTGCGGGAAGACGTTGTCGAACTCGTCGTTCTGGAAGGGCGGGCTGGCCCCGACGTCGCCGGTGCTCGAAAAGGCGGTCGGTCCCGGGCCGCCGGGAAAGCTGTCCTGGTCGGGGCCGTCCGAATGCTCGTACTGGTGCTGGAAGGTCGCGAGCAGCCTCAGCGCGCTGTCATCGTACTTCAGCATCGCCCGGACGTAACCCAGTTTGCTGTTGTTGATGTTCTTCTCCGACCGCGGGATCGGCAGGCTGTGGATCGGATCCGACGGGTCTGCCAGTACCGGCTTGCCCGTGCCGTCCAGAGTGTAGAGTGCCGGTGCGTTGATGAAACCGTTCATGAAGTTGTAGCCGGCTGCCACGCGCACGGCGAGGGTTTCGGCAAGCGGCACGTTGACGACGCCATCTACGGAATAGTTCGGGCCGCTCGCCCGCTTGGTCCAGCCCAGGTTGCCGGCAATGTTCGCAGTGAACTCGGCGGGATCGGGCTCGTTGAACAGGACCCGCAGGGTGCCGGCGATCGAGGCATTGCCGTAGAGCGTGGCCTGCGGCCCACGCAGGACCTCGATGCGCTTGATGTCGGCGAAATGAAGATTGACGAAGGTCGGGGTCTCGCCGAGGTAGACGGAAACCGGCGCGATCGTCGCCTGAGGCCGCTCGCCGCTCGCACTCACCCCGTCAAGGTTCAGGCCATGGATGATGATGCTGCTGGGGCCGCCATCGCGAATGCTGGCGCCGTTGTAGATCAGGCCCGCGACCGACCGGCTCAGGTCCTGGAAGCCCGACATGCCGCGCTTGGCGAGGTCCTCGCCGCCGATGGCCGAAATGTTGATTGGGGTCGAAAGCGTCGTGGCCTGACGCCGTGCTGCGGTGACGACGATCTCCCCACTGTCCGTCTCCGCCGTCTCATCGGTCGACATCGCTGAGCCGTCCTCAGCTTGGGCCTGCGATGGGATGAGCATGGAGCAAGAGGCGAACAGCGCGGCTGCGCTGGTGCGGAGCATCAGATTTTTCTTGGTGTCGACCATGTGAAGAACCCCCTTCAATGAGTTTCCGATCTCCTCTCCGCGAATATTATTTCGAGCTTTGCATTGTTTTTATGTATTATTTTATTGGCATGTTCTGGCTCTTGCATGCGAGTCTGGCAGTCCCGCGGCCTGCCGTAGCGGCCCGACGACCGGCGCAGATGGCCGCGCAATTTTCCCAGCCGCCATACGGCAGCGATCTGCGATCTCGCTTGGCCTACTGGCCTGAAACTACTGGCCTGAAAGAGGCCTCGATGCGCCGGGTCCGCCGGTCACAGGGGTGAGATCAGCCCCATCGCGCCCGCGCCTTCGGCATGAAGGGCAGGAACGGCCAGATGCTCTGCTGGTAGATCGACAGCCGCCGCTGGTTGTCCTGGCCGACGTGAACCGCTTCGCCTTCACGGTAGGTGCCGAACATCCGATCGAGGAGGATAAGTTCGTTGGCGTAGTTGCAGCGGGTATCGTCGTAGCTCAGCGAATGATGCAGGCTGTGATGCTCGATCGTCGTGAAGAAGAACGAATACCACTTCGGCGGATCGAACCGGATGTTCGAGTGGGCGAAGTAAGCCACCGCGCCGCCAATGTTGCCGGCGCACAGCACGGCGACCTTGGGTATCTCGAAGAACACTGCGAAGGTGAGGCCGAGGAACATGATCTCGATCCAATTGCCCACCGCGGCATTCATCGTGTTCATCTGCGTGATGTAGTGGTGCGGTACGTGCACTTCCCACAGCACTGCATTGTTGTGCAGCATCCGGTGAAACCAGTATTGCACGAATTCATGCATGAAGATCAGTAGGGCAACCTGAATCGCCAGCGGGAGGCCGGCCGCTATATCGGTGGTTAATCCGTAGTTCTTCACGAAAGCGCTAAGGGGGTTGTATAGGATCACCGCCGCCACCGCGCCGAACACATAGCGGTTGCACACGATGTAGAATGTCCCCTCCAGGAATTCACGCAAGGTGAGCCGCCAGTGAGCATGACGTTCGTTCACCCACTCCAGCAGCATAATGACGATCATGATCCCAATACCGGCAAACGACCCAACCCAGGCATTGCCCGTCACCGATGCCGGCGCGAAGGACCAGAACGCCAATATGCCGAGCAGCATGGCCGGCTGCAGATACTTGAAAACCACCCGCTTGACCGGACCGACACGTCGCGGGGCGTCTGCGGCAAACGCCGCTTCCCCATGAAGGGTCGACAGGGGCCTGCCCGTGGGGGCGAGAGCATCGAACGTCTGTTCATTCCCACTCATAGAACAATTCCACGTGACTGGAGTAACCTCTGAACTGCGATTGTCTTTTCAGTGCCGGCACAATGGACCGGCCGTTTGATCCTCACCGCTCAACTGACCATGACTGCGTGCCGCGCCAAGTGACACTTCTCCAACTCCATCCAGTCGACCGCTTCCGAGGTGGATGACGTCTGGTTGTCAAAAGCGAATTCGGGCTCGAAGACGTCGACTTCATAGAGCAGCACGCAAAGGTCGCCGTTGACGAGTTGCTCCTGCGCCACCTTGCCGTCCGAACGGATCGAGAAGTCGCCCGCCCCAATCAGCTCGCCTCGGCGGTGCGGCTGGGTACTGTGCGTGATCGCCCGCCCGTCGATCGCCACTGAAACTTCGTAGCTCTCGACTTCCGCTTCGGTGACGATACCGCCGGCCAGGGCCTCATCGAGGCTGACGGCACGGCGAAGCGTCTCGTCGATCGAGGGCAAGCGAGACCGGGCGAAGGCGGCATGCTCTCCCGCGATCACCAAGCCGCCGTCCATCAGCGATTCCTGGCTGGTCCGCTCGTTGATCATGCTGACCAGCCGCAGGCCGAGGAACGGTCCGCTCGACGACCTCTGCCGCCAGTCTTCGACGTAGGCACCCGATGGTGCGAATTCGAGCACACAGTTGCCGATGAAGCTCAGCCGGGCCGGCTCAGGCCACTGGTTGCCCGGCTGGTAGCTCCGCCGGATATGCCAGGAAAGCTCGCAGGCAGCTTCATCCCAAGTCGTGCCGCCGACCCAGCCCTGGCGATCTGTCAGAGCGGTAGCGGCTGCTTCCGGCAGGCGCAGATCGATGCTGAAGCTCTTCGACTGGAGCCAATATACCACCGTCGTCTCGTCGGTGACGCCAGTACAGAAGGTGATGCTCTTGCGCCGGAATGTGCCGAGCAGGTTCCGCGGGAAGGCAAGGCCTTCGATCCCCTTGCGCGGAAGTGTTTCGAGCAGAGCGGCCAGGTTCATGCCCGCACCGCCTCCCAGGCGCCGAACGAATCGAGGGGCACCGCGTTGCCGAGGACCAACTCGCCGCTGGCGATCCTGCGCTTCAGGTAAGCGAAAGTCTGCGCCGTCTGGGCGTGGAGATGCTCTCCCCCCTTCAGCGGCGCATAGCGCGGCACCGCATCCTGCACGATCGGCGCAATGACGTGATCGTAATCGCAGGAGAAGAACAGCGGGAAGGAATAACGTTCCTCCCTCACCTTCTTCACCCGATGCTTGGTGGCGACGTATCGGCCGTTCGACATGATCTCCATCATGTCGCTGATGTTCATGATCATCGTGCCTTCGATCAGCGGCACGTCGACCCACTCGCCGTGCTTGTCGACGACCTGCAGCCCGGGGGCGGTCGCGAAGAGCAAGGTAAAGCATTCGTAGTCGGTATGCGCGCCAATCCCCGGCCGATCCTCGGCCTCGGCATCGAACGGATAGTGGATCAGCCGCAGTTGGCTCGGCGGATGCCGCAGATGTGCGTCGAAGTGGGTTTCCTCCACGCCGAGGGCCAAGGCGAAGGCCCGGAACAGCTGATGCCCGATGTCCCTGACATGCTGGTAATAGGCCAGCACATCCTCGCGAAAGCCTGGCATATCTGGCCAGATATTCGGTCCCACCAGCGGACGCCGCCCCTCAACGCCCTGGTAGTCGTTGTTGACGTCGAAAGCTTCCTTCAGATCGTAGGTGCCGACGCCGAATTGCTCTTCGCCGATCGGCACGTAACCGCTGTGGTTTTCCGACAGGCCAATGTAGCTCTGCATCTTGATGTCGTGGTCGAGCGCGAAATAGGCCTTGGCGCGCTCTGTGAGCCGGTTGAACAGCGCCGCGTCGAATTGCGAGCCCCGGATATAAAGGAAGCCCGCCTCAGCGCAGGCTCGGTCAAGATTATGAGCGACACTCAGCCGATCATCCAACTTGTCGCTGCTCAAGCGGGAAATATCGACGAGAGGAAGAACGTGTTCATGCATTTCGTGCGGACACCATTCATGGATTTATCGCGAAGCCCGCCCCTTCATCACCTGGATGAGGATGGGATCAGCTCTTGCAAATCTTGTCTCAAAGCCTGGCCCTTCGCGCTAGGAAGTGATTGTTCATGCAATGCATCAACCTGGTTTATGGCTCAGGCGGAAACGGGAGGGTCCGCCAGGGCTGCCCAGAGCGGTTCGAGATGGCGCTTGTAGTGGGCAGCCGACCCGACCGAACTTGTATGAATCGGCAAGCGAACCTGGGCTGCACTGGCGGTCATCACTGCACTGCGGTTCGCCTCGGGCGTGAGGCAGGCATCCTCGAAATCCAGGCCTAGCAACGGGAGCAACCGTGCCAGCGCCTGCCGTGGCTGGGCGACCAGATCCTCGTAGTCGATCTCGACCAGGCGGCTGCCTAAGGCATGCCGCCAATGATCCATCAAGGCCTGATAGGCTCGGTGATAAGTGCCCAGTTCCGTCAGGTCGTAGGAGAATGGGTAAGCATCGCGGAACAGGGTCTTGAACACGGCGAAGCAGAGGTCGAGCGGCCTTCGGCGGATATGCAGCAGCATCGCATCGGGAAGCGCACGGGCGATCAGGCCGGCGTAGAGGAAGTTTATCGGCAGCTTGTCGGTGAACCTCGCCCGTCCGTCGCGCAGCGGCACGACCGCCCCCCGGTAGGCCTGACCGATCGCCGCCGGATCCAGTCCTCCGCTGAGGTCGATCAGTTCGCCCTTGCCGGCCGGCATGCGTCCCGTGGCAGCGCGAAACGCCTCCACCAGCGCCTGGCCGAAGCAGGGTAGTTCGCCAAGCGGCTGCACCTGCGTATGCAGTCCCAGCATCCGTTCGAGCAAGGTCGATCCGGATCGCGGCATCCCCAGGATGAAGATCGGCCCACTGCCCGGAACCGCCGCCGCCCTGGCGGGAGCGCACCACGGCACATCGTGAACCGCGGCAATCCGTTCCATCGCCGCGACATCCTCCGCCACCGAGTAGCGCATGTGACGCCGGCGCACCGCCGCGCCCAGTGCGATCTGGGCGAAGGATGCGTCGTGATCGCCTAGATCCTCCAGTTCCTTGCCTAACGCATAGCGCAAGTGGACTTCCTGCTGCCAGCCCGACGGAACGCGGCCGAGCGCCGCGGACAGATGCGCAACATGGTTCCCGGCCGGGGTCTGACGGCGGAGCAGCGAGCGATTGAGATAGGCCTCGGCGTGATCGGGCAAAGCAGCGATGACCCGGTCATAGGCGCGCTCGGCTTGATCGGTGAAGCCGACAAAGGCCGCGGCGCTCGCCAGATTGAACAGCACATCGGGGCGGCCCGGCGCGGCCTGCTCCGCACGCTGGAACGCAGCATAGGCAAGGTCGGGCCTATGGCAACGGGTGAAGGCATGGCCCAGCAGGTCGAAGGCCCAGAAGTCGGCCGGGGGTGCCCGCATTGCCCGGTTCGCGGCGGTGAGCCCTTGCGCAACCTGGCCCAGCGCGGCATGCGCATAGGCCTGTTGCGCAAGGACCCTCGGGTCGGCGGGCCCTCCGGGACAGGCCTGCGCGATCAGGTGGAGGACTTCGCCCGGCCGCCCGGCGCTCAGCAGGGACATGCCGTCCGCGATCAGCTTTGCCGTGTCGTGCCGCCGCGCTTCCCGTGATTGCGCATGCGCCATTGCCGTCACCCGATCACTGCGGGCATCGCCCCCCGATCCGGCGCGCGCTCTGGTCAGTTGCCGATCCTTTCGGGATTCGGCCACCAGGTCATCGTGTCGATATCGTGCTCGGTCGTCCACAGCCCGGCCTCGATATAGCGCAACGCCCCGCTGCCGACCTGCTCGCCGATTCGCGCCTTGATCGCCAGGGTCTTGGGGTCGATGACCACGAACAGTTGCTCCTCGGTCGTGCGCAGCCAGATCTTGCCGCCGCCTGCGGTGATCTCACCCCACTTCAGTTGTTCGCCAATCTTGACCCGGCCGTTGACTTCGCCCGTAACCGGATCGACCCGCGCAACTGTGCCGTCGCCCTGTTCCTGAACCCAGATGCCGCCCTCGCCAGCGGCGAGAAAACCGGGTTCCTTGCCCATGATCGCCTTGTGGACCACGCGGTTGGTCGCAGGATCGATCTTCAGCAGGCCGCCGGTCTTGCCGCTGGCCGCCCAGAGCGCGTCATAGCCATAGACCAGATACCAGGTGCCGGGATCGACCGGGATGGACGCCGTCACCTTCAGGGTAACGGGATCGACCCGGCTGATCACCCCTTTGTTGTCGCTCGGCACCCAGAGCGACCCTGCCCCGTAAGCGACGTTGAATTCCCCTGGACTGGCCAGTCCGGTCATCACGCTGGCGGTAATCTTGAGCGCGGCGGTATCTATCCGGTTGAGCGAGCCGTTACTGCAGTCGGCTGCCCACAAGTCACTTCCCACGATGAACATGGCTCCGCACGGCTTCTTCATCACGATCTGGCCGAGCTTCCCCGCGGTCGACCAGTGTTCGACCCGGTTCTCGTTGTTGATCCAGACGCTGCCGTCCCGGGGATCGATCTCTGCGAAATTGGCATAGCCCGGCACGGCAATGACCTGCTTCGAGATCTCCTGTGCCGCGGCCGGCACCCCGCCGCAGGCCAGTGCGGCCATGGAAAAAATCAATCCCAAGCGCTTCATTGGCGTCCTTCCATCGAGAACCTGCGCACGGGTTCCACCCTTGCAGGGCCCCGCAGCACGGCGGGTGGCACAAGGCTCATGCAATTCGTGCTAGCGGGCTAGACGGCAAGCATTCATGGAAGGCATTGACCGGATTTATGGTGCCGAATGGGGCTGTCAAAGCAAGGTGGCAAGACCTGCAGTCATCCAATGTGCCAACGTACCAAGCGAGGGTGAATACCGCCGATGCTGGAGAGGATGGCATGGCCCCTTGCCAGTCTTTCATCGGCGGCGATGATGTGGGCGATCTGGGCGTCGAGCACTGCGATATGGCGGGCGAGCTGGGCGAGGCGCTGCCTGCACTGGCGCTTGAGCAGGACGATGGTGAGGTTCTTCTCCCGGTTCTTGAGCGCGGGGCGATCGCGCACCAGGCCGTCACGGGCGTTGACGAGTTCGGCCAGAAGCCATCTGGCAAAATATTAACCACTGATTGTATAGGGTGGAGCCGGGACCGCACGCACGGTCCTGGGGATTAGTAACCCCGAGCATACCGGCTTGGTGCTCGCCGTTTGAGCACCAGCTTCCTTGACCTTATGGTCGGGGAGCCATGGACGCATGTCCAGGTTCCTCCGAACTAAAGCCTCTAGCTGCTGCCCCCTCGGTGGAGGATATCCGGGGCTTGTTAGGCT
>JASGGH010000066.1:0-15560 GCA_047605105.1 Novosphingobium sp. | reverse complement strand
CATCGAAGCTTCGAGAGGCGGATAATGCTCGTCGGGACTTCATTGCTGCTCCTATGCCAACAGGCCCTTGCCTAGGGGTTGATTTTCCCCATTGCAAGAATGTGCAGAATATTTCGACAATCCGAAGGTGGTTTTGGTGTGGCCTTATGCGAAACCGCCAGTTTCGCGAATTTTACCTCTCAAGCGTCTCCGATCCGATTTGCTGAGACATTGATGCTTGACAACTCGGGCCGGAAAAGCTGCATTTATCGATAACGCCATATCGATTTTACCATTACGATAAAAGGCAGGATTTCGCTAAAGCGATGGCAAGTCGAAAGCTGTCTGGCCAACGCAGCGAGATGGGGAGCGGGAATTGTGAATCTGTCTGGCGAGCAACGGATCCTGGCTTCTCGGGAGAGAGTCTGGACGGCCCTCAACGATCCCAGTGTCCTGCGCCAGTGCATACCGGGCTGCCAATCGCTGGAGAAGGATGGCGATAATCGCATGCGTGCGGTGGTCGAAATCAAGATCGGCCCGATCGGTGCTAGGTTCGGCGGCCTGGTCACGCTGTCGGACATCTTTCCTCCGGAATCCTACACCATCACCGGGCAGGGCCAGGGCGGGACGGTCGGCACCGCGAAGGGCGCGGCCAAGGTGCGGATCACGTCTGACGGCGGGGCGACGATACTTGCCTACACTGTCGAGGCCGAGGTCGGTGGCCGCCTCGCGCAACTCGGTGGGCCGATCATCGATGCGACCGCCAAGCAGCTTTCCGCCAAGTTCTTCAAGCAATTCGGCCAATTGGTCGAAGACACCGCGCCGGCCTTGCCGGAGGTCACGGAAGTCGAGGTGGAGGCTGCCCCCATCGCAGCGCCCGCTCCGGCGGCGCGCGGCGCAATCTCTGGAACGAGCATCTGGGGCTGGATCGCCGCCTTGGTTGTCGCGCTACTGGCGGGATATGCCCTTGGCGTCGGTCAGGCGGGGCAAGCCTGGGTGCTCCTCGTCATCGTCCTGACGGTGGTTGCGGCAGCAGCTGGCTACGAGGCCGGCAAACGGGACGGCCGCCGATGAAGCCCGCTCCGTTCGACTACGTAGCCCCGGCTTCGATCGGCGAGGCCATCGAGGCGCTTGCCGAGGCCGGCGGGGGCGCGGCGGTAATCGCCGGCGGCCAGACGCTGATGCCGCTTCTGGCGCTGCGAATGAGCCAGCCGTTCATCCTGGTCGATGTCAATCGGACCGCCGGCATGACAGGCATCACACATGGGCCGGTTGGCACGAGGATCGGCGCCATGACGCGGCAGGCCGCCCTCTTGGTCGATGCCGAACTGACACGAAGGCAGCCTACTCTGGTCAAGGCCGCCGAGCATATCGGTCACTATCAGACGCGCAACCGGGGCACTATCGGCGGCTCGATCGCTCTGGGCGAGCCGGCGGCCGAACTGCCCGCCACGGCAGTCGCGCTGGGTGCGGAAATCGAGGTCCACTCGGTTCGCGGGGAGCGGCGGATCAAGGCTGACGAATTCTATCTCGGCTCTTACATGACCACGCTCGAGCCCGATGAACTGGTGACCGCGATCCATTTTCCCGTCGTTGCCTCTTCGGCCGTCACCGTCTTCCACGAACTGGCGCGGCGTCCGGGCGACTTTGCTCTGGTCGGGCTCGTCGGATCGCTCGATATCGCCGCGGGCAAGATTGCCCGGGCCGGCCTTGCCTGGTTCGGAATGGGGCCGACGCCGATCCGGGCGCGGCAGGCAGAAGCGGCACTGGCCGGGCAGGCGATCGATGCCTGCGATGCGGCGGCGATTGCCGCTCTCGCCATTGCCGATACCGAGCCATTCGATGACCATCACGCCACCGCGGACTACCGGCGCAAGGTGGGGGCGAAGCTGTTCGCCCAGACGCTCGTCCGGGCTCTCGATCAAAGGCTAGCGGTATGAGCGAGCATGCGATCGAAGTGATCGTCAACGGCCAGCGTTTGGCGGAAACTGTCGAGGCGCGGCTCTCGCTCGGTGATTTTCTGCGGGTCGATGCAGGCTGCACAGGGGTGCATCTGGGCTGCGAGCATGGCGTCTGCGGGGCCTGCACGGTGATCGTCGACGGCGCGGCGGTGCGTTCGTGCCTGATGCTCGCGGTTCAAGCTGACGGCAGCGAGATCGAAACTGTCGAGGGGCTCGCCGCGGCGGATGGCTCGCTGCATCCCGTGCAGCAGGCGATGCGGGATGCATTCGGCTTGCAATGCGGGTTCTGCACGCCCGGTGTGCTCATGACCATGGCTGCGCTTACCCAGGCCGGAACTCCCGCCGACGAGGACAAACTGCTGGCGGCGATGTCGGGTCATGTCTGCCGCTGCACCGGCTATCAGGGCATCCGCCGCGCCATCCGCAAGCTGGCCGGGCATGAAGCAGCGGGTGAGCACGCATGAGCGATGCGATGCTCAGCGGAGCCCGTTTCATCGGCCAGCGCCTGCCCCGCAAGGAAGACGCTCGTTTGCTGACGGGGCAGGGCACCTTCGCGGACGATGTCGTGGTGGCCGGCATGCTGCATGCCGCGTTCGTGCGCAGCACGGTCGCGCGAGGCACGATCACAATGATCGAGACCGCGGACGCCCTGGCGCTTCCCGGGGTTCGGGCGATTTATACCGGGCGCGACATTGCGGAGCTCGGGATCGACTTGCGCAGCGGCCACCTGGTCGAGCCGCCGCCCTCGCGTCCGGTTCCGCCGATGGCCGTGGACCGCGTCGCCTATGTCGGCGATCCCGTTGCAATCGTGGTCGCGGACAGCCGCTATATCGCGGAGGACGCCGCGGGCTTGGTGGTTGTCGAGTACGACGAGGAAGATCCCGTCATCACCCTCGCCGACGCGCTCGACGGCCCGCCGGTCTTTGCCGACCTGCCCAACAATGTCGCTGCGGCCATGGCCCTGCCGGAGGATCCGGAAATCGCCCGGATCTTCGAAACCGCACCGCATGTCTTCACCGAGACCGTGCGCCACCAACGCATTGCCCACAGTGCGATGGAGACACGCGGCGTCGTGGTCCAAGCGCGAGGCGCGGGCGAACTCACGGTCTACATGGGTTCGCAGAGCCCACGTTCCGGCGCGCGTTACCTCGCCAAGATCCTGAAGTTACCGGAAACGGCGATCCGCGTCGTGAGCAAGGATGTCGGCGGTTCCTTCGGGCTCAAGTCCCGGCCCTGGCGCGAGGAGATCGCCGTCATTGCCGCCGGCCTGCTGCTGCGCCGGCCGATCAAGTGGATCGAGGATCGGCTGGAGAACCTGACCGCCGCCAACCAGGCGCGTGAGCAACTCTGCACGATCAAGGTCGCCTTCGACGCCGAAGGCAAGCTGCTGGCGTCCCAGGTGGACAGCTTGCTCAACAATGGCGCCTATCCTCATTTTCCCGACGGAAACACCGCCGCGATGATGTTCGTCTGGGCCGCCTACAAGCAGCCCAAGTACGGCTTTCGCACTCAGGGGCTTTATTCCAACACGACCGGTCTCGCGGCCTATCGCGGCCCCTGGGCGATGGAATCGCTGCTGCGCGAGACCGTGCTCGACATCGCCGCGCGCAAGATCGGCATCGATCCGATCGAGATCAGACGGCGGAACCTCGTGACCGCGGCAGACCAGCCTCACACTACCAACATGGGCATGGTGCTCGACGACGTAACGCCCGCCGAATGCCTGGAGAAGCTGCTCGATAATTTCGACGTTGCCGCGTTCCGGGCCGAGCAAGCCGAAGCGCGCAGGCAGGGCCGCTATCTTGGCCTCGGTGTGGCCACCTATATCGAGCCGACCGCGACCAGCATGTTCGCCCCTCTCGCCACGGAAGTCGCGCAAGTGCGGATCGAGCCCGACGGACGGGTCACCGCCTCGATGGGCACGCATTCGCAGGGCCAGGGCACGCAGACGACCATGGCGCAGATCGTGGCCGATCGTCTGGGCGTCCGGTTCGAGAACGTCGCCGTTTTCGAGGACGATTCCTCGGGAGGGGGTTATGGCGCGGGATCGGGCGGCAGCCGGCAGGCCGTCTCCGGCGGCGGTGCGGCGATCGGCGCGGCGGAGCGGCTGCTCGATAAGGTCAAGGAACTCGCCGCCCACCTGCTAAACGCCAGTGCCGATGCGGTTCGGCTGGAAGACGGTGTCATCAGCGTGGATGGCGCACCGGAGATGACCCGCAGCCTCGCCGAGATCGCTGCCATTGCGTATGGAGAGCCTCACCGGCTGCCTCCGGGCATGGAGCCCGGGCTGGAGGCCCAGTTCCGCTACCCGCCGCCGCCGGTGACCTTTGCCAGCGCGGCGCATGCCTGCGTGGTCGAGGTCGACATCCATACCGGCTTCGTCACGATCCTCCGCTGGATCGGCAGCGAGGACTGCGGCGTCGTCATCAATCCTGGGGTGGTCGAGGGCCAGATCGCCGGCGGCCTGGCCCAGGCGATCGGCATGGTCCTGCACGAAGAAATGCACTTCGATGGCCGCGGCACGCCATCGGCGGTGACCTTCAAGGACTATCACCTGCCGTTGATCTGCGACGTTCCGGACTTCGAATATCTCCACATCGTCACGCCTTCCAAGTCGAAGGGCGGCTTTCGCGGAGTGGGCGAGGGCGGTGCGATCATCGGGCCGCCCACGCTGGTAAACGCGATCCATGACGCACTGGCGCCGTTCAGTGTCACCTGCCTCGATCTTCCGCTCAGCCCCTCCAAGCTCGTCGATGCGATCGCTCGGGCCGAATCCGCTGCGCCGTACTAAGAGGACGATACCAGTGAGAAGGGTTCATCTCCTCATCGCGGTGTTCCTCGCCATCGCCGCAGCCTTCGGTGGCCTCATGGCAGTTCGCGCGAATAGCGCGGAAGCAGACGCCTTGGCCGCCGCGAACTGGACGAGCCATAATGGCGGCGCGCAGGAAGCGGCCTACAGCACGCTCGGGGACATCGACCGCGGCAACGTCGGTCGTCTCGGGCTGGCCTGGCAAATGGAACTGCCCGGTGAGGCAACCCTCGAGGCGACGCCGCTGGCGGTCGATGGCGTGCTCTACTTCACGGGAAGCATGGCCGCAGTCTACGCAGTCGACGCGGTAAGCGGAAAGCTGCTCTGGAAGTACGATCCCGAGGTCTGGAAGGTCGCGCCGCAGCGCCTGAACATGACTGTGTTTCCGGTGAACCGTGGCGCTGCCTATGCCGGCGGGCGCTTGTTCGTCGCGACGCTGGATGGCCGTTTGATCGCGCTCGATGCCAAGACCGGCACGCGGCTGTGGAGCGTCACGACCGTACCGCCGGACTCCTATCATACGATCACCGGGGTACCCCGCACTTTCGCAGGCAAGGTCATTATCGGACAGGGCGGGGCGGATATTGGTGCGCGGGGCTTCGTCACTGCCTATGACCAGGTGACCGGCAGGCAGCTCTGGCGCTTCTACACGACGCCCGGCTCGCCGGATGAGAACAAGGGCGATGCGGCGATGGAGCGCGCCGCAGCGACCTGGAGCGGCGAGTATTGGAAGAGGGGCACCGGCGGGACGGTCTGGAACGGGATCACCTTCGACCCCGAGTTGAACCGGATCTACATCGGCACGGGCAACGGCGGCCCCTACGATCCCGAGGTGCGCAGTCCGGGTAAGGGCGACAACCTCTATCTTTGTTCGATCGTGGCGCTCGATGCCGATACCGGGAAATATGTCTGGCACTACCAGATCAATCCACGCGAAGGCTGGGATTACAAGGCGACCGCCGACATGGTCGCCGCGACGCTGACGATCGACGGCAGGCCCCGAAAGGTGCTGATGCAGGCGCCGACCAACGGTTTCTTCTATGTGCTTGACCGGGAGACCGGCAAACTGATTTCTGCCGAGAAATACGGCAAGGTCACCTGGGCGGATCGGATCGACCTCGTCACGGGACGTCCGGTGGAACGCCCCGGCATCCGTTACGAGGCCGGCGACGTACTGATGTACCCGGGGTCGATTGGGGCGCATAACTGGCAGGCGATGGCCTTCAGCCCTGAGACGGGCCTCGTTTACATCCCCTACATGCAGATCGGCACGCAGTTCGCCAAGGGCCGCAAGGTCGAAGGCGGGATCGACGTGGGCGGGGTCAACATGGCCTGGTCGGATCATACCGATCCAGACGATGGCAAGGGTGCCCTCGTCGCGTGGGATCCGGTCGCGCAGAAACAGCGTTGGCGCGTTCCTCTGGTCACGATCTGGAATGGCGGAACCATGGCGACGGCGGGAGGCCTCGTCTTTCAGGGAACCGCGGACGGATACCTGAGCGCCTACGATGCCGCCAATGGCCAGCGGCTGTGGCGTTATTACGTCGGTATGGGGATCGTCGCTGCGCCGATGACCTACCGCGTCGGCGGCAAGCAATACGTCTCGATCCTGGCGGGCTATGGCAGCGCTGCCGCCGCGATCAGCCATGTCGCCAACATCGGCTGGAAGTTCGGCGTGCATCCGCGACGCATCCTGACTTTCGTGCTCGATGGCAAGGCGCGCCTTCCGGAGACGCCGCCGCCGAATCCGCAGATCGAGCCGCTCGACGATCCTGACCTGGTGCTGAGCGCGGCGGACGTCGCCCAAGGCGAGGAACTCTATCACCGCTGTCTGGGTTGCCACGGCCGCGAAGCGATCGGCGCCGGCGGCGCCCCGGACCTGCGCGAATCTCCCATCGCACTGGGCAAGGACAGCTTTCTGGCGGTCGTTCACGATGGCGTCCTGCTCGAGCGCGGCATGCCGAGCTTCGCTATGCTGCCGCCCGAACAACTGCTCAAGATCCACGCCTATATCCGCTCCCGGGCCCGCGCCGAGCTTCGCGCGCAGCAGGGGCGGGCCACTTCAACTCCAACGAAAGAATGATCATGCGCGCCGCAGTCCTGCACAAATACAACGTTCCGCTCGAGCTCGAGGAGGTGGCCGTCGAGGAGCCGCGCGCGGGCGAGGTCATGGTCCGGATCGCCGCGTCCGGCATCTGCGGCTCCGACGTGCATCTCTCGCACGGCATGCCCGATTTCGGCGATGTCCTGCCGATGGTCCTGGGCCACGAAGGCGCGGGCGTGATCGAGGCGGTCGGCGCGGGTGTCACCGATCTCAAGCGCGGCGACCGCGTCATCATCTCCATGGGTGCACCCTGTGGGCACTGCGACTATTGCGGCGAGGGGCGCATGCAGTTCTGCAACGGAAACCCACCCAAATCGACCTTCGGGGAGATGGAGGACGGCTCCTACCGCTTGTCGCAAGGCGCTACGCCGGTCCGCTCGTTCGTCGGCATCGGGTCGCTCGGCGAATATGCGGTGGTCAAGCGGCGCAAGGTGTTCAAGTTCGACATCGACGCGGCGTTCGAGACGATGTGCCTGATTTCCTGCGGGGTGACGACCGGCCTTGGGGCGGCGCTCAATTCCGGCGACATCAAGCCTGGCACCAATGTTCTGGTCTTCGGCTGCGGCGGCGTCGGGCTCAACATCATTCAGGGCGCCAGGATCGCCGGCGCGGCCAGGATCATCGCGGTCGACAACAATCCCCGCAAGCTCGACATGGCGGCGGACCTCGGTGCCACGCATTGCGTGATGTCCCCCGACGATCCGGCCGACCTTGTCGGAGAGGTCCGCAAGATCGTACCGCGCGGGGTCGAGGTGGCCTTCGATGCGGTCGGCATGCGCACCGACCGGATTCAGCACCTCATGGCGGCGACGGATATGGGCGGCCTGACCCTGGCGGTGGGTGTGCTGCCGATGACGGAGACGGTGCCCGTGGTCAGCCGCGATCTGCTCCTCGGCGGCCGTCGCCTGGTCGGGGTGCGCGGTGGCAACGGTTACCCCGGGCTCGACATCCCTCGGATCCTCAAACTCTACGAGGCCAAGCGGCTGAAGCTGGACGAGATGGTCGGTCCCAAGTTCGAATTCGAGGACATCGCTCCGGCCTTCGAATCCGCCGCCAAGGCCGACTTTGCGCGGACGGTCGTGCGGGTGACGCCCAGCCTGCTCTGATCCTGGGAGAGAAGCGATGAAACATGTCCTGCAAGCGGCCGCAGTCGGCGCTGCATTGTTCGGTGCGGCTGTGGCCGGCGACGCGGGCGCGCAGACTGCCAGCGGCGGCGCCCCGCAAACGCGGGTCGCCGCCTGGGACCGCTTCACCGACGGCATTCGCGATCTGCCGAGCCGAATGCTGGCCAAGCTGCCGGTGACGATGCGGGAGGATCCTCGTATCCAACAGGAGATCGCCCGCCTGGCGCTGGCGTCGGTTTCGATGACGGCGCTCGACATGCTCGCCAATGACGGCGATCATCCCGCCTTCGTCCCGGCGGGGAACCTTGTACTCAACGTGGCCGAGCCCAATCCCGATACGATCTACCGCGCGGCCAGGATCACCCCGGGCGGCAGCTATCGCATCCGGGGACGCCGCGGCAGCCTGAGGATGGTTTCGATCGGCCAAGCCGGCCCGCTGCCGGTCGAGCCTGGCTTCGTCCCGGGGAGGGGGCCGCACACCTTCCACGACCTCAATGCGCTCAAAGTGGATGCGCAAGGCCGTTTCGACGTGCTGCTGAGCGCCCGGCGCCCGGACGGCTACAAAGGGGACTGGTGGCCGCTGGAGGCAGGCACCAGTCGCCTGGTTCTGCGCATGATCAGTTCGGACTGGACGAAGGAGCGCGATCCCACCCTATCGATCGAGCGCGTCGATGCCCCCGTGCGCCGCCTACGCAGCGATCCCGGCAGTCTCGCGCGCAATCTGGAAATGACGGCGAAGCTGGGCAGCTTCATGGCGATCTGGTTCGTCGACCGGGTCGAGCAACTGCGCGGTGAGGGATACGTGAATAAGCTGAAGCCGGTCGACATCTCGCAGATCGGAGGACTGGCGGGACAGAGCTACTACGAGGGCGCTTACGAATTGGGTGATGACGAAGCATTGCTGGTCGAGGTCAAGGCTCCTACCCGGTGCGAGTACCGTTCGCTGATCGTAACCAACGAGATATTCGAGACGGTCGACTGGATAAACAATCAAAGCAGCCTCAACGACAGCCAGGCAAAAGTCGATCCTGACGGCATGCTTCGCCTGGTGGTGTCGAGCCGCGATCCCGGTGTGCCCAACTGGGTCGATACGGCCGGCCACTCTCGCGGTGTGTTCCAGGGGCGCTGGACCAATTGCGACACGCAGCCAACACCTTCCGTCCGCAAAGTCGCGGTCAGCGAGGTGAGGCGCCTGCTTCCCACCGGGACTCCGGTAGTCACTCCTGAGCAGCGCGAGCGGCTCATTCGCGAGCGCCGGGCGGCGTACCAGCAACGTCCTTTGTGGTGAGCCCGGCCTCGCATCCAACCATCGATTGCGAATTCGCAGTCCACGTGGCCTGCAACGCTCCACGAGAAAGGAATACCAATGCCCCGCGAAGAAATCGCCATCCCGACACCCGATGGCCCCTGTCGAGCCTTTATCCTGACGCCCGGCGGCGAAGGCCCCTGGCCGGCCGTGATCTTCTTCATGGATGGGCTGGGCATAAGGCCGCCACTGATCGAGATGGCGGAACGCCTCGCGCGAGGTGGATACCTCGTCTTGCTGCCCGATCTGTTCTTTCGTGCCGGGTCCTACGAGCCGCTCGATGCCAAGGCGGTTTTCGTGTCGGGGGACATCCGGGGCGCCATCGCGCACCTCACCGGATCCACGAGCACCGAGCAGGCCGTGGCCGATACCGCGGCGTTTCTCGCCTATCTCGACACGCGCGGCGATGTGAAGGGCAGCAAGGTCGGGACGACCGGCTACTGCATGGGGGGAGGTATCTCCCTGTCGGTCGCAGGCACCTACCCCGACCGCGTCGCGGCGGCCGCCAGCTTCCACGGCGGCGATCTTGCGACCGATGCCGGGCATAGCCCGCATCTCCTGGCCCCGGCCATCAAGGCCCGCGTCTATGTCGCGGGGGCCGATCACGACGCATCCTATCCGCCTGAAATGGAGCGTCGTCTCGACCAGGCGCTGTCGGACGCCGGCGTGAGGCATGCCTGCGAGATCTACGAGGGCGCCTACCACGGTTGGACCATGACCGATTTCCCCATCCACAACGAGGCCGCGGCGGAACGGCATTGGAACGCGCTGCTGGGCCTTTTCGACGAAGAGCTTCGCTGAGGGACAGGCACTCGAGCACCTTTGGCCTCCGCATGGCTGCAAGGTGATCATGATCGGGAGGGAGAGCGAATGACAACGAAACGTGAGGAGTGGCGGGGCAATTGGAAGGTTGTCCTGGCCGCGGCCGCGGGGATGTCTCTGGCGGCGCTGTCCACAGCGTCGTTCGGCGTCATGCTCGTTCCAATAGAGCAGGACCTCGGTTGGACTCGGGCAGAGATATCTCTCGGCCCTGCGCTGATCACCGCGGTTGTCTTCTGTTTGTCTTCGTTGCTTGGCGGGGCGATCGACCGGTTCGGCCCCCGCAAGATCGGCGCTGTCGCGGTGCTGGTCATCTGCGGGGCGATGGCCATGATGTCGCGGATCGGATCGAGCTTGTGGGGTTGGTGGGCCATCTGGGTCGCCATTGGCCTGGGCAGCGCCATGATGCCGACGGTCTGGCTGAAGCCCGTATCGACATCGTTCTTCGCGGGCCGCGGGCTGGCGCTGGCGGTCGTGCTGTCGGGAACGAGCATCAGCGCCATCCTGGTGCCCAGTCTCGCCAATCATCTGGTCGAAGCCCACGGTTGGCGGTGGGCCTATGCGGCGCTCGGCGGGATTTGGTGCGTGGCGGTATTGCCGCTGGTCCTGCTGTTTCTGCGGCAAGGCGCGGCGCGGGTTTCCAATGACAGCCAGGCAGCGGCGGCTGCCGCCACACCGCCAACCGGGCTGACCGTACGCGAGGGATTCAAGTCGTCCCGGCTCTATCGTCTGCTTCTGACTGTCTGGTGCAGTACGTTCATGACCACCGCGATCGTGCTCAACTTGGTCCCGATGCTGCGCGCAAACGGGTTCACGGCTGCAACAGCGGCCAGCATCGCCGGTTTTGCGGGCTTTTCCCTCATCGGTCGCTTCACAAGCGGCTGGCTGCTCGACCGATACGATGCCGGCCGGATCGGCGCCGTCGCTGCCCTGTTCATGGTGGTCTTGCCAGGGGTTCTGCTGCTGTTTCCCAACGCCTTCGTGCCCGTGATGCTTGCTGTGCTGGTATTTTCCCTCGCCAGCGGCGCATTGTTGCCGTCTTTCGCCTATCTGACGAGTCAACACCTGGGAGAGCGCAGCTTCGGTACGTTCTATGGGACGGTCAATGCCGTGAATTCGATCGGGGTGGGTCTCGGGCCCCTGCTGGCAAACACCATCTACGACCAGAGCGGTTCATACCGCCTGACTCTGTTGGCCGCGATTCCGATGCTCGTTGCCGGCGCTGCGCTCTTTCTATCTCTCGGTCGCCGCTCCAGCGGTCGGGCGACACGCGAGGCTGCCGGCTAGCCCGATCAAGTCACGTCGTTCGATCAGTGAACCGGCCCAAAGGGCTGCATCCGCCAACATAGCCGATATTCCCGTCTCAAACGATCTGCCTGGAAGCGCCCGTTCATTCGTCGGCATTTATGTGAGTTCGATAGCCAGGCCTGTTCGGAGAAGGCGGCTGTTTACACTGAGAGTGCCTCGCGGGCTGCGATCATGACGCGTTTGGCCAAGGGAGAAGGGTTGCGTCCCCGTCGAGTGGCAATAAAGGTTGCCCGTTTTTGTAGCGGGCGATCCGAAATTTTCAGCAACTTTAAGGTTCCTGCGGCGACCTTGGATTGCACAAAGCTTGGTGTAAACGCCGAAATCATATCGCTATCTTCAACCACATCCCGTAGTATATGGTAGTTGTCACAAATAAGATTTGCATCTTGCCGGCCCTTGTTATTTTTTATCGCATGAATGGGCGAGGCAAACGGATAAGAGCGCATCTGTTCCAAGGTGGCCGACTCGTTGGCGGCCAACGGATGGCGTGAGCTGACGTAAAAGGCGACGTCGGACTCACAGACAAGTTCGACCTCGATTTCCGGATTATTGCTCAATTGGCTGTCGATACAGATAAAAAACTCGATCTCGTTGGCCAGCAAAGCGTCCGATAAATCCGGAGCCGACCGGATTACGGCCTGAAGCTTCACGCTTGGATTCTCGCCGATTATCTCGAGAGCGATCGTTTTGAGCAAGAAGCTGCCAAGCTGGGGGCTGATGCCGAACGCCAGTGAACCAAGATGACCCTTGCCGTACAGCATCAGGTTCTGGTCGAGGTTCTCGACATTACGAAGCAGTGCGGACACCTGCTCCATGATCTGGACCCCGGCCGGAGTAAGCTCGGCACCTGTCCGGCCGCGTTCGAATATTCGCACTCCGTATCGCTCCTCGACGTTGGCAATGCTTCGGCTGAGTGCCGGCTGGCTTATCCCAAGCATTTCCGCCGCCCGGGAAACGCTTTTTTCCTCGGACACGGCCTGGAGGTGACGGAGTTTCGCGAGTGAAAGATCCATGCCTTTATGTTATCCTTCTTAACCCAAACGGCATTTGACATTATGTCAGCCGATATCCGATTTGTCGCGCGATGGGCAAGTCGGGCGCACGAGACGCTTTGATGGCCCGATCAGGGAGGGTGTCAAAGATGAACAAAGGGGTTTCGTATACTGCCGGATTCGCCACGGCGCTGAAGCTGAGTGTCGGGGTTGTTGCCCTGACTTTCTCCAGTGTAGCGCTGGCTCAGCAGACCGAGCCTTCGCCTGATGATCAGGCCGGGACTGCGGACAGCGACATCGTCGTCACCGGATCGCTGATCCGCGGCATCGCGCCGGCCGGGTCGAACGTGATCGGGCTCGGGGAAAAGCAGATCGAGGCGGCCGGTGCGGTCACGACCAACGATCTGTTGGCGAAGATCCCGCAAGCCACCAACTTCTTCAACGCGCTGCCCCAGCCTGGCGGCGGCACGGCCGGGGGCAATACGGTCTCGACGATCAATCGTCCCAATCTGCGCAATCTTCCCGGCGGTTCGACCAGCGGCGCGGCGTTGACGCTGGTTCTGTTCGACGGGCACCGCGTCGTGGGTGCCGGCATCGGCACCGTTGCGGTCGATCCCGACGCCATTCCGCCCGGCGCGATCGAGCGCGTAGAAGCAATCACCGACGGCGGTTCCGCCGTCTACGGTTCGGACGCCGTCGGGGGCGTGATCAACTTCATCACCCGCAAGCGCTTCGATGGGCTGCAGGTCGGCGCGCACTATGGCTTCGGAGACGATTATTGGACGTGGGATGCCAATGCGATCGGCGGCAAGGACTGGGGCAGTGGATCGATCTATGTCGCCTATTCCTATTCCAAGCATAACGCGCTCTACGGCATCAGCCGCGACTACGTGCAGAACATAGACTGGAATCCTGCCAACGCGACCTTCGGCCTTGGCCAGGAGCGCGGCTGCGACAGGGCCAACGTGACGGTCGGCGGGCGCAATTATCCGATGCCTGGCATGACACTGTCCGCCCTGCCGAACTCCTGCGACATCTCTGACTATCAAGCCTTCTACCCTGCGGGCGAGCAGCACCACGTTCTCGGTAGCCTGTACCAGGACCTCAGCGACTGGCTGAGCGTCGACATCAAGGCCTATTATACCTGGCGCGAGGACAAGGGCAGCGTCGGTCCGGCGCGGGCCAACAACCTTACGATCCGGCCGACCAATCCTTACTATCGCAACCTGGTCGGGACCGTCGATGCCGGGGCCAATCAGACGGTCAGCTTCAGCTATGGCCCCGTCTTCGGCAACTACGCGCGCACTACTCGGAACGTCTACGATACCTGGAATGTCACGCCGACCTTCACCGCCAGGCTCGGTGGAAAGGGCAACTGGCTGCTGCGGACGCTCTTCAATTACGGCGAGAGCAAAACGCTATACGACAACGTCGATCTCTATTCGGCGGCGCAGACCGCTGCGATCAACGGCACGACCCTGGCGACTGCGCTCAATCCCTACGATATCGCGGCAACCAATCCTTCGGTCCTCGCCGGCCTGCTCAAGCACAACATCGGCACCGGGCGGCATCAGTTCACCGACGTGCGTTCGGTGCTCGACGGATCGCTGTTCAGCCTGCCCGGCGGTGACGTGAGGATCGCCGTGGGCGGCGAGTACATGAACACCAAATACATCCAGCAAAAGACCAACACCGCCGACTATTCGCTGCCTGCGGCGGTGTCCTACAGCCAGCAGGTCAAATCGGTTTTCGGTGAGATCCAGGTGCCGGTGTTCGGCGCGGACAACGCCGTCGGCGGGTTGCAGGAGCTATCGCTCTCGGCATCGGGGCGGTACGACAGCTACAGCGATTTCGGCAGCACCTTCAATCCGAAGTTCGCGGTTACCTGGAAGCCGGTCGACTGGATCACGATCACGGGCAACTACGGAAAGTCGTTCGCCGCGCCGAGTGCGGCGGACCAACTCGGCCCATTGACCGCGACTACGAACATCTCGTCGGGTGTGGTAACAGTGCCGGGCACGACTTCCGCCTCGCTCCCGGCGACGCTTTCAGCGCCGAACGGCGCCACCTATGCGCCGCTCACCCTTGGGCAGACGGTCTACAACCTCTCGCTGCTGCGCGGGACGGTCAGCGACCTGAAGCCGCAACGGACCACCAACTGGTCGATCGGCGCCAAGATCCAGCCGCCCTTCGTTCCGGGCCTTACGCTCAACGTCAGCTACTACCGGATCGACTACCGCGACGCGATCAACAGCCCGCAGGGGGGATCGGACGCCCAGGCGTTCTTCCAGCAGTTCCCCGAATTGGTTATCGTCGATCCTACTGACGCCCAGGTCAGGGCTTACGCGGCCCAGATCGCGGGAGGGGCGGGGACCGCGGCGCTCGAATCCACGATCGTCATGGGCAATCCTAATCTGATCAACACACCGGGCGGCCCGCGCGTGGTGGCAATCTTCGATATCCGCGCCCGCAATCTTGGCCTCTTCCGCCTGGGCGGCATCGATTTCAATGCCAGCTATGTGCACGATACGAGCTTCGGCTCCATCGACGCGAGCTTTGCCGGAAACCTGCAGACCGTGCGGACCAATCAGGCCAGTGCATTGGCCCCGCAGGTGAACTTGCTGCTGACCGACGAGCCCAAGCTCCGCTTCATTGCCACCCTCGGCGCAAATATCGGCAACTTCCGCGCCCAGGCAAGCCTCTATCATACGCAAGGCTTCGATACCGTGGCTTCGGCCACGCGCCGACAGGATCACATCGACGCCTTCAACGTGGTGAACCTGTTTTTCAAGTACGACTTCGCGGGCGACAGGCTGGCGAAGGACCTTTCCCTTACCCTGCATGTGAACAACGCGTTTAACGCCTCGCCGCCGTTGCTGCGCGACGGGGCATCTCGCCAGAACGGCTTCGCCAACGGCCAAACCGTCGGCCGCGTGGTACAGTTCGGGTTTAACAAGCAGTTCTAGGACCAATCGACCTTCAGCCACGCCGCTTGATCCTATGGCGTCAGCCGGTCGGAAGTCATTCAGCTGGAAAGTGGTGCACAGGTTCGAGCAAAGCTCGAACCTGGCCTATGAAGCGAGGGCACCACAACCAAAGGTTGTGGTGCCCGGGGACGGAATCGAACCGCCGACACCATGATTTTCAGTCATGTGCTC
>JASGGH010000065.1:0-15615 GCA_047605105.1 Novosphingobium sp. | reverse complement strand
CTCGCGCTCGGCGCCGCGATCGCTTCCGACCGGCGCGACCGGTACTACGACGACGGCTATTACTATGACCGCCGTTATTACCGTTCCTATCCGCGCTATCGCACCAGTTACTACTATGGCCCGCCGCCGCGGTACTACCGCTACGACCGGCCGTGGCGCGGCGACCGCTATTACCGCTATCGCCGCTGGTAATTCCCGCTGGACGTGGGACCTTCAGCCCCTCCCTGACCGGAGGGGCTGTTTTTTGGGTTCCCGATGTAGCCCGAACGGGTAAAGGCGCGCGATGACATCTGCCGATCTTCGCATCGCGCTGTTCAGCGGCAACTACAACTACGTTCGCGACGGCGCGAACCAGGCGCTCAACCGCCTGGTCGGCTACCTGCTGCGCCAGGGCGCGCAGGTGCGGGTCTATTCGCCGGTGGTGGACGAGCCGGCCTTCCCGCCGACCGGCGACCTGATCGGCCTCCCCTCGCTGGCCATGCCCTTCGGACGCGGCGAGTACCGCTTCCCGACCGGGCTGTCCCGCCGGGTCCGCCGCGACCTGGCCGAATTCGCGCCCAACGTGATCCACGTCTCCTCGCCCGATCCCAGCGGGCACCGTGCCGTCTCCTGGGCGCGGGGGCGCAAGCTCCCGATCCTCGCTTCGGTCCACACCCGGTTCGAGACCTATCCGCGCTATTACAACATGGCCTTCCTCGAGCCGCTGTTCGAGGCCGTGCTGCGCCGCTTCTACCGCCGCTGCGATGCGCTGGTCGCGCCGTCGGAATCGATGGCCCAGGTGCTGCGCGAGCAGCGGATGAACTACGACGTCTCGATCTGGTCGCGCGGGGTGGACCGCGAGATCTTCTCGCCCGAGCGGCGCGACAACGAATGGCGCCGCAGCCTCGGCATCGCCGACGACGAGGTGACGATCGGCTTCCTCGGCCGGCTGGTGATGGAAAAGGGCCTCGACGTATTCTCCGACACGATCGACGAACTGCAGCGGCGGAACATCGCCCACAAGGTGCTGGTGATCGGCGAAGGCCCGGCGCGCGGCTGGTTCGAGGCGCGGCTGCCGGGCGCGGTCTTCGCCGGCTTCCAGGGCGGCGCGGACCTGGGCCGGGCGGTGGCCTCGATGGACATGCTGTTCAACCCCTCGGTCACCGAGACCTTCGGCAACGTCACCCTGGAGGCGATGGCCTGCGGCATTCCCGTGGTGGCGGCCGAAGCGACGGGGAGCGAGAGCCTGGTCGACGATCAGGTCTCCGGCCGGCTGATCCGTCCCGGCGCGGTGCATCACTTCGCCGAAGCGCTGCGCTGCTATGCCGAGGAGCCCGACACCCGGGCGCGGCACGGCGCGGCAGGCGAACTGCGCAGCCGCGAGTTTTCCTGGGATGCGATCAACCAGGCGGTAGCGGACACCTACCAGCGGCTGATCCGGCAGAAGGCGGCGCGCTAATCGAACACCAATGGCGCTTCGCCAAAGGCGAAGCGGTCGACTCTCACAGCCGTTCGATCCGCTTGGCGGCTTCGTCGAGAATGTCGACGATCGCGTTGTGCTTTTCGGCCGACTGCTCCTCGTGCCTGGTCGCGCGCAGCACCATCATCAGGTTGCCGAGCGCGCGGGCGACCTGGGGCGGCGGACCCCGGCGTCGGCCTTCGCCGCGCTCGGTCAGGCGGGCGATGATGCGCTCCACCTCGGTCGCCTTTTCGGTGAGCTCGGCCTCGCCCTGCTCGGTGATCGTGAAGGCCTTGCGCGCGCCCTCGCTCCCAGGGGCATTGGCCGCCTCGGTCACCGCGCCTTCGTCGGCGAGCAGCGAGAGGGTGGGATAGACCACGCCGGGGCTCGGGGCATAGGCGCCCTGGGTCAGTTCCTCGACCGCCTTGATCAACTGATAGCCGTGGCGCGGCTGGTCGGCGATGAGCTTGAGCAGGACGAGCCGGAGTTCCCCGCTGCCGAACATCCGCCCGCGACCGCCGCGGCCGCGATGGCCGCCTTCCTCGTCCCAGCCGAAGCCGCCGCCCCCGAAGGGCCCGCCCCAACCGCCGCCGGACTTGGCGGCCTTCATCATCGCCAGCTTGGCGAAGCGTTCGCGGCCGCCCCCTCGTTGGCGAGGTCCGTGGTGGGGTCCGCAATTTCGATCCATGCGCATCTCGCGCTTACTCCTTGATATGGTTTCGATGCGTCTAAGATATATCTTAATGCTATCTCCGCAAGACCCTCATGCAAATTTTTCGAAACCCTCTATCTTGCCCGCGATGGCCGACCTCTTTGCCGATGATCTTCCCCCGCCTCCGCGCGAGGCCCCCCGCCCCGACGCGCCGCTGGCCGACCGGCTGCGGCCGAGGCAGTTGTCCGAGGTGGTCGGGCAGGAGCACCTGACCGGCCCGGAGGGCGCCATTGGGCGCATGGTGGCTGCCGGCTGGCTGACCTCGATGATCCTCTGGGGACCGCCGGGCACGGGTAAGACCACCACCGCCCGCCTGCTCGCCGATGCGGTCGGCATGCGCTTCGTGGCGATCAGCGCGGTGTTCACCGGCGTCGCCGACCTCAAGAAAACCTTCGCCGAGGCCGATCTCGCCGCCAAGGCTGGTCGGCGCACCCTGCTGTTCGTGGACGAGATCCACCGCTTCAACCGCGCCCAGCAGGACGGCTTCCTGCCCTTCGTCGAGCGCGGCACGGTAACCCTGGTCGGCGCCACGACCGAGAACCCCAGCTTCGAGCTCAACGCCGCGCTGCTTTCCCGCGCCCAGGTGCTGATCCTGCGCCGGCTCGATCAAGCCGCGCTGGAGCTGTTGCTCGAACGCGCCGAGGCCGTGGAAGGCCCCCTGCCCCTCACTCCGGAGGCCCGCGAGGCGCTGATCGCCTCGGCCGATGGGGACGGGCGGTTCCTGCTCAACCAGGCCGAGACGCTCTATTCGGCGAAGGTCCCCGCCCCGCTCGATCCCGCCGCCCTGGGCGAGTTCCTCCAGCGCCGCGTCGCGGTCTACGACAAGGACCGCGAAGGCCACTACAACCTGATCTCGGCCCTTCACAAGGCCCTGCGCGGCTCGGACCCGCAGGCCGCGCTCTATTACCTCGCGCGGATGCTGACCGCCGGCGAGGAGCCGCTCTACGTGCTGCGCCGGCTGGTCCGCTTCGCCAGCGAGGACGTCGGCCTCGCCGATCCCCAGGCGCTGGCCCAGTGCCTCGCCGCCAAGGACGCCTACCAGTTCCTCGGCAGCCCCGAGGGCGAGCTGGCGATCGTCCAGGCCTGCCTCTACCTCGCCACCGCGCCCAAATCGAACGCGGCCTATGTCGCGCAGAAGGAAGCCTTCCGCTCGGCGCGCGAGACCGGCTCGCTGATGCCGCCGCCCAGCATCCTCAACGCGCCGACCAAGCTGATGAAGGACATCGGCTATGGGAAAGGCTATGCCTACGATCACGATGCGGAAGATGGTTTCTCCGGCGCCGACTACTGGCCCGAGGGCATGGCGCCGCAGACCTATTACCGCCCGGTCGCGCGGGGCTTCGAGCGCCAGGTGATCGAGCGGATCGAATGGTGGAGCAGGAAGCGCAAGGAACTGCGCGGCGAATAGGGGCCAAAACGATGCTGAAAACGATTCCCCTGGGCCTGGCGCTCGGCCTGGCCGCGCTGTCCGCGCCGGCGCTGGCCGGGGTGACGGAGATCGCGCGCACCGAGGGCTGGACGTTCGGGGTTCCCTGAGGGTAAGGCGCGCAAGGCGTGCCGGCTTAGCTCAGTTGGTAGAGCACCTGATTTGTAATCAGGGGGTCAGGGGTTCGAAGCCTCTAGCCGGCACCATGTTTTCAATAATTTATCGGATAAATTGAGCAACGCGGCGAACCGGGCGGCACCCGTCACGTCACGACAACCCTGACCCGTCCCAGGTTCTGGGTGCGCGCGAACAGGCTGTCCGCGCTGCACCGCGACGTGCAGGGCGGGGTAATATGGACGCACCGTGCAGCGCGCCGCCTTCACCGGCCTGCTGACGCTGGCATGCTGAGGAAGGTCGAAGCCGCGGGCTGAGATCCCGTCTCGAAGCACCGCCGGGCGCAGCCCTTCGAGACAGGCTTCAGCTTGCAGCTTCAGCCCCTCCTCAGGGCGAACGGGCCGGCGTGAAGTCATCCCACTCCAAGGACGCGATCATTTCCCGGCGGGCACGCGGACCAGTTCCAGCGGCGTCGTGATGGCGAGCTCCGACCAGTGGCCGGTCAGCGTGGTCCCATCGCCCGATAGCTGGCCTTCGAACCCGCCCCCGGCCTCGCCGACGACCAGCCTGACCGTCGAGCCGTTCCGTTCGACCGCGTCGATCGCGAAGACCGAACGGTTTTCATCCACGCCGGTAACCGATCCCCCGACCCGCCCGCCGGCATCGCGGCGGATCTCGACCACCACGAGCTTGTCCGCCTTCTGGCCGAACGCCCCCTCCCAGCGGCCCTCCAGCGCCGGAGCGGCGATGGCGGCCGGAGTGGGCTGGGCGTTGGCGGGCTGGGCCATGGCGGGCTGGGCCATCAGGGTCGCTCCGTCCGCGGCAAGACCGATGCCGATCAGGACGCCGGCCGCCAGCAACCCGCCAGGATAAAGTCGCTTCATGTTCCTCGCTCTCGCCTACTCCGCCGCTCGGCTCATCCGTTCCATCTAATGAGTGAGCACTCACTCGTTAGACGATTTCACGGAGATGCCCCGCCCCGCGGCGGCCTGCCGGCGTCGATGACTATGAAATCAGGCCTTCTTGGGAAATCAGGCCTTCTTGGGAAATCAGGCCTTCTTGGCGCGGCGCGGGCGACTCGGCTTGGCCGGGGCGGGCTGCAATGCCCCATCGCCGGTCTCGGGCGACTTGAACACTTCCTCGCCGCCCTTCTTGCCGATGGTGTACTTGTAGACGACATAGGCGGACGCTCCGGCCATGGCCCAACGCAGCAGCTTCATTTCGGTCTCCAAGGTTTCGGGCGGTGCGGCCCATTCGGAAGGCGCGCGCTGTGAAAGATCGCCGGGGCGACGTCAACCGCCCAAGCCGCCAATTGAGAATTCCGAACATCCGCAATCCATCCCGAGCCCCGTCCCCTCGGGCAGCTTCGCCGCCAAAGGTTGCAGTGCTTATCATAAGCCTGCATATCCGGCTTCGGTGGCCTGGAGGTGGCTATGCACGAGCTCCGCGCCGGAATGCTGACCAGCTATCTGGAAGTCGCCGAATCCGCCGGCCTCGACGGCTACTGGATGCTGCGCCATGCGGGCATCCCTCCCGCCGCGCTGACCGACCCGGAAACGCGGGTTCCGGCCCAGTCGGTCGTGCGGCTGTTCGAGAAGTCGGCGCAACGCTCGGGTTGCGACAATTTCGGGCTGCTCCTGGCCGAGCGCCGTTCCTTCGCCAGCCTCGGGCCGATCGCCCTGCTGCTCGACCGGCTCGGGACGGTCCGCGAGATGATGCACGCGCTGATCGCCTTCCGCCGCCACATGAACGACATCATCACGGTCGATCTCGAGGACGACGGCGAAACCGGGCTGATCAGGCTCGGCTTCATGCCGGACTACGCCAAGGTCCAGGTCACCGATTTCGCGATCGCCCTGGGCTACCGCGTGCTGACCGGGGCCTCGCACGGGGCCTGGGCGCCGGCCGCCGTCCACCTGACCCGGCCGGCGCCCGAGGACCTGACCGCCTGGCGCCGCTACTTTCCGATGCGGATCGAGTTCGGGAGCCTGTTCGACGGCTTCACCTGCGCCAGCGCCGCGCTCGACATTCCCAACCCCCACGCCGATCCGGTGATGGCCTTGCACGCCCAGCGCCTGCTGCAGCTCGTGCCGCTGCCCGCGGAGAATGCGCCGATCGCCGACCGCGTGCGGCGGTCCATCACGCTGCTCCTGCCCAACGGCCAGGGGCGGCTCGAGCCGGTGGCCGCCCAGATGGGGCTCGGCGTGCGGGCCCTGCAGCGCGGGCTGGAGCAGGAAGGCGCCACTTTCGCCGGCTTGCTGGGCGAGGTGCGGCGCGAACTGGCGCAGGTCTATCTGGGCGGCGCGCAATCGGTCACCGCGATCTCGCAGCAGTTGGGCTATGCCTCGCCGAGCGCCTTCACGCGCTGGTTCGCCAGCGAGTTCGGCGTTTCTCCCCAGGCCTGGCGCAACGAGCGCCGCGCGCAGGCGGCGATCCCGCCGCCGTTCTGGATGGTGTGAGTTCGAAGGATTCTGTCGCGATTTGCAAAGCAGGCTCGCCGGAATAGTGGTTGAGGGCACATCTCTGATGCGCCCATCCCCCTGACCCTTCGGCGTCGCAATCCCCCTTGGTTTCGTCGAGCGGGCGCTCAGAGATACCTATTCCCGCAGTCAGGCACGTCGGGTCGCACTGTCGGCTTGGCTGCGGGACCTCGTGCTTCCCAGTTCCCGTGAGAGACAAAACCGTGCCCCGGCTGCAGTTCATCCTCGTCGACAAGAACCCCGCGCGCGCTGCCGCCATTTTCGCGGCCCTGCTCAGCCATGGACGGGGGATCACCGTGTCGGAAGGCCTGGGCGAACTGACTTCGGGAAGCCCCGCCGGCCGCTACGTCGTGCTGGCGGCCGACGAAGCCGGGACGATCGCCGAGGTCGTGGAAAAGCTCAGCCAGGCCCGGAGCGGGGCGAAGATCATCGCCTATGGCGAAAACCCCTCGCCCCACCGGATCGTCCAGGTGATGGCCGCGGGCGCCGCCGATTACCTGCCCTGGCCGCTCGACCCGGCCACGATCGTCGCCGCCGCGCATGCCGCGATCGCCGCGGGCCGCGCCGCCTAGACCCGGTCAACCCCGCCCGCGTCAACCCCGCCCGCGATAGCCCGCGACACCCTGCTCGGGCACCCACAGCCCTTCCGGGACAGCGCCCGACTGCCAGAACACGTCGATCGGCATGCCGCCGCGCGGATACCAGTAGCCGCCGATGCGCAGCCACCTGGGCGCCATTTCGGCGAACAGCCGCTGGCCGATGCCGACGGTCACGTCCTCGTGAAAGCCGCAGTGATTGCGGAACGATCCCAGGAACAGCTTGAGCGACTTCGATTCGACGATCGTGGCACCGGGCGCATAGTCGATCACCAGGTGCGCGAAGTCGGGCTGGCCGGTGACGGGGCACAGCGAGGTGAACTCCGGCGCCGCGAAACGCACGAGATAGAGCGCCTCCGCGCGGGGATTGGGCACATAGTCGAGCACCGCGGCTTCGGGCGATGCGGGCAAGGCGCTGTGCCGGCCCAAATGGAGCGGGCTCTGGAGCGGCGGCGGCGGCGTGGTGGTCATGTCGCTGCATTGGCGGTATCGCGGCCCGGGCACAAGTCAGCGGGTGGCGGAGCGCGCATTCACTCGCTATTCAGCCGCCGCCGCCATGCGGCAGAACGAAGGGCAACGAAGGCAATGGGCGTGAGCCGAGGGACGATCTGGAGGCTGGCAATTCTCCCCGGGGCAGCACTTGCCCTGACGGCGGGCATGCCGGCAGCGGCGCAAAGCGCGGGCGACGTGGACTCGTTCAGCCTGCAGCCGGGCGGCTCGCCGACCCCCGCCGCGTCGCCGCCGGTCATCGTCCTGCCGCCGCCCAAGGTCACCGCGGCCACGCCCGCGCCGGCCCAGACCCCGGCCGCGAGCCCCAGCGCCGCACCGAGCGCCGCGGCCACCGCGAAGCCGGCCGCGCGCCCGACCCCCAAGCCGAGCGCCACGCCCTCCGCCGCCGCGACCGCCCCGGCTGCCGGGGCTACGCCGACCCCGGCCCCCACCTCGACCATGGCCCCGCCGATGGTCACGGCGCCGGCCGATGCCGTGCCGAGCGATG
Organism: Novosphingobium sp.; assembly: GCA_047605105.1. Taxonomy (GTDB): domain Bacteria; phylum Pseudomonadota; class Alphaproteobacteria; order Sphingomonadales; family Sphingomonadaceae; genus Novosphingobium. The sequence continues at coordinate 7,852 of JASGGH010000065.1, read as the reverse complement.
CCGTGCCGACCGCGGCCGCCACCCTTCCCGCTCCGGCAACCGCGCAGCCGGCAGGCGCCCCGCTCTGGCCCTGGCTGGCCGGAGGCGGCGGCGTCCTGCTGGCCGCGGCGCTGTGGCTGCTGCGCCGCCGCAAGGCCGCCGAACCCGCCGACGACCATTACGAGGAAGCGGCGGCCGCATCGCCTGCTCCCGCCCCGGCCGCGCCCTCCCTCTCGCTCCCGGAAGCCGCTCCGCCCGCCGCGCCCGCGCCGGCGCCCGCCATCCCCGAGCCCGCGCTTTCGCTCGCCGACCTGCCTCCTCCGCCGCCGCCCGCTCCCGCGCCGCGCCGGACCGACGAGCACCTCACGGTGACGCTCGCCGCCCAGCGGCTGAGCGCCACGCTGATGAACACCGCGCTGACCTACGAGCTCACGGTGACCAACACCGGGGCCGAGCCGGTCGGGCCGATCGCGGTCAGCGGCGACATGATCGGCGCCCACGCCTCGATCCCGCCCAAGGTCCTGCTCGAGACCGCCGCCGACGGTGAGCCGCAGCACCGCATTCCCCTGCTCGCCCCCGGCGAAAGCGCGGCGATGTCGGGCGAGCTGCGCCTTCCGCTCGCCGCGATCACCCCGATCCGCCACGGCCAGGCGACGCTGTTCGTGCCGCTCGCGCGGTTCCGCCTGCTGGTCTTCCGCGACGGCCGCCCGCCGGTCTCGGCCAACCATGCCTTCGTGGTGGGAGAGGAACCGGCCACGGCAGGGGCGGCGCTCAAGCCGTTCAGGCTGGATCTAGGCCCACGGTTGTATTCGAGCATCACCCAGCGCGAACTCGCCCTGCCGGGCTGACGCCCCATCTGGACGCAGGCGGCGCGGCTGGATAAGCCTTGCTGCGTTGCAGCGAAGGAGGAGCGCGCACCATGGACAGTCTGGTATCGACGCAGTGGCTCGCCGACGAGATCGGCGCGAGCGACCTGCGCATCGTCGACGCCAGCCGCCACATGGCCGACACGGGGCGCGATCCCAGCGCCGAATACGAGGCGGCCCATATCCCCGGCGCGGTCTTCATGGACCTGGGCGAGCTGATCGACACCTCGGCCGCGATCGAGAACACCCTTCCTTCCGCGGCCAAGTTCGCCAGCCGGATGCAGAGCCTGGGCCTGGGCGACGGCAGCCGCGTGGTGCTTTACGACGACAGCGCGATCCACTCGGCCGCGCGGGCCTGGTACATGCTCAAGCTGTTCGGCGCGCACAACGTCGCGATCCTCGATGGCGGCCTGGCCAAGTGGAAGGCCGAAGGACGCCCCCTTGCCAAGGGCCGCGAGACGCTGCGCCACCGCCACTTCACCGTGTGGCAGGACGACAAGCAGTTGCGCTCCAAGGCGGACATCCTCGCCAACCTCGGCTCGCGGGGCGAGCAGGTGATCGACGCGAGAGGCGCACCGCGCTTCACCGGGGCCGAAGCCGAGCCCCGCCCGGGCATGGCCTCGGGCCATATCCCGGAATCGCTCAACGTCCATTACGCCAAGCTGTTCAACCCCGACGGCACCTTCAAGGACCAGGCCGGCATCCGCGCCGCCTTCGAGAGCGCCGGGGTCGACCTCGCCCGCCCGATCGTCACCACCTGCGGCAGCGGCATGACCGCCTGCATCCTCGCCTTCGGGCTGGAACTGCTGGGGAAGCAGGACGTGGCGCTCTACGACGGCTCCTGGGCCGAATGGGGCGCCGATCCCGGCACGCCCAAGGCGGTGGGCACCGACGCCTGACGGCCAGGCGAGATCGACAGGAAGCACGGTGTCCTGGGCACCTGTGTCAGGACCCGTCGCCCGCTGTCGGGATGTGTCAGGTCCCAGCGGGTGCAAAGGCCGGTTTTCCGTGGGTTTTCGGCGACTCGTCATCCGGCAGGATAGACCACGGACGGCCCCCTGTAGGAAAATGAAATTTGCATCACGCGAAGCCAAATGAGTTTCGCGCGGAGACGCGGAGGCGCAGAGGTGTAGCGCTCGCGCCGCAGGCGCTTGTCTTCGATTGACAGGTTTGAGAACGCAAAGGCGGCTTCGCCGCAGGCGCTACACCTCTGCGCCTCCGCGTCTCCGCGCGAACCAATCTTCCTTTTCTTCTTCGCATCTTCGCGGCTTCGCGCGAGTCGAAAAAGCGGCTAACACCGCGCCGATGGCCAAGACCGACAATCCCCAATCCACCGCCACGAAACTCGTCACTACCGGGCGCGGACCGGCCTGGCCGGTGGTCAATCCGCCGGTGTGGCGCGCCTCGACCCATCTGTTCGCGAACACCGCCGAACTGGCCGAGCGGCATAGGAGCAACCAGGACGGCCAGTTCTACTACGGCCGCCGCGGGGCGCCGACGCAGTGGGCCCTGGCCGAGGCGCTGACCGAGCTGGAGCCGGGCGCTTTCGGGACGATGCTCTATCCCTCCGGCGTCGCCGCGATCGCCGCGACGCTGCTCACCGTGCTGCGCCCGGGCGACGTCGTGCTGATGACCGACAGCGCCTATGACCCCAGCCGCGCGCTGGGCAAGGGGATGCTCAGCGAGTTCGGGATCGAGACGCGGTTCTTCCCCGCGACCGACCTCGCGGCCTTCGAAGCCGCGATCTGCGGGCGAACCCGCGCGGTGCTGCTCGAAGCCCCCGGCAGCCTGACCATGGAGATGCAGGACGTTCCGGCGATCGCCGCGATCTGCCGGTCGCGCGGGATCGTATCGATCATCGACAACACCTGGGCCGGCCCGCTCGGCTTCCAGCCACTCAGGCACGGCGTGGACATCTCGGTCATGTCGCTGACCAAGCATGTCGGCGGCCATTCCGACGTCATGATGGGCAGCGCCGCGGCGGGCGAGGAATGGTACGGGAAGCTGCGCCGGCGGGCGCAGAACCTGGGCCAGACGGTTTCGCCCGACGATGCGGCCTTGATGCTCAGGGGCTTGCGGACGCTCGCGCTGCGCCTGGAGCGGGAAACCGCCTCCGCGCTCGCCGTGGCGCAGTGGCTGCACGGCCGCGAGGAAGTCGCCGCGGTCCTCTATCCCTGCCTGCCGGGCTCGCCGGGGCATGAGCTGTGGGCGCACGACTTCACCGGCGGCTGCGGGCTGTTCAGCGCGGTCCTCAAGGGCGGAGACGCCGCCGCCCGCAACCGCCTGATCGATGCGCTCGAACTGTTCGGCATCGGCTATTCCTTCGGCGGGTTCGAAAGCCTGGTGATCCCGGTCGATCCCGCCCCGATCCGCGCCGTCACGCCCTGGCCGCTCGCGGGGCTCGACCCGGCGGACAAATACGCCCTGCGCCTCGCCATCGGGCTGGAAGACCCGGCCGACCTGATCGCCGACCTGGAACGCGGCCTCGCGGCGATGCGGGGGTGAACGGAAAGAGAAAAGGCAGAAGGGTTTTTGGGGCCCTGCGGGCCAAGACGCGAAGACGTGAAGAGGTAGCTCCCGCGGCGAAGCCGCCTTCCCGGCCGGCCGTAGCCGCTTGGACGAGGCAGCATGTGTTGGGCGGCCTTCGGCCGGGCGCAACCCCTTCGCGCCTTCGCGTCTTCGCGCGAGACAAATTCTTCCTTCTTTTTCGGGTCAGGCACGCGGTGAGAGTCGACCACGTTCGCCACCTCACCTCTCCCTCCCCAACCCGTCCGTCCCGAGCTTGTCGAAGGACCGCTTTTCCTTGCGGACTTGCGCTGAGCCTCAAGAACAAGAACAGCGGTTGACCTACGGCCGCCTTCGGCCCGACAAGCTCGGCATGAGCGGGGCGGAGGGATAAGGTGGCGCAGCAAGCATGACCTTCACCGAGCACCTCGAGCGCATCGGCGCCACGCTCAACCTGATCGGCTTCGATGTCGGCAAATACCGGATCTCGGTCTATTCCGGGCTCACCGCGATCGCCGTCATCTTCGCGCTGATCATGGTCTCGCGGCTCGGCTCCAGGCTCGCGCGGCGAACCTTCGCGCGGCTCACCCGGCTCGATCCCGGGCAGCAGGTGCTGGGCGAGAAGATCGTCTCGATCCTGATCTGGCTGATCGCCTTCTTCGTCGGGGTCGATGCGCTGGGGGTCGACCTGACCGCGCTGACCGTGTTCTCCGGCGCCTTCGGCCTCGCGGTCGGCTTCGGCCTGCAGAAGACCTTCGGCAACCTGATCGCGGGGATCATCCTGCTGATGGACCGCTCGATCAAGCCGGGCGACGTGATCGCGGTGAGCGACGGGCACACCAACACCGTCGGCCAGGTCAAGCGGATCGGCCTGCGCGCGGTCTCGGTGACGACGCGGGACAAGAAGGAATACCTGATCCCCAACGAGAACCTGATGATCAATCAGGTGGAGAACTGGTCCTATTCCAGCCGCGAGGTGCGCGTGCGGGTGCCGCTGATGGTCGGCCCCGGCACCGACCTCGACCGCGCCGAAAGCCTGATGCTGCAAGCCGCGCGCGAAGCGATGCGCGTCCTCGCCCAGCCCGCCCCGACCGCCTGGATCACCGAGTTCACCGGCATCGGCGTCGCCTACGAGATCCGCATCTGGATCAACGACCCGGAGGAAGGCCTGGCGAACGTGCGGAGCGACGTGCTGAAGCGGTGCTGGAAGCTGTTCCAGGAGAACGGGATTACCTTGCCGAACGCGAACCAGCGCGAGGTTGGGCTGAGGGATTTGGCGGCATTGAGGGAGATGGTCGAGGGGTTGGGGCGGCGGTGATCTAACATTCGACATCTATTGTCAGGAATGTCCCAATTTTGCAGGCTAGTATTTTTCCATTTTGAGAGAACATTTCATGCTCAACGCAATTTTTGCTACATCAGCGGCGCTGGTTTTCGCAGCCGCCTCTACTTCAAACGGATCTGATGACTTAGGCAGGATGTATCCAGCGGCGGACGTAGAGCTTACCAAGCTGATTGGCTGCTCGGGAAGCTATGTCTCAATCCACTTACACGACCCGATCCGGCCAGAGAAAATCATAGAAGAATCTGCAAAATCGTGCGCATCATTCGAGCAAGCTATGTTTGCAAAAATTCGCGAGGTTAACGGAGATACAGTAGATTTTAAAAGGAGATATGAAGCAACCCTCTTGCGTAAGGTTGTTCAACTCCGAGCTGGTGGCATTCCAGAGAACCCCTCGACTCTATGGGACAAATGCGTGTCGGACAATCTCCCCCTTCCGCTCTCCAGGGATACGATTGATCAGGCATTGTCTCGCGCCTATGTGACCTGCAACGCTCAGGAAGCGTCACTAAGGGAGTATGTCCAGACAAATGCCGGCGCTAGCGAAGTCGAGCGAGCGGTAACATTGGCAAAAGATGCAATGAGGACTGTCGTACTGCATATCCTAGATGCCCAAACCAAGTGAGGCGTTCCACCTAAAGCTCTCTTACCCCCGAAAACGAATCTCGCTGGCGCCTTGCGGGCGCTGCCCGGCCCGCAGCAGACCTCTGCATATTTGCGAAAGCGCTGGCGCCCCGCCCGTGCATCGAGCCCGCTCTGATCGGGGAATTATCCCGCGATGAGCCATGGTCCTTGGCCAGACTGCCACTAAATAAGGCATTGCTGTATTTTCTTGTTGCGCTCGATACAGCAATGCCTTACGATATTCTCGTGCAAACGGTAGTCGAAACCCCCGAATACCTCGCCGCCGCCAAGAAGGCCGGAATGACTGACGATGAGCGGGTGACGGTGGTGGATTTCCTGGCCGGCACCCCGGATGCCGGCGAAATCATCCCCGGAACGGGCGGTTGCCGGAAGGTTCGCATCGCCAAGGAAGGCAAGGGAAAGTCAGGCGGCTATCGCGTCATCACCTACTACATGACCCGGGAAGAGCCGGTTTTCCTGATGACGGTCATTTCCAAAGGAAAGCAGGCCAACCTGACGGGCAGGCAGAAGAACGAGCTTCGGAAAGGAAAGTGAGCATGGACGAGAACGATTTCGCAAGCCTGAAGCGCGCCATCTCGCAGGTCGAGGCTTACAAGGCCGGGGAACGCAAGGGCTTCGTGGTCCACGAGCCCGTGAACATCAAGGAACTGCGCCGGCGCGTCGGCAAGACGCAGGCCGAGTTTGCCAGCACCTACCACCTTCCGGTCGGCACCGTCCGGGATTGGGAGCAGGGGAAGCGTCAGCCCGACGCCTCGGCGCGTGTTCTGCTGTCGCTGATCCAGCGTGATCCCAAGCGGGTGGCGGACATGCTCGCGTGAGACCGAGGATAGAGACGGGCCGCAGTTAAGAATACCCCTCCCTAAAGCTCTCCTACCCCCCCGAAAACGCAATCTCGCTGGCGCCTTGCGGGCCAAATCGCCATGTGGCCCTCATGGAAAATTCGCCCAGCCTGCACGGGACGGCGCAAGCCCCCGGGACGGTCCATCTGGTCGGCGCCGGTCCCGGCGACCCCGACCTGCTGACCGTGCGCGCCGCGCGGCTGATCGCGGCGGCGAAGGTCGTGGTCCATGACGGGCTGGTCGATCCGGCGATCCTCGCGCTGGCGCATCCCGCCGCGCTGCTGGTCTCGGTCGCCAAGAGCCGCGCCCGGCATACGATGCCGCAGGAGGAGATCAACGCCCTCCTCGTCCGCATGGCGCTGGCCGGGGACGACGTGGTACGGCTCAAGGGCGGCGACCCCTTCATCTTCGGCCGCGGCGGCGAGGAGGCGGAGGCCTGCCGCGCCGCGGGCGTGCCGGTAAAGGTCGTGCCCGGCATCAGCGCCGCGGTCGGCGCGGCGGCGGCGGCGCTGATCCCCCTCACCCACCGCGCCTCGGCCTCGATCGTCTCCTTCGTCGCCGGGCAGTGCAAGGGCCTGACCGAACAAGACTGGTCGGGCCTCGCCGGCAAGGGCCGGACCCTGGTGATCTACATGGGGGTCGCGACCGCCGAGGCCATCGCCGAGAAGCTGATGGCCGATGGGTTGTCGCCAGACGTCCCGGTGGCGGTGATCGAGAACGCCACACGTCGCGGCATGCGGATCATACGCGGCGCACTGGCTGCCCTGCCCGAATTGGTCTCGGGGCATGCGGTGAAGAGCCCGGCGCTGATCGTCATCGGCGAAGTCACTAAGGAAAATCAGGAACTTGAATTGCACAAGCTCATCAGGAATGGGCAGCTGGAGGGAACGAAGTGAAGATTTTGACGGCCAATGACCTGAGGACCGGCGCGGTCGTCTGGTGGGACGGCTCCGCCTGGTCGCGCCAGGTCAACGACGCCGCCGACGTGGGCGATCATGGCGACGAGATCGGCGCGCGCGAACAAGCCGCGCAGCACGTGGTCGACGCCCAGGTGATCGACGGCGAGGTGACCGCGGACGGCGTCCGCCCGGCCCATATCAAGGACCGCATCCGTGCCCTTGGCCCGACCGTCCGCCCCGACCTGACCCTGAAGCCGGCCGATCCTGCGGCGCTCAACTGGGTGATCTGATGAATTCCCCCTCCCCGTTCGTGTCGAGCGAAGTCGAGACACCGGGCGCTTGGTGTCTCGACTTCGCTCGACACGAACGGATTTGGCTAGGTAGAACAAATGTATAAGTATGACAGCTACGACCAGGCCATGGTCGACACCCGCGTCGAGGAGTTCCGCGACCAGACCCGCCGCCGCATCGCCGGGACCCTGGCCGAGGAGAACTTCCGCCCGCTGCGCCTGCAGAACGGGCTCTACCTCCAGCTCCACGCCTACATGCTACGCGTCGCGGTGCCCTACGGCACGCTGAGCTCGGCGCAGATGCGCATGCTCGGCGACATCGCCGACAAGTACGACCGCGGCTACGGCCACTTCACCACCCGCCAGAACATCCAGTACAACTGGATCAAGCTGGAGGAAGCACCTGATATCCTTGCCGATCTGGCCTCGGTCGAGATGCACGCCATCCAGACCAGCGGCAACTGCATCCGCAACATCAGCTCCGACC
>JASGGH010000064.1:0-15622 GCA_047605105.1 Novosphingobium sp. | reverse complement strand
TGGCCGAACCACGCGCAGATCTGCGCCGACCTCGGCCTGGAGCTCAAGACCTTCAACCACGCGACGAGCGAAGGCACCGCCGACATGGCCGCCCTGCGCGAAGCGATTGCCCAGGCCGACGAAGGCGACGCGATCCTGCTCCACGGCTGCTGCCACAACCCGACCGGCATCGACTATTCGGAAGGCGACTGGGACGAGATCGCCGGCCTGATCGCGGGCAAAAAGCTGCTCCCCGTACTCGACCTCGCCTATCAGGGCCTGGGCCGCGGCATGGAGGAGGACGCCTACGGCGTGCGCCGCGTGCTGGCCGCCGTGCCGGAGGCGATCGTCGCCTATAGCTGCGACAAGAACTTCGGCCTCTATCGCGATCGCACCGGCGCGCTCTACATGATGACGGCGACGCCCGAGCAGCTTCCGCCGGTGATCTCCAACGCCTATGCCCTGGCCCGCGCCAATTGGTCGCAGCCGCCGGATCACGGCGCCGCCGCCGTCCGCATGGTGCTGGAGGACAAGGCCCTCACCGCGCAGTGGCTCGACGAGCTCGACACGATGCGCGAACGGATGCGCCAGGTCCGCGCCCGGCTCGCCGCGGCGGGCAAGGTCGGCGGTGTGGACCTGACGCCGGTCGGCGGCCAGAACGGCCTGTTCTCGATCATCCCCTTCACCCCCGAGCAGGTCCAGGCGATGCGCGCCGACCACGGCATCTACTTCGCCGGCTCGGGCCGGATCAACGTGGCGGGGCTGACGCTGGGCAACATCGACCAGTTCATCGCCGCCGTGGCGAAGGTGACGGGCTGACCATCGCGTTACCCTGGACTAGGTTCGGAGCGACGACTTGGGGTGAAGCGGGTGCGCCGTTTTTGCGGAAGAGCATTGCTCACAAACGGCCGTTTTGCTCACACTGATCTTGTTGGCGCCTTCAGTACTTGCATGACTTGCAAGCTCCGCCGCACAACTGAGATAGGTGACGGCGGAGAGAGCCGTCACAGCGAGCAGTCATGGTCCTTCACATTGAGCATGATCATATCCTGCCAACTGCCGTTCACCGTCGCTGACGGATGATCGGGTGCCCGAAACTCGGCAATCGGCACCCCGAGGCTGACGAGCGTGACGACGAAGCGGTCATTGACCTTCTGGCCGCGCCACAGGGCGCTGTATTTGCCAGGATCGGGATCCTGCCAACGTTTGCCAGTAGCAATCAGCTTCTGTTTGGCGGCGATGATCGAGCCTAGCGCACCGCGGGCCGGGACACCGATACGACATAGTGCGCCGACCGCAGCATGGATGCCCTCGGAGGCGAACTGCCTGTCGTAACCGCGATCCTCGATCCCCGATATGCGTTCGGCTCCGCGAGTTACGATTTCCACGAGAATGGGTACGGCCGCCGCACCTCCCGCGTCGAGCTTGTAGATAATACCCCGTGCTCGCGCGGCGATCACCGGGTTGCGCAAAAGCGTTGTCAGGTCAGCGGGAGGCGACTCGAACCAATCCTTGGGCATTTTCGCAATGATGGTGTTGAGCGCGCTATGGGGAAATGTCGTCGCATCGCTTTCTGGCAGGCGTCCCAGCCGTGCGATCGCGCTCTCGACGATCATATTGTAGCCCGCGCCCAGTTTCTCGACGATCTCGTAGCGCGGCTCGATCTTCGTGAAGCGATCGTCGGCAATGGCCTTTGCGAGCAATTCGGCGTCGCCCGGCTGGGCCTTGTGACGGGCGATGTCGACCATGATCGAATTCGCGAGCAACAACCCCGCATCGTCGGGTGCGCGACGCGGGTCGGCGAGCGCAGCACGCAGCAGTTGGCGCATTTGAACGGGCGACGCCCCCTCCGGGATATTGGGATTGAACATGATTAGGCTACGGAGGGCTGTGACACTATCCCAGTCCCATCGGCTCTCTCCGACGGTTGTACGGCCCCAGGTCCAGCGCGCATTTTCGACCCCGCCTGTCAAAGTGGGCATGAGCGGTACGGACAGCGGCGATGCATAGGCGTTGGTGAAGCGACCGACCGGCCGCATGCCCGGACCATCGTGCCGATAGACCGTGATGCGCTCTCCCTGCGCGATCCTTGGCACTATCGACCAACGGTCGTTGCTTTTGTCGCGGGGGAGAGCGATGCGTTCGATGGTCCAGTCGTGGATGGGGTCATCAATGCTCACGAGGCAATCGCCGCCCGCAATACGTGCTTCGACGACTTCCTTCAGGCCGGGCGGCGGCGGCCAATCGATGCGCTTCCTTCCCGTCGCGCGTGCCGGCCACTCGTGCCATTTGAGCACGTCCTGCGACAGGTTAAACGGTGGACACGCCGAGCGGCGTTCGATGGTAAACGCCATGCCGGAGCGACCGATCTGCCCGAGGTATACGATCCTGGCGTCGCCATTATAGAGAAGGCGAAGGCACAGATCGTCGCAACCGTCGTCGTTCTTGTGCCAACCACCCGTATTTTCGTCGCGCACGAGGGCGACCGCTCCACCGATGGATAACGGCTGTGCCGGGCGGATGTCGTTCGCAACCGCTGCTGCGATGTTTGCGCGCGTCCTAGCATTGCTCAGTACCGGAAGCCCGAAACCGACAATAAGCGGGACCAGTAGTGCAACAGCTACTGCCTTCCACCAAATGAAACCGACGTTACGCAACGCGGCATAGGGCGCAGCGAATAGCCAGCCGTAGAGCGCAATCGCGGGTGCAATGGCCAGTATCATGCCGGGTAAAATCAGCATGAAGAAACCAATGACCACGAGACCCGGCATTGAAAGTACGGCGAAGGCCAGCGCTGTGACGATAATCAGCGCAATCAGGCATGTTCTCTCGATTCCGCTCATCACGGTGAGCATAGTCTCGTCAAAATAAAGGTCCGATTAAAACCCCGTGCGATATTCTATCAGGCCGCTGGCAGTGGGATTTCCTTGCATTCCGTTAACCGTCCGAAAAACGCTGCTTTTCGAGATCATACGGCATGTCTGCTCTGGGGAAATTGCGCCTGCCGCTTCCTGTGTCTGGAAACCCGTCTCCAAATCTGTGTCGCGAAAAGGGGGTGTTCACAGCGCAGATCGGACGACGAAGATCGCGCCGCAAGCAGACAGTCCGCCTACCCCCGCAGGCTCTGCATCCGCTGCAGGTAGCGGGCCAGCACGTCGATCTCCAGGTTCACCGCATCGCCTGCCGCCAGCGCGCCCAGCGTCGTCACTTCGGCGGTGTGGGGGATGATGTTGAGGGCGAAGTGGCAGGTGCCGTCGGCCTGGTCGGCGACCTCGTTCACGGTCAGCGAGACGCCGTCCACGGTGATCGAGCCCTTGGGGGCGAGGCAGGGGGCCAGTTCCTTCGGCGCGGCGACGACCAGGCGCAGCGATTCGCCCTCGGGGGCGACGCTGGCCACGGTGCCCACGCCGTCGACGTGGCCCGTGACGATGTGCCCGCCGAGCTCGTCGCCGAGCTTCAGCGCAGGCTCCAGGTTGAGCCGGCGGCCCGGCTCCCAGCGGCCCGGCACGGTGCGCGAGAGGGTCTCGCCCGAGATGTCGACGGCGAACCACGAATCGCCGGCCGCGCCGCCCTTGTCGACCACGGTCAGGCAGGTGCCCGAACAGGCGATCGAGGCGCCGATGGCGATCCCGGCGGGATCGAAGGGGCAGGCGATCACGGCGTGGAGGTCGCCGGCGTGGCGGGCTTCGCGGATCGTGCCGAGGGCGGTGACTATTCCGGTGAACATGGGGTGCGCTCGTAGACTTCGAGAATGTCGCTGCCAAGGTGCCGCCGGTCGGTGAGTGCCCACCGGCCCTGCGCCGCGCCGAGGTCGTGCAGCCCGATGTCGCCGATCGCGCCCTTGCCGTGGCCGATCACCACCGGGGCGCGGTAGAGCGCCAGGCGATCGACCAGGTCGGCGGCGAGGAAGGCGGCGGCGGTCTGGGCGCCGCCCTCGACGAAGAGATACTGCACGTCGCGCATCGCCGAGATCGCCTCGGGCGCGTGGAGCGCGTTCCAGCCGATCGGCGGCTCGTCGCGGGTGAGCACCCAGCGCTGCGGGCTGCGGTCCTCGAGGCCGGGCAGGCGGACGTCGAGCCGGGGCGCGTCATGGCGCAGCGTGGCGCCGCCGACGAGGATCGCGTCGGCGCGGGCGCGTTCGACATGGCAATGCGCGCGCGCCGCCTCGCCGGTGATCCACCGGCTGGCCCCGCTGGCGAGGGCGATGCAGCCGTCGAGCGAGGTCGCCAGCTTGAGCGTCACATGCGGGCGGCCGCGCTCGTGCAGCGCGAGGTAGCCGGCCAGGCTCGCGCAGGCGGCGGGCGAGGGGATCAGGTCCACGGTCACGCCGTGGGTGCGCAGATGGCCCAGGCCGGCGCCCGCGGTGCGGGGGTCGGGGTCCTCGCAGCCGACCACGACGCGGGCGAGGCCCGAGGCGGCGGCGAGGTTGGCGCAGGTCGGGCCGCGGTCGCTGGCATGGGCGCAGGGCTCCAGCGTGACGTAGAGCGTGCCGCCCTTGGCGGCCCGGCCGGCCTGGACCAGGGCCATGGCCTCGGCATGGGGACGGCCGCCGGGCTGGGTCCAGCCGCGCCCGACGACGCGGCCGTCGGCGACGATGATCGCGCCCACGGCGGGATTGGGACGGCTCAGCGGCCGGCCGCGGACCGCCAGGCGGGTCGCCGCGCCCAGCCAGCGCAGATCGGCGGCGCGGGAGGCGTCAGGGCTGGGCAACGGGGGGGCGGGCCTGTTTGCGGGCGGCTTCCTCGGCGGCTTTTTCGGCCTTGGCCTTCGCCTCGATCGCATCGACGTCCATGCCCGAGGCGCGGCCGATCTTCTTGTAGATCTCGCGGACTTCTTCGTCGCGCTTGGCCTGCTCGTCGCGCAGCTTCTGCTGGTAGACCTCGTTCGCCTTGTTCGAGGCGATGATCTCCGCATCGCTGCGGTCGGCCCGCCACGAGGTGATGTAGATGACCTTGGGCGGCTGGGGCAGGATCCGGTGCTCTTCCTGGTACATCAGCGAGAACACGCCGATCGTGCAGGCCGCGGCCGCCACCGCGATGCGCCAGCGGTTCTTGCCCGCCTGCTGCCAGACGGTGCGGAAATCGGCGATGGCGCCGACCGGATCGACGTTTCTCCAGATGGACATCGGCAGTAGATAGGGGCTTGGGCGGCCCCGCGCCAAGCGTTCTTTGCGCCGGAGCCCGTTTCTTCAGTTGTGCGGAAACGGGTGCGGCCCGGTGCCGCCTCCACGTCGATGGAACGGCCTCTAGTTGTAGTCGACGCTGATCGGGATGCGGGCACGGAAGGTGCCGCCGGCTCCCGCCTGGACCCGCAGTTTCCCCCCGAACGAGAATTCCAGCACGCCGCTGGCGTCGAGCATCGGGAAATCGGGGAGATCGGTGGCGAGGCCGCTCAGTTCGGCGCGGCCGCCGCCCGGCGTGGTCATGCCGACCTGGGCGGGCAGGTCGATCCGCACCGATCGCAGCGGTGTCCCGGTGATCCTGCCGCGGCCCTGGACGGTCATCCCGCCAAGCCCGACCAGCCCGCCGGCGACCCGGCGGCTGCCGGTCCGGGCGTCGATCTGGGCCTGGCCGTCGTCCTGCCCGGTCATGGCGAGGCGGCTGAACTCGAGGCCCGAGGTGATCTCGATCGTCAGCGGGCGCTCGGGCTCGGCGGCGGAAGCCGGCAGCGCGGCGGCGAGGATGCAGGGGACGGCCCAGCGGAACATGCCCGCCTTGTGCGGCAAATATGGTTAAGGACGGGTTAGGGGGATTCCCTCAGCCGAACGGGGCGTAGAGGCCCTGGCCTTCGCGCTTGAGCCAGCGGTTCGCGGCGGCGAGGTCGCCCTCGAACAATTCGCCCAGCAGGGCGTGGAACTTCGGCCCGTGATCGAAGTGAACCAGATGCGCGACCTCGTGCGCGACGACCGAGCGCCGGACCGCGTCGGGCGCCATGATCAGCCGCCAGTTGATCCGGATCGCCCCCCGCGCCGAGCACGAGCCCCAGCGCCGCCGCGCATTGCTGAGCGAGAGCTTGGGCGTGGGCACGCCCGCCTTCGCGCAATATTCGGCGAGGTCCAGCGCCATCAGCCGCCGCGCCTCGCCGTCGAGCCAGCGGCGCAGGCGCGGGGCGATGCTCTCCGCCGTGCCGCCCAGGAGGAGCGCCCCGTCGTCCAGCACCGGGCGGCGCGGCGCCTTGCCGTCGTGGACCAGCGACAGGGCCTCGCCGCGGAAGGGGAGGGTGCTCCCCACGCCGGGCTCCAGGCGTGCCGGAACCTTGGCGAGCTGTCCCGCGAGCCACTCCGCGTTGGCCTCGGCGAAAGCGATCACGTCGGCGCTGCGGGCCATCCGTGGGGCCGAAACGCGGACTTCGCTGCCGTCGGGCGCGAGGCGCAAGGTCAGGCGGCGCGCATGGGGCAGGCGGCGGATCACCAGGGGCACCGTGCGGTCACCCAAGGTCACCGCATGGTCGCCCAAGGTCGCCGTCTGGTCGCCCACTGGCTGCCCCGGCCGGAGCCAGTCAGGCAGCCGCATCTTCGCCGTCCGGCCAGACGATATGCTGCTCCAGCGGGCCTGCCAGCACCTCGGAAATCGCCCGGCCGCGGACCGAAACGCGGGCGCGGTGGACCGCCTCGGGGTCGCCGCAGATCAGGTGGTGCCAATCAGGCAGCGGCTCCCCGTCGGCGCGCAGGCGATAGGCGCAGGTCTCCGGCAACCAGGACAATTCGGCGGCGAGGCGCGGGGTCAGGCGCAGGCAATCGGGCACGAACATCCGCCGGTTGCGATAGTCGCCGCACCGCGCGGTTCCCAGGTCGAGCAGCTTGCAGGCGACGTTGGTGGGATAGACCCGGCCGGTGTCCTCATCCTCGACCTTGTGCAGGCAGCACTGGCCGCAGCCGTCGCACAGGGCCTCCCACTCGCTGCGCGACAGCGCCTCGATCGGCTTCTCCCAGAAGCGCTCGGACGTGCTCACTTCACCCATTTCCCGAGGTCCGCGGCGACGGCTTCCGGCCCCTTGTCGACCGGCAGCATCTCGATCGGCCGGCCCTCGCGGTCCATCAGGTAGGCGATCCGGCTGTGGTCCATCAGATAGCCGCCCGAGGTTTCCGTGCCCTTGGCATAGTAGGCCGCGAAGGCCTTGGCGGCGGCATCGACCTGGGCGGCGGTTCCCGTCAGGCCCAGCAGGCGGGGCGAAAAGGCGGCGGAGAACTCGCCGACCCGCGCGGCCGTGTCGCGCGCCGGGTCGATCGTGATGAAGATCGGCTGGACCTGGGCCGCGAGGTCGGGCTTGGCCTTGGCGAACAGCGCGAAGCCCTTCATCATCTGCGAGACGTCCATCGGGCAGGCGTCGGGACAGAAAGTGTAGCCGAAATAGACGATCCGGTACTTGCCGGCGAAGTCGCTCCAGCGCACTTCCTTGCCGTCCTTGTCGGTCAGCGTGAACGGGCCGCCGATCCTGGCACCGGCCAGCGGGCGTTCGGTCGGCGCGCTTTCGCCGCTGCAGGCGGCCAGGCCGAGGGCGAGCATCAGCAGGGCGGTGCGGAAGAGGCTGGGCCGGATCATCATGGCGCGGCGGTTCATGCTCTGCTAAGCCGCTGGAAGCAAGGCGGGATCGGGGCCCAAGGTCGCCTTTCGAGGAGGAATCGGACGTGTCGAAGTTCATGGCGAAGATGGGGATATCCGGCGCGGCTGCCGCGGTGTTGCTGGTGACCGGCTGGCCTGCGGCGGCGCAATTCTCCCCTGGTTACAAGTTCCTCGAAGCGATCCGCAAGAAGGACGGCAACACGGTCGAGGAACTGCTCCAGGTCCCGGGTTCGCCCCTGGTGAACACCCGCGACGTGACCAGCGGCGAGACCGCGCTGCACATCGTCACCGCCCGGCGCGACCTCACCTGGATCACCTTCCTCATCGCCAAGGGCGCCAACGTGAACGCGCGCAACGGGCGCGGCGTGACCCCGCTGCAACTTGCCGTGGGCATTGGTTTCACCGAAGGCGTCGAGCTGCTGATCCAGCAGGGCGCCCGGCTCGACGAGCCCGACAGCGCGGGCGAGACCCCGTTGATCACCGCGGTCCACCGCCGCGACACCGGCCTGATGCGGCTGCTGCTGAAGGCCGGGGCCAATCCCGACCGGGCCGACAATTCCGGCCGCTCGGCGCGCGACTATGCCATGCTCGACGGCAAGGGCAGCCCGCTGGTCACCGAGATCGAGGCCAGCGCCAAGCCCAAGGGCGCGGCCGGCCCGTCACGCGGCAGCTACGGCCCCTCCTTCTAGCGAATGGCTGCCTGAGCTTATGGCGCTCGACGACCTGACCCTGCCCGAGTTGCGGCTGGCCCTGGCCGAGGCGATCGCCGATGCCGCCGCCTTCGACGGCTGGAGCGAGACTGCGATCGATGCCGCGGCCGTCCAGCTCGGCGTGGCCCCCGCGGTCGCGCGGCTGGCCTTCCCGGGCGGGGCGATGGACATGATCGCGGCCTGGGTCGACCGGATCGACGCCGATACGGCGCTCGCCCTGCCGCAATCGGCCCTCGCGGACCTGCGGGTGCCCGAGCGCATCCGCCGGCTCATCGAGTTCCGCATCGCCGCGGTGGCGGGCCGCGAGGAGGCCTTGCGGCGCGCGCTGGCGATCCTGGCGATGCCGCAGAACCTCGCCTCGGCCGCACGGCTCGGCTGGGCCAGCGCCGACCTGATGTGGCGGCTCGCCGGCGATACGGCGACCGACTTCAACCACTATTCCAAGCGCGCGATCCTGTCGGGGATCGTCGCGGCGACGCTGGCCGTGCTGATCGACGACCACAGCCCCGGCCAGGCCGAGACCCGCGCCTTCCTCGATCGCCGGCTGCAGGGCGTGGCAAAGTTCGAGAAGGCCAAGGCGCAGCTCTTCCGCAGCGATGCCGAGCGTTTCAGCCTCGTGCGGCTGCTGGGCAGGCTGCGCTACCCGGCCCGCTGATCGGCGGGCGATCAATTGCGAACCAGTTGCAAATAGTCCGGCAATCTGGCAGCGCGAGGCCATGACGCTCGACACGCTCCCCATCGGCAGAAAAGCCCGAATCGTCGCGGTGGATTGGGCCCTGCTCGATGGCGACGAAGGCCGCCGCTTGCGGGCGCTCGGCATCGATGAGGGCGCGCGGGTCGCGGTGGCGCACCGCGGGGTGTTCGGCGGCGGCGATCCGATCGCGCTGGAAGTCGGGCGTATGACCGTCGCTCTGCGCCGCGGCCATGCCCAGGCCATGCAGGTCGAGGTGCTGGCATGACCCGGCGCCGGAGCGCGGCGCTGGTCGGCAACCCCAATGCCGGCAAGTCTGCCCTGTTCAACGCGCTCACCGGTGCGCGGCAGAAGATCGCCAACTATCCCGGCGTGACGGTGGAGCGCAAGGCCGGGCGCCTGCTCCTGCCCAACGGTGAGCCGGTCGAGCTGACCGACCTGCCGGGAAGCTACGGCCTCCATCCGACCAGCCCCGACGAGGAAGTTACCCGCAAGGTCATCCTCGGCGAGTTTCCCGGCGAGGCCGCGCCGGAAGTGCTGGTCGTGGTGCTCGACGCCTCGAACCTCGAACAGCACCTGATCTTCGCGCAGGAGGTCATCGCGCTGGGTC
Source organism: Novosphingobium sp. (assembly GCA_047605105.1). GTDB lineage: Bacteria > Pseudomonadota > Alphaproteobacteria > Sphingomonadales > Sphingomonadaceae > Novosphingobium. Next base: position 6,070 of record JASGGH010000064.1, on the reverse strand, counting down.
GGCCGACCGTGGTCGCGCTCAACATGATCGACCTCGCCGAACGCGACGGCCTGGTGCTCAACCCCAAGGCCTTGGAAGAGGCGCTGGGCGTGCCGGTGGTCCCGACCGTCGCGGTCCGCCGCCGCGGCCTGACCGAGCTCGCTGCCGCGATCGACGCCGCGCAGGAGCGCGCGCCCCAGCCGCAGCACGCGACGATCACCCAGACCGAGCGGCGGGTTTCCGCCCATGCCATCGCCGATGCGGCGATCGTTTCGGAAACGGCTAAGCACCGGCTCCATTCGAAGCTCGACCAAGTTCTTCTCAATCCCTGGCTCGGGCCGATCATCCTCTTCGCACTGCTGTTCGTGGTGTTCCAGGCGGTCTTCGCCTGGGCGACGCCGTTCGCCGACGCGCTCGAAGCTGCGGTCGGCTGGATCGCCACGGGCGTGCAGGACGTGATGCCCCCCAGCCTGGTGCGGGACTTCCTGGTCGACGGGATCATCAACGGCGTCGGCTCGGTCGTCGTGTTCCTGCCGCAGATCGTGATCCTGTTCTTCTTCATCCTGGTGATGGAGGCGTCGGGCTACATGGCCCGCGCCGCCTTCATCATGGACCGGCTGATGGCCTATGTCGGGTTGTCGGGGCGCAGCTTCATTCCGTTGCTGTCCAGCTTCGCCTGCGCCATTCCGGGCATCATGGCGACGCGCAGCATCACCGATCCCAAGGACCGCCTGACCACGATCCTGATCGCTCCCTTGATGACCTGCTCGGCGCGTCTGCCGGTCTACGCGGTGATTATCGCGGCCTTCATTCCCAACGATCCGGTGGGGCCCGGGATAGGCCGGCAGGGCCTGGTCCTGTTCGCGCTGTACGTCGCCGGGGTGGTCGGCGCGATGGTGGTGGCCCTGATCCTGCGCTCTTCGGTGACCAAGGGCGCCGCAAGCGGCTTCATCATGGAAATGCCGAAGTATCAGATGCCCCGGATCAAGGACCTCGCGATCGGCCTGATCCAGCGTGCCTGGATATTCCTGCGCCGCGCCGGCACGATCATCTTCACGATCACCGTGGTGCTGTGGCTGCTGCTCAACTTCCCCCGCGCGGACGCGGGCCAGAGCCAGGTCGAGGCCTCGGTTGCCGGCAAGATCGCCGACGTGGTCGAGGTCGTGGTCCGCCCGATCGGCTTCAACCACGAGATGGCCCTGGCGCTGATCCCCGCGATGGCCGCGCGCGAAGTGGCGGTAAGTGCGCTCGCCACGACCTATGCGGTCGATGCCAGCGACGACGAGGGTCAGACGGCGATCGACCTGGGCGATCGGCTCAAGGCGCGCTGGACCCTGCCCATGGCGCTGGCCTTCCTCGCCTGGTTCGTCTTCGCGCCGCAATGCCTCTCGACGATCGCGGTGGCGAGGCGGGAGACCAACGGCTGGAAGTGGCCGATGTTCATGCTCGGCTATCTCTTCGCGATGGCCTATGTCGCCGCCGGGGTGACCTATTGGGCGGCGGTCTGGGCGGGTCTCTAGCGGGCCGTTGAAAACAGCGCCGCCGGGCTGGTCGTCAATCGCCGCAGGGACTACCTCCGGGCCTCGAAAATCAGAGGAAGCGATTCGATGGCAGGCAGCGTCAACAAGGTCATCCTGGTCGGCAACTTGGGCGCCGATCCCGAGGTGAAGTCTTTCCAGAACGGCGGCAAGGTCTGCAATCTGCGGATCGCCACCTCGGAAAGCTGGAAGGACCGCAACACCGGCGACCGCCAGGAGCGGACCGAGTGGCACACCGTCGCGATCTTCTCCGAAGGCCTGGTCGGCGTGGCCGAGCGCTTCCTGCGCAAGGGCAGCAAGGTCTACCTCGAAGGCCAGTTGCGCACCCGCAAGTGGCAGGACCAGTCGGGCAATGACCGCTATTCCACCGAAGTCGTTCTGCAAGGCCCGGGCGCGGTCATGACCATGCTCGACGGCGCCCCGGGCGGCGGCGGCCAGCGCAGCGGCGGCGGGGGCGATTGGGGCGGCTCGTCCTCGGGCGGCGGCTCCTGGGGCGGCGGCCAGCGTTCCGGCGGCAGCAACGACTGGGGCGGCGGTTCCTCGGGCGGCGGCGGCAAGGGCGGCTTCGCTGACGACCTGGACGACGACATTCCGTTCTGAGCGCTTCCTGCTCTAGCTGCGGCGGCGCCTGAACTCCCGCGGGGTCTCGCCGGTGAGCTGCTGGAACGCCTTGGCAAAGGCACTCTGGCTCTCGAAGCCGACTTCCGCCGCGATCTGCGCGACCGAGCGAGCACTGTCGCTGAGCGCCTCGACCGCCGCGATCAGACGCGCGCGGCGGCGGTAGTCGTCCCAGCCCATCCCCAGCTCGCCCAGGAAGCGGCGGCGCAGCGTGCGCTCCGACAGGCCGGCGGCGGCCGCCGCCTGGGGTAGCGACGAACGGGCCAGGTTGCTCCGGGTGTAGGCCATCGCCGCCGCTACCTGCGCATCGGTCGAACTCGGCAGGGTGAACGGCGCCTCGTCGGCGATCCATTCGCCGCAGAGCCGTCCGAAGGCGATGTAGAAGGCGCGGCCGGTCTCGTCCTGCGGCGCGAAGATCGACCAGCGGCAGGCCTCGGCCATCATCGCGCGCATCAGCGGGGAGACCTTGATCACGCGCACCCGGTCGCCCGCGTCCGCCACCATGTCCCGGGCGAGCAGGATCGAGACCGAGCGCACGCGGTGGACCGAGTTGCGATGCTCGACCCCGGCGGGGATCCACCCGGCGATGTTGCGCGGCAGGAGGTGGCGGCCGCTGCGATCCTCCAGCTCGATCGAGCCTTCGAAGGCGTACTGGATCTGGTGCATGTCGTGGTGGTGCCACGGCGAATCGATGTCGTAGGCGTCCTGCAGCACGGCCCCGGCGGCAGGGCGCTGCGCCGGATCGACCAGGGTCGAGAGGCCGACGTTGAGCGCCGAGATGTCGATGGCCGCCATGCGGGCAAGATTGTCCGGATCGCGCGGGACGGTCAATCATCGGATGAGCTAGGGATGGCTCACCGCTGCGGCGATTGGGAGAACATCACATGGCATTTCGCGTTCACCGGCCGGAGAGCCTGGCCTGGCGCAAGATCGGCGACATTCCGATGGGCTGGATGCGCGAGCACATCGACGCCACCGAGCTCGAAGGGCACCTGGCCTTTCACGAGGGCGGCGACGACGAGACCCCGCAACTGCTGGAAATGCGGCTCAATCCCCGCACGCTGATCGCCCCGCACAGCCACGACCTGGGCGAGATCATCTTCATCGTCGAGGGATCGCTGCACTGGGGCGATCATGCGCTGGAGGCGGGCGGTTCGATGTTCATCCCGGCCAACACGCCCTATAGCTTCCACGCCGGCGACGCGGGCGTGCGGCTGCTCAACATCCGCGCCCGCGACGATCACAGCTTCATTCCGGCGGGCGGCGCCTGAGCGAGGTCAATCGTTGGTGGGCTTGAGCTTGGCCAGCGCGGCGAAGGGATTCGCGGTATCCTCGCCGAAGTAGCCGGAGGTCTTGCGGAACTCGTCCGCGCCCGGGCCCTCCAGGAACGGGTCGATCGCCAGGGCCAGGCTCTGCGCCAAGGCTTCGCCCAGGTCGAACTGGGTGCCGGCGAACTCGATCTCGTCGAGATCCTCGGCTCCGAGCTCGACTTCCTCGTCGGGACGGCCGGGGCCGCGCTCGGGGACGAAGCACAGGCTCAGGCGCTCGGCGATCGCGACGGGCAGGTCCTCGCCCGAAATCGCGCAGCTCTGGACGATCCGCGCATCGAGCCGCCCCGTGGCCTTGACGCCGCGCTTGACGGGCTCGAGCGCCACTTCGGCGACCAGGCTGTGCACCGCGACGATCCCGAAGCGCTCTGCCAGGGCCTCGCGCTCGGCCTCGCCGGCTTCGAGGCGCAGCGGTTCGTTGCCGAGCGAGCGGGTATCCACGATCCGGCTGAATTCCGGGATCACGCTCCGAACTCGCCCGCGAGCAGCTTGTCGGCAGGCAGGGCATCGACCTCTGCCGCCAGCGCCCTGAACCGCGCCGCGGCGAGCGCGGGATCGCGGCCGTCGCCCAGGGAGACGTTGCGGTCGATCGCCTCGGCCAGCGCGGCATCGCTGCCGCCGGCCAGCGCCTCGCGGTACGCGCCGAGCCGCCCGCCCAGCACGCTCATCAGCCGGCCGATGTGCTTGCCCACGACCAGATCGCCCACCCCGCTCTCGCGCAACTGGCCGTCCATGTCCTCGACGAACAGCTCGGTCAGGCGGGCGGTCTGCACGCCGAGCGCGGGATCGCGCTCCATCCGCAGCAGCGCCGCGCAGAGCACCAGGGTGATCGCGTCGAACCGCCCCGGCACCGAATCCGCCACGCCGCATGTCGCATACCAGGCCGGATCGCGCGAAAGCTCGACCACGCGGTGCCACAGCGGGCGCACTTCGGCACGATCGTCGGGGCGCTTGCCGAACAGACGGGAGAACAGGGACACGGGAAATACCTTTCATTCAGCGCCGATTAAAGGCGCCGGCCGCAAGCGCCCGGTCGAACGACAGCGCCATTGCGCTGCCTGCCCCGGGGCCTTAAGGCTTCGGGCCGATATATGCGTAACGGTGTCGCTGGCAATGGCGAGCCGCTCCCGCGAACGAATTGACCGGAGTGATTTGATGCAGCGGATGGGACGGATCGGGCAGGGCGTTGCGGTTGCGGCCATGCTGACGGCGATGGCCGGCGGCTGTGCATCGATCAGGGATCACCGGGGCTACATCATCGATGCCGCGCTGATCGAATCGCTGCAGCCGGGGATCGACAACCGCGTCTCGGTCGAACGCTCGCTCGGCCGCCCGACCTTCACCACGCAATATGGCCAGCCGGCCTGGTATTACGTGTCGACCAGCACCCGCCAGCGTCCCTTCGCCAGCCCGCGTGCGACCGACCAGGTCGTGCTGAAGATCAGCTTCGACGCCAAGGGCAATGTCTCGGCGGTCGACAAGGCCGGTGCCGAGAAGATCGCCCGGATCGATCCCGACGGCAAGAAGACCCAGACCCTGGGCCGCGACCGCGGCTTCCTGGAAGACCTGTTCGGCAACATCGGCACGGTCGGCTCGGGCATGGGCGGTACTTCCGCGGGCGGTAGCACCGGCGGCCCGAACGGCTCCTAGCGCGCCGTCCCGGCGCCGAAAGGCCGGCGATTCCCGATCGAGCCGGGATGAGGAGGTGGCTTGAAGCCTCGGCCCGAAGCACCATATCCGGCGACATGGACGACAGCAGGGGCAGCCACGGCCTGATCCAGTGGCATGGGACTACCATCATCGGGGTCAAGAAGAGCGGCAAGACCGTGATCGCCGGCGACGGCCAGGTTTCCATGGGCAACACCGTGATGAAGCCCAACGCCCGCAAGGTCCGTCGGATCGGGGAAGGCGGGAAGGTCATCGCCGGTTTCGCCGGGGCGACCGCCGACGCCTTCACCCTGTTCGAGCGGCTCGAGAAGAAGCTCGAGCAGTACCGCGGCCAGTTGATGCGCGCCGCGGTCGAGCTCGCCAAGGATTGGCGCACCGACAAGTACCTGCGCAATCTCGAGGCGCTGATGATCGTCGCGGATGCCGAGACGATGCTGATCCTCACCGGCAACGGCGACGTGCTGGAGCCCGAGGAAGGCATCGCCGCGATCGGCTCGGGCGGCAACTATGCGCTCTCCGCCGCCAAGGCCCTGACCGACTACGAGGACGATGCCGAAAAGATCGCCCGCCGCGCCATGCAGGTCGCCGCCGACGTCTGCGTCTTCACCAACGACCGCGTGACGGTGGAAAGTATCTAGATCCAAACCTATCCCGTTCGTGTCGAGCGAAGTCGAGACACGTTGCGCGCGGTGTCTCGACTTCGCTCGACACGAACGGACCTTGTAGAGAACTCATGAACGACAACCTCACCCCCAAAGCCATCGTCCGCGCGCTCGACGAGCATATCATCGGCCAGACCGAAGCCAAGCGCGCGGTCGCGGTGGCGCTGCGCAATCGTTGGCGCCGCCAGCGCCTCGCCCCCGAGCTTCGCGACGAGGTCACGCCCAAGAACATCCTGATGATCGGGCCGACGGGCTGCGGCAAGACCGAGATCAGCCG
>JASGGH010000063.1:0-15885 GCA_047605105.1 Novosphingobium sp. | reverse complement strand
GCAGGCCGCCCAGGCCGCCGCCCGCGCCCGATCCGCTCCCGCCGCCGCCGATCCCGTCGAACAGCGAATCCAGCGCGCGGGCGGCGATGTCGTCGACCACCCTGAGGGCGATCCGCTGGAGGTCCTCGAAGCCGAGGCTGCCCTTGCGGATCGCCGACAGCAGCCCGCGTTCGAGCACCTCCCCGGCGCGGCTGAAGCCGTCCACCAGGGTGCCGTCGAAAGTGCCGCGCATCGCCGCGATGTCGGCCGCGAAGCCCTGGGTGTTGGCGCGCACGTCGATCAGCAGGCTTTCGATCGGCCCGGAGTCCGCGGGGTTCATCTGTCTTGCTCCATCATTCGGGTCAGGTCGGCACGCGAGAAGCCTTCGCCCGGCTCGGCGCCGAGGATCGCGGCCAGCTCGGCGGGGGTCGCCGCCCAGAACTCGTGCGGGCGCCAGCCGAGCACCCGCGCCGCGATCCGGCCGAGCGCGACGGCGGCTGTGCCGAAGGTTGGGCCGAAGCTCGGGCCGGAAATCATCCCTGGCCTTGCAGGATCTGGCCGAGCACCGCGCGCAGCGGCCGCGACGCGGCGGCCAGGCCCAGGGCGACGACGGCATCGCCGACATTCTCGCGGGTCAACTCGCCGCGCGCCGCCAGGCAGTGCCAGAACAGCGCGGCGATCTCGGTCAGGCGCAGTTGCCCGCCGCCGGCCCGCTCGACCAGGGCGAACAGCGGCCCCAGCTCCTCCTCGGCGGCGACCAGGGCGGCGAAGCTGGGGCGGAGCAGGTGCGGAACGCCGGCGATGAGGAGCTCGGCCTCTCCCCGATAGGCGTTCATGCCGGCGCCACCGAGCCCGAGCTTTCGAGCTGGAGCGAATAGTTGCGCTCGCCGTTGAAGTCGCCCGAGTAGTCGAGCCGCTGGATCAGGAAGCGGCCGCGCAGCTTCTCGCCGTCCTCGAAGCTCAATTCGTAGTCGGCCAGGGTTCCGGCCAGGGCATTGGCGCGGACCTGGGCTTCGGCGGCGGAGCCGAGAAAGATTCCCGCCGCGCTGACCGAGACCGAGCGCACCCCGGCGCCCGAGAGCAGCTCGCGCCAGCCGCCGCTGCCCTTGTTGGTGACCACCACGGTGTCGCCGGCGATCGTCATCTGGGTGGTGCGCAGGCCCGCGACGGTCTGGTAGGCGGGCGTCGGGCCGCCGTCCGAAATCTTGAGAAGGAAGGCGCTGCCTTTCTGGGCGGTCATGTCGGGTCTCCTTGGAGGTGAGGTTTGCGCGCGGCCTTCGCCAGGCTCGGGCTGAGCGGGCGGCCTTCTTCGCGGCCCGCTCAGGCTGAGCTCGTCGAAGCCCGCGCTACTCCGCGATCAGGCGGAAACGGTATTCGAGCAGGATCAGCCGGCTGTTGGCGGGGCGCTGCTCGGCGCGGGCGCGCAGGAACTGGATGGAGGCCACGGTGAAGCCGCCCTGGGCGGCGGGCAGGCGCTCCACCCGCGCCTCGACCGCGCCGGCCAGCAGCGCCGCGGCAGCGGGCCGGTCGCCCCGGCAGTGCAGCTCGAGCGCCACGCGGACCTCGCGGCCGCGGGCGGTCTTGGTGCTCCAGTCGGCGCTGGCGCTGGCGGCGAGGGCCAGCCAGGGCAGCGCGGTGCGCGTGGGCGCCTCCTCGGCGATCCCGTTGAGCTCGGCGGCGAGCACGGGGTCTTCGGCCAGCCAGCCGATCAGCGCGGCGCGCAGGGGCACTTCCATGGCTTATCCTTTCGTGAAGAGCGGCCAGAGCAGGCGCGCCCGGCGCCACCAGTCGCCGCCGCGCCGGCGCTGCGCCCGGGCCTCGGCGAGCGCCGCGGCCCGGGCGGCGAGCCGGGCCGCCAGCATGTCGAACGGGCTCACGCGAGCCGCATCCGCCGCCACGGCCGCCACAGCGCGGCGACCGCGGCCGGCGGCAGGGGGCCGGCCGCGTCGCTTTCCCGCGCGCGGTGCTGATGCGCGGCCAGGCGGATCACGCCGTGGCGCAGGGTTTCGGGCAGGCTCGCCCAGTCGGCGGCGATCCCCGCGACGAAGCGCACCGCGACCCGGCCCGCCGCGCCCGGGCGGAGCACGCGAACCAGGCCGCCGCCGTCGGCGTCGAGATCGAGCGCGTAGGCATCGCTCGCCAGGGCGAAGCGCGGGCCTTCGGCGGGGATGCCTTCGACGAGGGTGATCGCCTGGACCGGGCGGGTCCTCAGCCGCTGCCAGCCGCCGGACACGCACAGCACCTCCTCGCAGGTCGCCGCCAGCGGCAGGCGGGCGGTGAAGTCCTCGCACAGCGCCAGCGCGGCGCGCAGCAAGGCGGTGAGAGGCGCGTCGTCCATCGCGGTCGAGATGCCCAGCCAGTCCTTGAGCTCGGCCAGCGCCGCGCTCGGCAGCACCGGCGGGGTGACGATAAGCCGCTGCATCGCGGTCTCCTGATTGTCGGGAAAGCAAGGGCCCCTCCCCCGCAGGGGAGGGGGGAGCGGCGCCTAGGTGCCGATCTTCAGCAGCTTGATCGCGTCGCTGTCGAGCACCTGGCCGCCCACGCGCCTGGTCGCGTAGAAGTTGACGTAGGGCTTGTTGCTGTAGGGATCGCGCAGGATCCGCGTCGCGGTGCGCTCGGCGATGAGATAGCCGTTGGCGAAGTTGCCGAAGGCGATCGGGAAGGTGCCCGCGCCGACGTCGGGCATGTCCTCGGCCTCGACCACCGGATAGCCGAGCAGGCGGGCCGGAGCGCCGTCGAGCAGGCCGGGCTGCCAGATGAACGAGCCGTCGGCCGCCTTGAACTTGCGGACCAGGCCCAGCGTCGCCGAGTTCATCACGAAGACCGCGCCCTGGCGGTGCCCGGCCTTGAGCGCCTGGACCAGGTCGATCAGCTTGAGCTCGGGCGCCGCGTCGAAGGCGGTGGCGTGCCCGCTGGCGACGAACTGCAGCGTGCCGAAGGCGCGGGCCGCGTCGTTGCCGGCGCTGGTCGGGGCGCCGAGGAAGCCCTTGGGCTGGTTGGTGCCCGAGCCGGAGACGAACGCCGCGCCCTCGGCCCGGGCGAATTCGCCGGCGATCTCCCCGGCGAGCCAGGCCTCGAGATCGAACGCCGCGTCGTCGAGCATCGCCTGGCTGGCCGAGGGATTGGCGTAGAGCTCGCCGAAGGGGGGCACGATCTCCGCGAGCTTGGGGCTGGCGGTCTCGGGCCGGGCCGCGGTCTCGCTGACCCAGCCCGAGGCGGTGCCGCCGGTCGAGATCAGCTTGCGGTAGCCGGAGGAGCCGACCTGCACCACCTGGGCGATGGCGCGGATCGGCGAGAGCTTCTTGAGCTGCGCGGCGATCGCCGCGTCGATCTCGCGCGGGACGGCATAGCCGCCGTCGGCCGCGACGCCCTGGGTCATGGACTTGAGCTCGCTCGCGCGGCCCTGGCGCAGGTAGCCGTCGACGAAGCCCTTGAGCTCGGGGCTGGCCGGGGCTTCGCCGCCGAGCGCGGGCCGGGCCGCGGCGCGGGAGACCTTGTCGAGGCGGCTCTTGACCTCCTCGACGTCGGTCCTCAGCGCGCCGAGCGCCTGGTCGGCCGCGTCCTGGCGGGCGACGATGCCGAACGAGGCGTCGAGGGGGTCGGGGGCAGGGGTTTCGGTATCCATCGGGGCAGTCACCTTTCACGAAAAAGGCCGCCCGGTCGGGGCGGCCTTGGGGGATTGGGCGGAGAACGGGGAAGGGTCAGGCGATCAGGTGCACCCGCGCCGCGTGCTGCATCGGATGGGTGACCAGGCTGACCTCGAACAGGTCCACGGCGCGCAGTTCGCGGCCGTGTCCGTCGCGGCCGGCGTCGCGCGCGCGGTAGCCGAAGCTCAGCCCGGTCACCGCGCCGCGCTTGAGGGCAAGGGCGGCGGCGCCCTCGGGGTTGTCGATCCGGGCGATCACCTTGAGCCCGCGCGCATCCTCGGCCACGCGCTCGACCCAGCCGATCCGCTGGTCGGCGCGGTGCTGCCAGTAGAGCGGCAGCGGTCCCGCGCGTGCGGCCAGGCTGGCGGCGAAGGCGCCGGGGCGGATGGTGTCGCGCCCGGCGTCGCGCCGGTCGAACAGCGCGGCATATCCGGCGAACCTCAAGCTCACTTCAGCTCTCCCAGGCGGAACGCGATTCCGAGCAGGAGCAGGGCCAGAACCCCGCGCACGACCCACTCGATCGCCGCCTTCCACGCGCTGGCCTTGGCATCGCGCCAGGCCTGGAGCAACTGGCGCAGTTCGGAGAGGTCGCCGAGCGCATCGGGATCGCCCAGCCCCAGCCGTGCCAGCGCGCGCTCGGCCCCCAGTTCGGCGGCTTCGGTCAGCATGTCCTGGCGGTTCATCGGCCGATCCCCAGCATGGCGCGCTGCTCCTCGCGCGAGAGGAAGCCCGCCCCGGCGACCTGGGCCCAGAGCCGCTCGCGGTCCTCGGCCAGCGCCGGCACGCGGTCGAAGTCGATGCCGAGCACCGCGTCCGGGAACCAGGGGCTCAGCCCTTCGGCCAGCGCGCCCAGCAGCTTCGCCGCGAGCGGCAGCAGGGTCAGCCGCCACAGCGCGCGGTTGGCTTCGCGATAGTTGGCATAGGTCGAATCCCCCGGCAGCCCGAGCAGCATCGGCGGCACCCCGAAGGCCAGGGCGATGTCGCGCGCCGCCGCCGCCTTCAACGCGGCGAAGTCCATGTCGGCGGGCGACAGGCTCAGCGACTGCCATTTGAGCCCGCCTTCCAGCAGCATCGGCCGCCCGGCATTGCCGCCGCCCGAGAAGGCGCGGGCCAGCTCGTCCTTGAGCCGGTCGAACTGGCCGGCGGAAAGGCCGCCGCCGTCCGCGGCATCGAACACCAGCGCGCCCGAGGGCCGCGCGGCGTTCTCCAGCAAGGCGCGGTTCCAGGCGGCGGCGGCATTGTGCGTCGCCACCGCCTGCTCGGCCGCGGCGAGGCAGCCGGCGCCGTAGTGGTCGTCGGCCGGGTGGAACGAGCGGATGTGGATCAGGTTGGAGCCGCCGTCCTCGTCCTCGCGCGGGATGGTCAGGGCTTGCTCGCCGACCTTGTAGGCATAGCCGCTCGGCCAGCCGTCGGCGCCCGCGACCACCGAGACCCGGTCGGGCCGCAGCGCGAACAGCTCGGCCGGGCGCCCGGCCGCGTCCTTGATCACCTGGACATAGCCGTTGCCGTGGAGCAGCACCTGGCTCGCCAGGGTCTCGAGCAGCGGCTGCCCCGCCGAGGTCGCCTGGACGAGGGCGGCGAGCCTGGGGTCGCAGGGCAGCAGCGCCGCTCCGCCGATCGATTCCGCGGCCAGCCTGACCGCCCGCTGCGCCACCGGGTTGTCGAGATAGGCCCGCCGGACCGAGCGCGCATATTCGAACGGCGCGCGCGGGCTTTCGTCGGCGAAGGCCCACGGCGAGGTGAAGGCGCGCGCCAGGGGCGCGCGGGCGCTTCCGCCCTTGAAGGCGGCGGCGAGCGTCTGGAGGAAGGACATGGAAGGCCTTTCTTGGGGAGATGGAGGCGCGCGGCCTTCGACAAGCTCAGGCTGAGCGGGGTTGGTCCATGGGGAAAGCAAAAAGGGTGGCTCAGGCTCGGCGGGTCGTGAGTGAACGGGGAAAGCAAAAGGGTGGCTCGGGCTCGGCGAGTCGGGAGTGAATGGGAAGCAAAAAGGTCCGCTCGTGCTGAGCTTGTCGAAGCACGCGCGCGCCCTTTGCCGCTAAGCCACCCACACCCGCGGCGGGGCGCGGTGCTTCAGCATCAGCTCGGTCAGCGCCCAGACCAGCGCGTCGGCACGGTCGGGCGAGCGGCCCGGGCCTGCGTACCCGCCCCCGGCGATCAGGCCGCAGAGCTGGTCCTCCAGCGCCGGGAACATGCCGGCATGGCGGACCCGTCCGGCCTCGTAGAGCGCCGCGACCGGCTCGGCCCGCGCCGCCTTGCCGGTGCGGGCATGGACCAGCCGCAGGGGCAGGGCGACGTCCGCGGCGCGCAGCACGCTCGCGACCATGGCCCCGCCCTGGTTGGCCTCGGCGACCACGCGGTCGGCGTGCCATGCCGCGGCGCCCTGGGCGACGGCGCGCGCCCAGCGCTCGGGCGTGGCTTTGGCGACCGACAGGTCGGCCAGCACCCGGCCGATCCCGTCCTCGCCCAGCGCGCAGACCACGATCCCGCACTCGTCGCCGCCCGCCGAAGCCGGCGGATCGACGCCGATCACGGTGCGGACGGCGGCGGAGGCGGCGGCGGGCTCGCGGCAATTGTCCAGCATGGCGCGGGTCCACAGCGCGCCGTCGAGATCCTCGATCAGCTCACCGTCGAGTTCCTGGCGGGCCAGGATCGAATTGCCGTAGCGGCCGCGTACCGTGGTGAGGAAGTGTGGCGAAAGGTTCGCCGCATTGTCCTCGGTGCGGCCGCGGGTCAGCGCCAGGTCGCCATCCCCGGCCTCGCCGGTCAGCCGCCGCAGCAGCGCGACGGCGCGCGGCGTGGTCGTCGCCATGATCCGCGGACGGCCGCCCAGCCGCAGGCCGAGCAGCAGGTTGTCCCAGGTCGCGAGCGCGCGGCCATGGGCATTGTCCCATTTCGCGATCTCGTCGCACCATGCGTGCGAATGCTGCGGCCCGCGCAGGCTTTCCGGCTCCAGCGCCGAGAACAGGGTGGCCTGGGCGCCATTGGGCCAGGTCAGCCGGCGCAGCGAACTCTCGTAGCGCGGCATCAGGTGCGGCGGGCAGCACGACAGCACGCCGCTCTCGCCCTCGATCATCACCGCCCGTGCCTCGTGCAGCGAGGCGGCGACCAGGGCGACGCGGGCGCGCGGATCGGCTTCCGCGACCGAACGGACCCATTCGGCGCCGGCGCGGGTCTTGCCGAAGCCGCGGCCGGCCATGACCAGCCAGAGGTTCCAGTCGCGCGTCGGGGCGCGTTGCTCGGGCCGGCTGCGGAACTGCCAGTCATGGGGCCATTCCTCGCGCTCTTCCGGGGGCAGCTCGGCCACGAACTCGTCCCATTCGGCGTCGCTGACCCGGGCCATCCAGTCGTCGCTGTCAGCTTCGGTCATCGCCAGTCCGTTCGTTTCCGTCTCCACCGTTGCGCCGCGCCCGCACCCGATCGCGCAGCTCGGCGAGCTTGCGATGGATCGAGGCGCGCACCTCGGCGGAATCGACGCTCGCCCGCCGGCCCCGTTCCGCATTCACGGCGTCACGGTGCGCCTGGAGCGCGCGCATGGAGACGGCGTAGTTGTAGCGCGCCTCGCCCGTGTCGCCGTTGCGGAGCCGGTTGAGCAGTTCCATCTCGAGGTTGTCGTAGCCCTCGGCCAAGGCCTCCATCCAGCGCATCGAAAACCCGTGATCGCGCCGCTTGAGGTCGTAGATCGTGCTCGTGCTCACCCCGGCCCGGGCGCAGGACTGGGTCACATTGGAGGTAGCGGCCAGGCTCTCGAAGAAAATGGTCCGCCAGTTCTGGGCAAGCGCCCTGAGTTCGGCAGGCGCGGCATCGGGCTGGGCAGCCCGGCGGTCGGGACGGCGGACGCGCGGCTTCTTCCGCCCGCGCTGGGTCGGTGGTGGCATGATGATTCCTTTGAGAAAGGGGGGGCAGCGGGAGGGCCGAAGCGACTCGGTCCATCGCGATGTTCCAGATATGTACCAAAACAGCGTGACGATGTCAAGATAAAAGTGCCATATAGGTTATTTATGGATATGCCGGCAGACCTCGCGCCTTGTTCGCTTTCCACCCGCAATCCGCTCGAAGATCGGCCAGAGGATCGGCCAGAGGATCGGCCAGATTTTGGTATGTATCGGCCAGGATATGGCGTATTCAGCCGTTCTCGTCCCCAAGAGGATCGGCCAAGACGTGCCTTCGCATGTGCCCGATACGATAGAGCCCGCCCGCATCGATGCTCCGGACGGCGATCTTCCTGACCTCATCGCCGAGGTGGCGGCGAAGGGGGAGGCGCTCGGACAGCGGCTTCACCCGCGGACGGCCGAAAGTCTCGCCGGTTTCGTCCGGATCATGAACACCTATTACAGCAACCTCATCGAGGGCCATAATACCCGGCCACGCGATATCGAGCGGGCGCTGGCGCGGATCGACGAGGCGGACGAACAGCGCGATCTGCTTATCGAGGCCGTCGCCCATGTCCGGCTCCAGGCGGAGATCGACGGCCTGGCGGCGGAGGCACGCTTGCCCGATCCGGCCTCGCCTGATTTCCTGCGGCACCTTCATCGCGAATTCTACGCGGGCGCGAGTGCGGACATGCTGGTCGTAAGGGGGCGGGACCGTTCTTTCGCGATGACCCCCGGCGAATGGCGCCGTGGCGCCGAGCAGGACGTCGAGGTCGGCCGCCACCTGCCGCCGACGAGCGACAGCGTTCCCGATTTCATGGACTATTTCCACCAGCGCTTCGCCTTCGAACCGGCGGAACCGCGCTTGCTCGCCGTCGGCCCGGGCCGCGGCAAGCGCATCCTCGCGATGGCCACCGCGCATCACCGCTTCAACTACATCCACCCCTTTCCGGACGGCAACGGACGGGTCAGCCGCCTGATGAGCCATGCGATGGCGCACAAGGCGGGCATCGGGGCGCACGGACTGTGGTCGATCTCGCGCGGGCTCGCCCGTGGCCTGGCGGAGGGTCCCGAGGGGCGGACGGAATACAAGCGGCACATGGCCTGGGCCGACGAACCGCGCCAGGGCGACCGCGACGGCCGGGGGAACCTGTCGCTGGGGGGGCTGAGCCTGTTCGCGGCTTGGTTCCTCAGGGTGACGCTCGACCAGCTCGAATTCATGACCCGCCTGTTCGACCTCGACACGCTCGCCCGGCGGTTCGAGCGTTTGGTGGCGCAGCGTGAGGGATTGGCCCCCGAAGCCTTGCACCTGCTGCTGGAAGCCCTGCGGCGCGGCGAGTTCGAGCGCGGCGAGGCTCCGCGGCTGACCGGCATGCCGGAACGCAGCGCGCGCCGGGTGCTGAAGGATCTGACCCGGGCCGGCCTGCTCGCCTCGTCCACCGAGAAGGGTCCGGTATCGCTGCGGTTTCCCAGCGACACCCTGGAGACGCTGTTTCCCCGGCTCTATCCCGACGCGATGCTCTGAGAGACCGTTTGGAAATGCGCCTTTCGTCGCAAGCCGGCACCGGCCCGCTCCCCCGCCCGGCCACCCGACGGCAGTATTCTATGGGTGGCCGGGCGGGGGAGCGGGCCGGTGCCGCCGCGAAAATCGCTCTTTCGCGATTTTCCAAACGGTCTCTGAGGCGGCGGAGCAACCGCGGAAGATCGGCCAGGCGATCGGCCGATATCGATGTCGGCGCTGCCCATGCCGGTCATCCAACCGGGCAGCCGTTCCGGACCCGATGCAAGCCGTCTCCGTTCCTTGCCGCTGTCGCCCCTGCCATCGCAACCTGCCATCGCAAGCAGCATCCCGCGTCTTGCCCGCCTCGTGTGCTCCCCCTATGACCCCGCCACCCCACGGGAAGGACCCAGGAATGCTGCGCCGCCTCTACGACTGGACCATGGCCAAGGCGTCGCATCCGCACGCGCAGTGGTGGCTGGCGCTGTTCGCCTTCCTGGAGGCGAGCTTCTTCCCGATCCCGCCGCATCCGGTGCTCGGGGTCATGTGCCTGGCCGAGCCGAAGAAGGCGGTGCGCTTCGCGGCGGTCGCCACGCTGGCCTCGGTCGCCGGCGGCATGCTCGGCTATGCGATCGGCGCGCTGGTCTACGATACGGTCGGGGTCCAGCTGCTCGCCGCGCTGGGGCTGAGCGACAGCTTCCCGACCGCGGCCTGCTACCTGCGCGAGTACGGGGCCGAGATCATCATGATCAAGGGCGCGACCCCGATCCCGTTCAAGCTGCTGACGATCACCGCGGGCTTCATCGCCATGCCGCTGCTGACCTTCCTCGGCGCCAGCCTGGTCAGCCGCGCGATCAGCTTCATGATCGTGGGCGTGCTGTTCCGCCTGTTCGGCCGGCCGATCAAGGCCTTCATCGACAAGTACCTGGGCCTCGCCACCGCGGGCTTCGCCGTGCTGGTCGTCGGCGGCTTCATCGCCGCGGTCATGCTGAGCGGCGGGGGCGAGGCCACCGCCGAGATCTGCGCCCACGCGCAGGCCGTCCCGGCGGTGAAGATCTAGCGCCTCTCCCCTCCCCTTCAGGGGCGGGGCCGGGGGTGGGGCCTGTCGGGAAAGCGCGGCGCTTGCCGGCTACGGCCCCCACCCCCTTTAGCGCAGGGGCCGCAAATCAGTCCCCGCGGCCGCGCCACGGCGGGCGGGCGTCGGAATTGGTTCTCGGGGAATTGGATCTGGGGGAATTGGATCTCGGGTGGGCGGCGTCGGGCGTGGCGCGCGTGCCGCCCTGCCAGTTCCCGCCGCCGCGATTGCCTTGCCGGGTGCCGTCGGAATTTCCGCGCCATGGCGGGCGGGCGTCGTTGTCGTTGCCGTGGTAGCCGTTCCAGTTGCCGCGGCGGCCTTCCCAATAGCGGCGCTGGCCGTCGTCCCAGCTCCGGCGCGCGCCGCGGCGGTCGTAGACGTAGTAGCCGCTGCCCGGATAGTACCAGCCGTCGTACCACCCGTAATAGGGCGAGCCGCCGTAATAGCCGCCGCCGTAGTAATCGTCGTAATAGCCGCTGCCGTAGCCGATCCTGCCGTAGCCGTAGCCTTCGGTGCAGCCGGCCAGCCCGATCGCGGCGGCGGAGAGGAGGACGAGGTTTCTGACGAGGTGCGGTTTCATGGGCGGTCTCCAGGTGAGCCAGCCGGAGAGTGGGGCCGGGATGGCGGGCGTAATCGCTTAACCCCATATTGCGCCCCGGGTTCCGAAGGTTCAAGGGATCGAGCCGGGCCCGTCCCAAACGGGCACGACCGGAGAGATCGACCATGAGCCTGCCCGACGTGCGGCCATTGCAGGAAGGACTGCCCTTCGGCGTCCGGCTCGGCGGGATCACCCGCGCCCTGCTCGAAAGCGAAGCGGCCCGCCGCGAGATCGACGACCTGTTCGTCGCGCACGGAATGATCGTCTTCGAGGGCGTCGAGGAATCGGACGCGATGCAGCTCGCGATCTCGAACTGCTTCGGTCCGCTCAAGGAGCATCCGGTGAAATCGCTCGCCCGCGTCGACGGCGAGCGCATGCCCGGCGTGATCGAGCTCCATACGCGGCCGCACTCCGGCGGCGTGGTCGCGGTGGACGGCCGGCAGGTGTCGCACTGGCTGCCCTGGCATTTCGACCATTGCTACAACGACGAGCTCAACCGCGCCGGGGTGCTGCGCGCGGTCAAGATCGTCGACGAGGGCGGAATTACGGGCTTCACCGACGGGATCGCGCTCTACCGGATGCTGCCCGAGGGCCTGCGCGCGCGGATCGCGGGCAAGGAGATCGCCTATACCCTCTCGACCCAGTACGACCACCTGAAGTTCGGCCGTCCGGCCCAGTACCGGATGATCGAGCCCAAGCCTATCCCGGAGGCCTTCGCGGCCCAGGCCAGGGCCATGCCCCGCGCCATCCACCCCGCGGTCTGGGCCCGGCCGACGGGGGAGCAGGTCCTCCACGTCTCGCTCTACATGGCCGAGGGGATTGTCGGGGCGGAGGACCCGGAAGGCGATACGCTGCTTGAGGAAGTCTGCCAGGAAATCAACCGCTTGGCGGCGCGGTGTTCCTATCACCACAAGTGGGAGCCGGGGCAGATGATCATCTGGGACAACCTGCGCATGCTCCACGCGGTCGGCGGCAACCGGCCGGAGGACGAGCGGATCATGTACCGCACGACGATTCGCGGCGACTACGGCCACGGCCGGTGGGAGAGCGCTCCGGCGGGCGCCCAGGCCGCGGACGCGATGGCCTGATGGCGCGGATCGAGGTGGATGGGCTGGAGCTCGATTACGAGCTGATCGGGCCCGAAGGCGGCCAGCCGCTGGTCCTGACCCCGGGCGGGCGCTATCCGCGCGATACCGCCGGGGTGCCCGAGCTCGGCGCGCTGTTCGCCGAGGCCGGCTACCGCGTGCTGCTGTGGGACCGCCCCGGCTGCGGCGCCTCCGACATCGCCTTCACCGCGCCGAGCGAATCGGTGATGAACGCCGAGGCGCTGGTCGGGCTGGTCCGGGCGCTGGGCCTCAGGAACGTGGTGCTGGTCGGCGGCTCGGCGGGATCGCGGATTTCGCTGATGGCCGGGATCAGGATGCCGGAGAACGTCGACAGGATCGCGGTCTGGTGGCTCAGCGGCGGGGCGATCGGCCTCGCGGGCCTAGCCTGGTTCTACTGCGGCGATCAGGTCGCGGCGGCCTCGAAGGGCGGGATGGAAGCCGTTGTGGAACTGCCGAGCTGGGCCGACCAGATCGCCCGCAACCCGCGGATTCGCGAGATCCTGCTGGCCCAGGACCCGGACGAGTACATCGCCGTGATGCAGCGCTGGGCGGAGAAATTCAACTACCGCGACGACACCCCGATGCCCGGCATCGCGGCGGCGGACTTCGCCAAGCTGACCATGCCGATTCTGGTCTTCCGCAGCGGCAAGAGCGACATGGCGCACACCCGCCGGACCAGCGAATGGGTCCACGAGCTGCTGCCGAACTCGGTGCTGCGCGAACCGCCCTGGGGCGACCAGGAGTGGAACTACGTCTCGACCTTCCCCAACGACGTGGCGAAGCGCCGCGGCCGCTTCGAGCGCTGGCCGAGAATCGCGCCCGACGTGCTCGATTTTCTCCAGAGCAACTGAGCAGGCACCAGGGATGTTCAATTCGCGAGACCCCGAACTGGAGCGCAAGCTGCGCGAACTCGTCGACCGCAGCGAGATCCACCGCACCATGCTGCGCTACGCCCGCGGCCTCGACCGGCTCGATAACGCGCTCGCCCGCTCGTGCTACTGGGACGATGCGATCGAGGACCACAGCCAGTTCGTCGGCACGCCCGACGATTTCATCAAGTACGCCGACGGCACCACCCTGATGTTCGAGAGCGTCCAGCACGGCCTGCTCAACCACGTCTGCGATCTCCAGGGCGACGACGCCTATTGCGAGACCTACTACCAGTTCACCGGAGTGACCCCGGGCGACGGCCCGAACTTCGTCTCGACCGGCCGCTACGTCGACCATTTCCAGAAGCGCAATGGGGAGTGGCGGATCGCCAACCGGGTCACCCTGGTCGAAAGCCAGATGGACGTCCCCAAGTCGGCCATGCTGAAGCAGATCCCGCCGGCCTACACCGCCGACGAGCCCTGCCAGGCCGCCCGCGACCGCACCGACGTCAGCTACCACCGCCCGCCCGTGCCGCGCCGCCCGAAAGTTTGATCCGGAACCAGGCCGACAATCTCCCGTTGCTCGTTGGACGCAGGATGGTCCTGCCGCGAACGCCGGCAAGAGCCTGGAGCTCGCGCAGAAATGGCTCGACGCCTATCTGGCTTTCGCCGCGCGGCACCGCTAGGCAGGGCTCTCGATCCGGAGGAGCCTGCCGTGAAACCTGTCCTGCCCGCCCTGGCGCTCGCCGCCGCCGCCTCGCTGCTGATCGGCGCCGCCTCGCCGGCCCGGGAGCGTCACCAGAACTTCGAGCTGGTCGGCCGGGCCTTCAAGGGCGTCCAGGATCAGGTCAAGAAGCGCCCGCCCAACCTCGCGGCGATGCGCAACACCGCCAATGTCCTGGCGACGCTGGCCTCGCGGGTGAAGACCTGGTTCCCGGAAGGCTCGCGGAGCGACGATACCCTCCCCGCCGCCTGGACCAACCGCGCCGAACTCGATCGCAAGGCCGATGCCTTCGCGCTCGCCTCGCGCAATCTCGCGGCGGCGGTCGATACCGGCGACGTCCCCCGCATCCAAGCCGCGATCCGCGCCACCGGCGAGACCTGCAAGAGCTGCCACGACCAGTTCCGCAAGAAGTAAGCCTAGCGGCGCTCGCGCCAGGCGGCGAAATGCGGCGCCAGTTCGGGTGGCAGGCTTTCTACGAACGCGGCATCCAGTGGGTAATGCGGCATGGCCTCGGCGACTGCATCGAGCACTGCTTCGCCTTGCTGCACGTCCTTGCGCCGCTTCAACGGGTTGCGCTTGGCCTGGCGGCCCAGCCAGAGCTTGTGCAGCGCGAACCAGCGCGGGTCCGGGACCATCAGCCGCGCGGCTGAACCGTCGCGACAGACCACGACCTGATCGACCGGCGTGCCAAGCAATAGCCATTCCTGCTCCGGTAGCGGAATCGGGCGGGGCTTCTCGCGCCGGCCGAGCGTGGCGAAGCGCGAGGGCGCGGCCAGCAGCTCGACCTCATAGCCATCGGCGTTACGCGCCTGAAACTCCCGTTCGGTATTTACCGTGAATGTGGCATCTACCGCCTTGAGCATTTCCCATACCGGAGCGCTGTCGGGTCGCTCCTTCCCGGCCCAGGTGAGGTCGAAATCCACCGTCTCGTCAGGCAGGTCGAACCTTGCGACGGCTTCCTGCTGGTAGGCGAGCAGGCAATTGGTGCCGACGACGAGCAATTGTCCGTCGAACAGGCCGCGGCAATCGGCCTCGCGCAGGATCGGGCCGGGAGTGCTCACGAGCTGCGGCAGGCGCACCGCGCGCGCGATGCGCCCGGCTTCGGTCAAGCGTTCGGAGGTCCGCGCGAGCCGATCCTTGAGCGCCGCCTTTTCGGTGCGGTAGCTCGCGAAACGTTCCGCCAGCGCTTCGTCCCAGCGCCCGAGCGATTTGCCGTTCCCCGAACGGTCGGCGATTTCATAGAGGTATTCGCGGCCATCGACGGTCTTGCGCCGCAAGTCGTAAGGCAGGGCGCGGCTGGCGCGTTCGGCATCTCGCCAGGTCTCATAGTACTGGCGCAGATTGATCAGTGCCCGTGCCTGCTCGTCGGAAAAGGCGATCATCGCGGCCATGTGCATTTATCCCACAAAATTATAGAACATGCAAAATGTGGGATAAATTTTTATTTTTCAAACTATTGAATGATCCCCGTCGCCTTGCCGGCGCGTTCGAACATGCCGGTGATCGTCCGGACCTGCTCGGCCGAATGCTCGGCGCAGAGCGAGCAGCGCAGCAGGGTCATGCCCGCGGGGGTCGCCGGCGGGCGGGCGAGGTTCACGTAGAGGCCTTCGTGGAGCAGCGCCTCCCACATCGCCGCGCCGCGCTCCAGGTCGGGCATGATGACCGAGATGATCGCGCTCTGCGGCGCCTCGGTGCCGAGCTGGAAGCCGCGCGCCTTCAGGCCGGCGTGCAGCGTGCGCGAATTCTCCCAGAGGTGCGCGCGCTTGTTGCCGGCGTGCATCAGCTTGCGGATCGAGGTCGCCGCCGTCGCCACCACACTGGGCGGCAGCGAGGCGGTGAACACGTAGGGGCGGCAGACCAGCCGCAGGATCTCGAACTTCGGGTGGTTGGAGACGCAGAAGCCGCCGACCGTGCCGACGCTCTTGCTGAACGTGCCGATCACGAAGTCGACCTCGTCGAGCACGCCCTGTTCCTCGGCCACGCCGCGCCCGTTGGGGCCGATGAAGCCCATCGAATGCGCCTCGTCCACCAGCACCATGGCGCCGTTTTCCCTGGCGACCGCGATCATCTCCTTGAGCGGGGCGATGTCGCCCAGCATCGAGTAGACGCCCTCGAGGATCACCAGCTTGCCGGCGCCTTCGGGGATGCGCTTCAGGCGCTTTTCCATCGCTTCGATGTCGTTGTGCTTGAAGGGCACGACTTCGGCGTCGCCCATCTTGCAGCCGTCCCAGATCGAGGCGTGGCTGTCGATGTCGAGAACGATGTAGTCGCCCTTGCCCGCGACCGTCGAGATGATCCCGAGATTCGCCTGGTAGCCGGTCGAGAAGACCATCGCATGATCCATGGCGTAGAAATCGCAGAGCGCCTGCTCGACCGCCTTGTGCCCGGCATAGGTGCCGTTGAGCACGCGGCTGCCCGTCGTGCCCGCACCGAAATCGTCGAGCGCCTGCTTGCCCGCGGCGATGACGTCGGGGTCGAAGGTCATGCCCATGTAGTTGTAGGTGCCGAGCAGGATCGTCT
>JASGGH010000062.1:0-16896 GCA_047605105.1 Novosphingobium sp. | reverse complement strand
ATACCACTCGATCGATACCACTCGATCGATACCACTCGATCGATACCACTCGATCCAGTGGCCTTGCCTTGCAGCATGGCTGGAGCATCTGTCAACCCTTTCGTAAGTTATTGACGATGCAGGGATCATGAAATTTTTGTCAGCACAGTTTTTCGGGCATCCACGTCCACGGCCATCCGGCTCAGGCCGCCACCTCCAAGTCGGGATCCTCGATGCTCTGCTTCTCGACGGCGATATGCCCAAGGGCGCGGGCGATCACCGACAGACGCCCGTCAAGCCGCTGCTTCATAGCCTCCACGCGCGCCGCCAGGTGCGCGAACGCCTCCGCCGCCGGACCGGTCGGCGGCTGGGGTTCCGGCCCGTTCCGCAGGGATTAGTCGCCCACAGTTACTTCCCCTTTTTAGCGTTCCATTCCACGGCCCATGTCCTGACCGATCTCAAACCCAAGCTCGCGGCTGCGCAGCCCCAACACGGATTCAAATCGAGCGCATCGTCCTCCATCCAGGCGAGAAGCCCGGCGAAATTCGCGCCACGCTCCATGGCGTCCTGATGGGCATTCTCGATTTTATTCAGGACACTCCTCGACCCAAGACCCTTGTTACAACAAAGGTGGCCTTGGGTTCGCGGGGACACAGCTTGTGTGTCGGCAAGCCTTGTTATAACCGCCCCCCGATGACCGACCCGAACCGCCACGAGCACCGCATGCGGCGCCTGCACTTCCGCGCCTGGCACCGCGGCACGCGCGAGGCGGACTACATGATCGGCGGCTTCTTCGACCGCTTCCACGCCGAATGGAGCGAGGCCGACCTCGTCTGGTTCGAGACGCTGATCGAGGAAGAGGACGTCGATATTCTCGGCTGGGCGCTCGGCACGCTGTCGGTGCCGGAGGAATATGCCGGCGCGCTGATGACCCGGATGCAGCAGCTCGACTACGTCGACATTCCGCGCTGAGGCAGGGCCATCCCAGCGGTGCGATGTCGTAGACCTGCACGCGCTCCCACAGATGTCCGCAAGGCGCGGCGCGGCCGGGGCATGCGGCGCCGAGGCATTTGCAACCGACAGCTTTTCACCGGCCCCGTCTCCCGCTAGGGCCGCCCGGCTTTCTCCCATGCCCGATTTCAATCGCATCCTTTCCGCCCAGTCCCCGCTGACGCTGGCCTCCGTAGCCCGCGGCGCACAGCCGCTGGTGCTGGCCGATCTCGCGCGCGCCGCGAACGGCCGGCCCGATGGTTCCCGGGTCGTCTTCATCGCGCCCGACGAAGCGGCGATGCGCTCGGTCGGCGAGGCGGCTGCGTTCTTCGCGCCCGAGCTGGAAGTGATCGAATTCCCGGCCTGGGACTGCCTGCCATACGACCGCGCCAGCCCGGCCCTGTCGGTCAGCGCCAAGCGCCTGGCCGCATTGCACCGCCTGCAAGGCAAGGCCGGGCAGAAGGACGGGGGTGGGCCGCAACTGGTCGTCACCACGATCAACGCCCTGCTCCAGCGCGTCGTCACACCGTTCCGCATCCGCGAATCGGTGCGCCTGCTCAAGCCCGGCATGGAAATCGGGCGCGAGAGCCTGATCGCCCTGCTTCAGCGCCAGGGCTATTCGCGCACCGATACCGTGGTCGATGCCGGCGAATATGCCGTGCGCGGGTCGATCTTCGACATCTTCCCTTCCGGGCTCGACCAGGGCCTGCGGCTCGACTTCTTCGGCGACGAGCTGGAGACGCTGCGCCTGTTCGATCCCAACTCGCAGCGCTCGACCGGCACCATCGGCGAGCATCTGCTGCTGCCCGCCAGCGAGGCGCTGCTCGACGAGGAATCGGTCAAGCGCTTCCGCAGCCGCTACCGCGAGCTGTTCGGGGCGAATGCGACCTCGGACCCGCTCTACCAGGCGGTCAGCGACGGCCGCCGCCTCGCCGGGATGGAGCACTGGCTGCCGCTGTTCGAGGACCGGCTGGTCACGCTGTTCGATCACCTGGCCGACAGCGACATCGCCGTGATCGACAGCGCCGCGCTCGGCGCGGAGGACGAGCGGCTGTCCGACATCGCGGACTACTTTGCCGCGCGCAGCGACACCTCGGGAAGCAAGGCGGGCAGCTATCGCCCGCTCAAGCCCGATGCGCTCTACCTGACCCGCGCCGAGTTCGACGACCGCCTCGCCCGGTGGCCGATCCACCGCACCGACCTCTTCGCGCAGCCCGAGAGCGCCAAGGTCATCGACTTCGGCTTCTCCAGCGGCCGCGACTTCGCGCCCGAACGGGCGCGGGGCGACAATGTCTACGAGGCAGCGGCGCAATACCTGTCCGGCAAGGCCCGGCAGGGCCGCAAGGCGCTGATCGCGGCCTACACCGTCGGCAGCCGCGCCCGCCTGGCCGCGATCCTCGGGGAAGCGGCGAAACCGGCGCCGGTGCTGGCCGACAACTGGCAGGAAGCGCTGGGCCTCGCCGCGCAAGGCGCGCCCGCCGCGCTGGTCCTGCCGCTGGAAGCGGGCTTTGCGAACGACCAGCTCGAAGTCGTCACCGAGCAGGACATCCTCGGCGACCGCCTGGTCCGCCGCAAGAAGAAGCGCAAGGATGCCGACGCCTTCCTCGCCGAGCTGTCGGCACTGACGCCCGGCGATCTCGTGGTCCACATGGACCACGGCATCGGGCGGTACGAAGGCCTGCAGTCGATCCCCGTGGGACAAAGCCCCCACGACTGCGTGATGCTGACCTATGCGGGCGGCGACAAGCTCTACATCCCGGTCGAGAACCTCGAGGTGCTCTCCCGCTACGGCAGCGAGCACGAGGGCGCGGTGCTCGACAAGCTCGGCGGCGAGGCCTGGCAGCGGCGCAAGGCGCGGCTCAAGGAGCGGATCCGCGAGATCGCGAACGAGCTGCTCAAGACCGCCGCGGCCCGCGCCTTGCGCCAGGCCCCGGTCCTGCTGCCCGACGAAGCGAGCTTCGGGCAATTCGTCGATCGCTTCCCCTGGGCCGAAACCGACGACCAGGACCGCGCGATCGACGATGTCCTGCGCGACCTGGGCGAGGGCAAGCCGATGGACCGGCTGGTCTGCGGCGATGTCGGCTTCGGCAAGACCGAGGTTGCGCTGCGCGCCGCCTTCGTCGCGGCAATGGCCGGGCGGCAGGTCGTCGTCGTCGCGCCGACGACCTTGCTCGCCCGCCAGCACTATGCGGGCTTCGTCGAGCGCTTCGCGGGCTTTCCGCTGAATATCGGCCGCCTGTCGCGCCTGGTGCCCGAAAAGGAGGCCAAGGCCACCCGCGAGGGGCTGGCCGCGGGCACGATCGACGTGGTGATCGGCACCCACGCCCTGCTCGCCAAGTCGGTCAGCTTCAAGAACCTCGGCCTCGTCATCGTCGACGAGGAGCAGCGGTTCGGGGTCACCCACAAGGAAAAGCTCAAGCAGCTGCGCGCCGACGTCCACGTGCTCACGCTCACCGCCACGCCGATCCCCCGCACGCTGCAGATGGCGATGTCCGGCCTGCGCGAGCTGTCGACCATCCAGACGCCCCCGGTCGATCGGCTGGCGGTCCGCACCTACGTGATGGAATGGGACGACATGGTGATGCGCGAGGCGCTGCTCCGCGAGCATCACCGCGGCGGGCAGAGCTTCATCGTCGTGCCCCGCATCGCCGACATGGCCGAGGTCGAGGAATGGCTGCGCTCCACGGTCCCCGAGGTCCGCTTCGTCTCGGCGCACGGCCAGATGGGCGCCGGTGAGGTCGAGGAGCGGATGAGCGCGTTCTACGAGAAGCAGTACGAGGTCCTGCTCTCGACCACGATCATCGAGAGCGGGCTCGACATTCCCAGCGCCAACACCATGATCATCCACCGCGCCGACCGCTTCGGCCTGGCCCAGCTCTATCAGCTCCGCGGGCGGGTCGGGCGCTCGAAGCTGCGGGCCTATGCCTATCTCACCCATGCGGCGAACCAGCAGTTGTCCGAAGTGGCGGAGAAGCGGCTCAAGGTGCTGGGCGACCTCGACAGCCTGGGCGCGGGCTTCCAGCTCGCCAGCCACGATCTCGATATCCGCGGCGCCGGCAACCTGCTCGGCGACGAGCAGTCGGGCCATATCCGCGAGGTCGGGTTCGAGCTCTACCAGTCGATGCTCGAGGACGCGATCCTGGCGGCCAAGGCGGGCGACATCGGGCTGGCAAAGGAA
Organism: Novosphingobium sp.; assembly: GCA_047605105.1. Taxonomy (GTDB): domain Bacteria; phylum Pseudomonadota; class Alphaproteobacteria; order Sphingomonadales; family Sphingomonadaceae; genus Novosphingobium. Next base: position 12,749 of record JASGGH010000062.1, on the reverse strand, counting down.
CGCTCTTCGCTCAGCCCGCAGATCACCGTCGACGCGCCGATCATGATCCCCGAGGACTACGTGCCCGACCTGGCGGTGCGCATGGCGCTCTATCGCCGCCTCAACGAGGCCGAAGACCAGCAGGAGATCGAATCGCTCTCGGCCGAGATGATCGACCGGTTCGGCCCCCTGCCCGCGCCGACCGCCAACCTGATCAAGCTCATCGAGATCAAGCGCCAGGCGATCCAGGCCAACATCGCCAAGATCGACGTCGGCGCGAAGGGCTCGCTGGTCTCGTTCCACAACGACGAGTTCCCCGATCCGCTGGGCCTGGTCGCCTATGCCCAGCGGCTGGAGGGCACGGTCAAGCTGCGGCCCGACAACAAGCTGGCGATCACCCGCGCCTGGGGCGACCCCAAGTCCCGCCTCAACGGGCTGTTCCAACTGACCAAAGGCCTCAGCGCGATCGCGCGGAAGGCGGGGTGATGTCCCGGACCCGATCCGGGATCGCTGACCTCATCGACACGAGCCGGCGCCGGAGCGCCCGCGATCCCGGATCAGGCCCGGGATGACGAAAGCGCCTGGAACTCCGCCGCGCTCATCGGCTGGGCGGCGATGAAGCCCTGGTAGAACGCGCAGCCCTCGGCCGCGATCGCGGCGCGCTGCGCTTCGGTTTCGATCCCCTCGGCGATGACCTGAAGGTCGAGCGCCTTGGCCATGGCGACGATCCCGCGCAGGACCGCCAGGTCGCGCGGATCGGTGGTGATGCCCTCGACCATCGAACGGTCGAGCTTCAGGTAGTCGAGCGGCAGCAGCTTCAGGTAGCGGAAGTTGCAGAACCCCGCGCCGAAATCGTCGAGCGCGATGCGGATGCTCCGCTCGGCAAGCGCCTGCAGCGTCCGGTCGGCGAGCGTGATGTCCCCGAGCAGGGCCTGCTCGGTCACCTCGAGCGTGAGGCGGTCCGGCGCGAAGCGGGTGTCGCGCAGCAGGGCGAGCAAGTCCTCCGCATAGTTCCCCGCCGCGAGGTCGGCGGCGGTGACGTTGAGCGAAAGCCGCAGCTCGGGCCGCCAGGCCGCCGCGCCGGTCAGGGCGAGGCGGGCGATGTGCCGCGACAATTGCACCACGTGATCGGCCCGCTCCGCCGCGGCGAACAAGGCGCCCGCGCCCATTCGGCCCAGCTCGGGATGGTTCCACCGCGCCAAGGCTTCGGCCCCGGTCAGGCGCCCGCCCTCCAGCGCATATTGCGGCTGGTAGAGCACCTCGATCTGATCGCCGTCGATCGCCCGCAGGAGATCGGCCTCGAGCTGCGCCGCGGTGCGCCCCGAACGCGCCGCCTCGCCGTCGGCCCAGACGACGCGCTTGGCCGGAGCCGCGCCGGACAAGGCCTGGCCGAGCTGATCGAGCATCGTCTCGGGCGGATCGCGCTCCAGCACTCGCAGCAATGCGATTCGCGGCGAAAGCCGCAAGGCCCCGGTGCCGCGGGCGATCGGCCGGGCGATCGTCTCGGCGAGTTGCTCGGCGACGAGCTGCCAGCGCTCGCGGCTGCAGGCCATGTTGGCAAGCAGCAGGAAGCTCCCGCCTCCGGCCCGCACGGCGACCCAGGGGGCATCTAGCTCGGCGGCGGCGAAGTGGGTCAGGCGCGCCGCGACTTCGACCAGGGCGAGATCGCCGGCGGAGGTCCCATAGGCCAGGTTGATCGCATCGAACCGCCGCAGCCCGAGCAGCAGCGCATGAAGCGAGGCATCCGCCTCGCCCGACCATTGCAGCATCCGCTCGCGCACGAGCTCGATCCCGGGCAGGCCGGTGAGGGTGTCGCGGTCCGCGGGGCGCAGGTCCTTCATCATGTCGTCATAGCGGTGGAGCAGTTGCGAAAGCGTTCCCATGGCGGGGAGCGCCAATGACTATCGATTGTCAAACCCGGCAGCGGGCCATATCACCAGCCGCACGAAGGATGGGGCGAACCGAGCGACATATGACCAAGCAAATGCGCCTGGCCCTTGCCGTCTCCTACAGCGACCGCGCGCAGGATGCCGCGAAGGCCCTGCAGGATGCCCACGATTGGGTGCCGCACGAACAGGCCGACGCGATCGTGGTGCTGGGCGGCGACGGCTACATGCTCCACGTGCTGCACAAGATGCTCGACGCGGGACGGGTCATCCCGGCCTACGGGATCAACCACGGCACGGTCGGCTTCCTGATGAACAAGGCCAAGTCGAGCCGCACGATCGCCGAGCGGGTATCGCGGGCGCGGGCCCTGGCGGTGACCCCGCTGGAAATGACCGCGATCACCAATTCCGGCGAACAGGAGACCTTCTACGCGATCAACGAGGTCTCGCTGCTGCGCGAAACCCGCCAGACCGCCCGGCTGGAAGTCCGCGTGAACGACAAGGTCCGCATCGCCGAACTGCACTGCGACGGCGTCCTGGTCGCCACGCCCGCGGGCTCCAGCGCCTACAACCTTTCCGCCAACGGCCCGATCCTGCCCTTGGGCTGCAATCTCGTCGCCCTCACCCCGATCAGCCCGTTCCGCCCGCGCCGCTGGAAGGGCGCGATCCTGCCCGACAAGGCCAAGGTCTCGTTCCACGTGCTGGAATCCGAGAAACGCCCCGTCGCCGCGGTCGCCGACCAGAAGGAGGTCCGCGACATCCGCGAGGTCCTGATCGCCACGGCCCGCGACAAGGAGCTGACCCTGCTGTTCGATTCCGGCTCCGCACTCGACGAGCGGATCTTCGCCGAACAGTTCCAGGTGTGAAATTTCAGCGGGGAAGCGCGTTTCCCCCGCTTGCCAATCCGCTTCCGGCTGTTATACGCGCCCCTGCCCATCGGGTTGCTCCCCGATAGCTCAGCGGTAGAGTAGGTGACTGTTAATCACTTGGTCGTAGGTTCGAATCCTACTCGGGGAGCCAGTTTCTTCATAAGAACCCACCTTTTCTGCGGCTTGCGGCTTGTAGACCCCCGAATATCTCACCCGAATTCGCGATAATGCGAAGGTGAGGCAAATCAGTCGTTGGCCGGGAACCTGTAAACGTCATCCTGCGCCCCGCGCAGGCACTCTATCGGCCTTCGCCATCGGCAGCCTGATGCTCCTGCTGTTGCCGCGCGGCCCGAACCCATCGGAACCGGCAGCCGCCGCGACCTGACCCGGGATCAGAGGCCGGCCAGGGCGAGCATGGCCGATGCGCCCTGCTCCGCGCCGTCGGCCCCGGCCCGCATCATCGCGAACAGTTCGCGCCCCGTGCCTTCGCCGGTTGGAGGGGGAGCGGCGGGCACGCGGCCGGTCAGGTCGGCAAGGACTTCCAGCTTCCCGTCGTTCGCGCAGAGCCGGATCGGATCGCCGTCCCGCACCAGTGCCAGCGCACCGCCGTTCAGCGCCTCGGGAGTGACATGGATCGCCGCGGGAACCTTGCCCGAGGCCCCCGACATCCGCCCGTCGGTGACCAGCGCGACCCTGTGCCCGCGGTCCTGGAGCACGCCGAGCGGCGGGGTGAGCTTGTGCAGTTCGGGCATGCCGTTGGCGCGCGGGCCCTGGAAGCGGACCACGACCACGACATCGCGGTCGAGCTCGCCCGCGGCGAAGGCCGCCGCGACCGCTTCCTGGGTATCGAACACGCGCGCGGGCGCCTCGATGGTCCAGCGCTCGGCATCGACCGCGCTGGTCTTGAAGGTCGCACGACCGAGATTGCCCTCGACCAGGCGCATGCCGCCATCGGCCAGGAACGGGGTGGCAACGGGCTGGAGCATCGCCGCGTCGTGGCTCACCGCTGGCGCGGGCCGCCAGGCCAGCGCGTCACCGTCGAGGAAGGGTTCCTCGGCATAGGCGGCCATGCCGCCCGCGGCGATCGTCAGCACGTCGGCATGGATCAGCCCCGCGCCGAGCAGTTCCTTCACCACGAAGCCCATGCCGCCCGCGGCGTGGAAGTGATTCACGTCGCCCGAACCGTTGGGATAGACCCGCGCGATCAGGGGAACCGCGGCGGAAAGCTCGTCGAGGTCCTGCCAGTCGAGCGTGATCCCCGCGCAGCGCGCCATCGCCGGCAGATGCATCGCATGATTGGTCGAGCCACCCGTCGCGAGCAGGCCGACGCAGGCGTTGACGATGGCCTTTTCGTCCACGACCGCGGCCATCGGCCGGTGATCCGTGCCGTTCCGGCCGATTTCCGCCAGCCGGTGGACGGCCTTGCGGGTCAGCGCCTGGCGCAACGGCGTGTTCGGCGGCACGAAGGCCGCCCCGGGCACGTGAAGCCCCATCAGCTCCATCATCATCTGGTTGGAATTTGCCGTGCCGTAGAAGGTGCAGGTTCCCGGCGAATGATAGGACGCGCTTTCGCTCGCCAGCAGTTCGGCGCGGCCGACCTTGCCCTCGGCATAGAGCTGGCGGACCTTCTGCTTCTCCTTGTTGCCGATTCCGGTCGGCATCGGGCCGGAGGGCACGAAGACCGCCGGAAGGTGCCCGAAGCGCAGCGCGCCCATCACCAGGCCGGGAACGATCTTGTCGCAGATCCCGAGCAGGGCCATCCCGTCGAACATCGCGTGGCTCAGCGCCACCGCCGTACCCAGCGCGATGGCATCGCGGCTGAACAGCGACAGCTCCATGCCGTCCTGCCCTTGCGTGACCCCGTCGCACATCGCCGGCACCCCGCCCGCGACCTGGGCCGTGGCTCCGACCTCGCGGGCGTAGAGCTTCATCTGCTCGGGATAGCGCCCATAGGGCTGATGCGCCGAGAGCATGTCGTTGTAGGCGCTGATGACCCCGATGTTGAACCCGCCCGCGACGATCGCCGGCTTGTCCTGTTCCGACGCCGCAAACCCGTGGGCCAGGTTCGAGCACCCCATCCAGCCGCGGCCCTGATGCTTGTCCCCTTCCCGCGCCATCAGGTCGAGATAGCGCTGCCGCCCAGGCCGCGACCTCGCGATGATCCGCGCGGTGACGCGCTCGATGGCGGGATGCAGACTACTCATGCCCAATCGCTCATGCCCAGTCACTCATGCCACGTGACACCGCCCCGCTCGGTCAGGGCGATCGCCGCGGACGGGCCCCAGGATCCGGCGGTATAGCTCTTCGGAGTCTGGCCCTCGTCGGCCCAGGACCGGCGGATGCCGTCGATCCAGTTCCACTGCGCCTCGACCTCGTCGCGGCGCACAAACAGCGTCTGATCGCCCTCGATCAGGTCGAGCAGCAGGCGCTCATAGGCGATCCGCTTGGTCGGGCCGGCGAAGGCATCGTCCATCGCGATGTCGAGCGGCACCTGGCGCAGGCGAATGCCGTCGCGGTCGAGACCCGGAACCTTGGCCATCAGCGACAGCGTGATGTTCTCGGACGGCTGGATGCCGATGACCAGGCGGTTCGGCTCGGTCCGCGCGCCGCGCCTGGCGAAGATCGAGTGCGGGACCTGGCGGAACTGGACGACGATCTCGGTGGTGCGCTTGGGCAGGCGCTTGCCGGTGCGCAGGTAGAAGGGCACGCCCTTCCAGCGCCAGTTGTCGATATGCGCCTTGATCGCGACGAAGGTCTCGGTGTCCGAGGCCTTGGCCAGTTCCTCGAGATAGCCGGGCACCGCCGCCCCGCCGATCGCCCCCGCGGCATATTGCCCGGTCACGGTCTCGTCGGGCGCGATCGGGCGCAGCGAGCGCAGGACCTTGACCTTCTCATCGCGCACCGGGGTCGCCTCGTAGCTGACCGGCGGCTCCATCGCGGTCAGGGCGAGGAGTTGGAGCATGTGGTTCTGGACCATGTCGCGCAGGGCGCCGGCATCGTTGTAGAAGCCGACGCGGCCCTCCAGCCCGACGGTCTCGGCCACGGTGATCTGGATGTGCTCGATATGGGCGGCGTTCCACAGCGGCTCGAACAGGATGTTGCCGAAGCGCAGGGCCAGCAGGTTCTGGACCGTCTCCTTGCCGAGATAGTGATCGATCCGGAAAATCCGCTCCTCGGGAAAGGCGCGGCTGACGGCGTCGTTGATATGGCGGCTGCTCTCGAGATCGGTGCCGAGCGGCTTTTCCAGGCCGATCCGCACGTTCTCGCCCGCCAGGCCCCCCGCCTGAAGCCCCGCGATCGTCGGTTCGAACAGCGATGGCGCGGTCGAAAGGAAGATCGCCAGGCCCTGCTCGACCCCGTCCACCTTGCCCGCGAGATCGGCGAAGCCTTCGGGCTGGGTCGCGTCGAGCGGCTGATAGCTCAACCGATTGAGGAACTGCGCGAAGGAGCCGCGGCGCTCCGGCGGGAGGAACTTTTCCAAGGCCGCCCGCGCGAAGTTGCGGAAACCCTGGTCGTCCAAGTCCGACCGCGCCGTTCCGACGATCTGGAGCTTCGGGTCGATCAGCCCGTCGGCGTCGAGCGCGAACAGCGAGGGCAGCAGCATCCGCTGCGACAGATCGCCGGTCGCACCGAACAAAAGAAGGCGATCGGCGATGAAACCCGTCATGTTAGCGCTACCCATGTCCACCAAAGTAATTGGCGATCGCAACGCCGACACGCAAGCATAAGTTGTAGGCCTCCTCGATCGGATCGATCAGCTCCTGGCGGATCGCGGCGTAGCTGTGGCCCGAAAGATCGGGGTAATCCGCCGGTTCGGCGACCGCATAGTCCTCGAGCGAGGGCGCGGAGATCGGATAGGCACGGCGCAGCTGCGCCAGGGCATCGTCGATCCGCAGCGAGAAGACCATCTGGAGCACGTCGTCGCGGCTGATGTCGTTGGCCCGGCTGAAGGCGGGAATCCGCACCGCGCGCAGGAAGATGAACTGCATCAGGGCCAGCCGCAGCGCCTGCAGCGCGCCGAGCGACCGGCGCAGTTCCTCGCGCCCGCCGTTCTCCCTCCCCGCCCCGACGCCCTCGTCGGGCACGAGTTCGAGCAGGCGGTGCAGCTTGACCGCATCGACCCTGAGGCGCGAGGTGAGCGTGCGGAAGGCGCTGTTGCGGTCGTCGGTGGTAAGCTGGTCGGCCAGGGCCAGGCAGGCGGCTTCGAGGTGCCGCTCGGTCCCGCGATAGGGCCGGCTGGCCCAGAAGGCGGAATTGAACAGTTCGCCATAGGCCGCGACCGACTTGATGCTGGAGAGCCGGTCCGCCGCGCGCAGCATCCGCATGATCTGGCGGCCGCGCGCCGATCCCGAGATCAACTCGGCAATTCCCTCCACGTCCTCGACCGCCGCCGTGCCGACCCCCGCGATCAGGTTCACCGGATAGCCCAGTTGCTGGAGGATCGCATTGTGGGGGATCGCGCGGATCTGGCGCAGGCTCATCGTCCGGTCCGCCGCGATGTCCGACTGGCGGCGCGACTTGCGGCTGCCGGTCTCGACCAGCAGCCCCAGCCCGAAGGCGGTGATCGACCGCGCATAGGTCCGCGAACCGAGAAAGCCGTGCTGGATCCGGCGGATGCCGCGGTAGAAGTCCAGGCTGATGTCGGTCTCGGTATAGAACGGATCGGTATCGGCCGGCAGCGCCGCGGTTTCGTGCTCGGCGATCCGCACCAGCGTGGCGAAAGCCAGCTCGGGCGTGCGAAAGAACAGGTATCCGTCGCCGCCCTGGAAGCTCGCCTCCAGCTCGGTGCGGATGCCGGCCTGGGCGAACTTCCGCCGCGCCCAGGTGCTCATCGGCCAGGTCAGGCGGTCGGCCATGTCCGCCGGATGCGCGCCGCGGCCCATCGATTCGCCGTGCGTGTTGAAGATCAGCGCCGCGACGTCGGTCAGCTCATGCCTGGCCATCGCCTGAGCGAGCCGGCCCTGGAGCCGCTCGATCGCCAGGGCCGCGGGGATTTGCCCGACGAAGCGCCCGGCATCGGAAAAACCGGTCTCGATCGAGATCCGCCCCCGCCCGCGAACGTATTCGCGAAACTGCGGTTCGGAGAGCATGGCGTCGATGATCCGTTCGCCCTGCTCCATCGCGGTTTCGGTCTCGAACAGCGGCGAGATGTCGACCTTGCCCGCGATCCCGAACAGCCGGGCGAAATAGAGCGCGGCGAGCGCGGTCTGCGGGTCCTCGCATTCCGCGATCAACATCCGGATCGGACCATCTGCGTCGATGTGGTGCAGGATCTGCGCCATGGTCAGAAACTGCCGCACCGCCGTCGTGTTCTCGATCGCCAGGGCCGCGAAATTGGTGCGCAGCGGATGCGTTTCATCAATCAGCTCGCGGATCCGCACCAGCGCGGTCTTGCTGGCGAGGTCGAGCTGGTTGTCGGGATCGATCCGGCGGCGGATCGCATTGTGGAGCTGCGACGAATTCACCCGGAAGTGGATGCCGCCCATGCCCAGCCCATCGGCGCGCATCGCCGCGGCCAGGACCAGCAGCCCCCGCGCCGCTTCGCCTTCGGTCGCCGCGGCGGCTTCCTCGAGCTGCGCGATCAGCGGGCTCAGCGAGATCAGCTTGTCGGGATGGTCGGTGGTCAGCAGGTTGGCGGCCTGCGAGAGCGCGGCCGGAGTCGTCAGGTCCTCCCCGAACAGGGCTTCCATCTTGCGCGTATGGGCTGCGGCGGCGGTCAGTTTCTCAAGCACCGGCCGCGCCGCGCCGGTCGCTCCCAATTGAGCCGCATAGCGCTCCAGCCGAAGGGCCTTCTCGCCCAGGCGGTAGTGGATGCAAGTCGACCAGCCGATGTCGGTCCGCCCATCCATGTCGTAGCCGACCCAGGTCGCGAATCGGTAGGGCAGCGGCTTGAACCCCTGCCAACGGTCGGGCCAGCGCCTGGCCGCCTCGGCGAAGAGCATGCCGTTCAGCCGGTCGCGCGCGTCCTGCGCCCGGCCCAGCGCGGCCATCACCTCGCCATGCTCGAAATCGAGGGTGATCGCCGGGCGGTCGGTCTCGGCGATGCAGACCTGGGCCTCCGACACCGCGCCGCGGCTCGCCGCTTCGGCCACGGCATCGCTTTGCGCCGGGGTCAGCAGGAAGGTCGGATGGGCGGTGAAGACCATGTGGAACAGCGGATGCGACCAACGCGCGGCAAATGCGTCGAAATCGTCCGGCGCGGCGACCAGTTTCTCGAACGCCGCGCAATTTTCGTCGATGCCCATCGGCGCAAGCAGGTGGATCAGCCGGTTGGAGCGATCGAGCAGGCTGTCGCATTCGAGTTCGGCGGCAAGCCCGGCGGCATCGCCCAGCGAGATCACCCCCGCTTCCAGCTGGCGCGAAAGCTCCAGGCTGAGCTGGAACACCGGGTTGAACAGCGGCGATTCCGCCGTGCGCTGGTGCAGGACGCCCAGGCGGTCGCAAAGCTCGGTGCTGCGGATCATTGGCGCGAGAACCCCTGTGCCAGCGTTTCGAGGTCCGGAGACACCGCGATCATGACGCGGTTTATTGTGCAATGCAACAAGCGCTCAGCCCCCAAGATTCAGCCCCGCAGATAGAGCGCGCCAAACCCCGGCAGGCTCCCCGCCGTCGCTCCGTTGAGCGAAAGGAGCACATCGCCGGTTCGCTCGACCGGGATGGCGTCGCCCGACAGATTGAACAGGCATGCGATCCGTACCCCCTCGTGCGCCCGATCGAAGCTCAGGAGCGAGCCGTCGGCAACCAGGTTCTCGAGGGCGCCGACACGCAATGCCGGTGTAGCCCGGCGCAGGGCCAGCAGGCGCCGGGAATTGCCGAGCAGCGAGGCGGGATCGCCGTCCTGCACCGCGACGGCCCGCGCGGCGTTCGCCTCGCTCAGCGGCAGCCAAGGCGTGCCCGTGGTAAAGCCGCCGAGCGGCGCGTCCTGCCAGGGCATCGGCGTGCGCACCCCGTCGCGCGACAGGGTCAGCGGCCAATTGGCGATCGCCTCGGGGTCCTGGAGCAGTTCGAAGGGAATCTCGTCCTGCTCGAGTCCGAGCTCCTCGCCCTGGTAGATGATCACGTTGCCCCTGAGCGCCAGCAGCAGCGCCATCTTCATGCGGGCGAAACGGTCCTGATCGCCGGGAGCGCACCAGCGCGAGACCGCGCGCGGGGCGTCGTGGTTCTCGAAGGCCCAGCTCGGCCAGCCCTCCCCGGTGCACCAGCGCTCGATGGCTGCGAGGATCACCTCCGGGGCAAGTTCGGGCGCGTAGAGCAGGTCGAAGCCATAGGCGCTGTTGAGGCGGGTATCGCCGGCGGTATAGGCCTGCATCTCGGCGATCGCCTTGTCGCCGCCGACTTCGGCCACGGTGTGGATCACCCCGAACTCGTCGCACAGCGCGCGGATCCGTTCGATGAAATCGACGACGCCGGGGTGCGACTGGCTGTATTGCTTGATCTGGTAGTCGAACGGCCGCGTTCTGATCCTACCGTCGTCCGGCGCCGGCGGATTGTCGCGCAGTTCCAGGTCGTGCATCGAATGGTTGAGCGCATCGAGCCGGAACCCGTCGACACCGCGCTCCAGCCAGAACCGCGCGACGCCCAGCAGCGCGTCCTGAACGGCGGGGTTATGGACGTTGAGCTGCGGCTGCTCCTTCAGGAAGGTGTGCATGTAGTATTGCCGCCGCCGCGCATCCCAGGTCCAGGCCGGCCCGCCGAAGACCGACTGCCAGTTGGTGGGCGGCGTGCCGTCGGGCTTGGGATCGGCCCAGACGTACCAATCGGACCTTTCGCCCTCGCGCCCAGCCCGGCTCGCGGCAAACCAGGGATGCAGATCGGAGGTATGGGCATAGACCTGATCGACGATCACCTTGAGGCCCAGCGCATGAGCCCGGGAGATGAGCGCATCGAAATCGGCGAGCGTTCCGAAGACCGGGTCGACATTGCAGTAGTCCGCAACGTCATAGCCGAAATCGCGCATCGGCGAGGTGAAGAACGGCGAAATCCAGATGCCGTCCACTCCCAATGATGCCACATAGTCCAGCCGGCGGGTGATGCCGGCAAGATCGCCGATCCCATCGCCATCGGTGTCCTGAAAACTGCGCGGATAGATCTGATAGATCGCCGCGCCGCGCCACCAGGGTACATTGTCCGTCGTCTGCATGGCGCCATGCTAGCACGGGATTCCGACAAATATATGCTGCAATGCACAATCGGCTTGCCCGATCCCCTCGCCGTGGCTTAGCCATGCAATCGGAGCATGAGGAAGACGGGAGTCGCCGCCGCCGCAACGGCGAGGCTTTCGAGGGGAAGAGGCCGATCGGATTGGCCGGAACGGTGCAGGCCGCTGCCGGAACGTGACAGGAAGTGGAGCTTCGTCTTGGCTGCAAAACCTCTGGATGTGATTCCCAGCTCAGCCCCCGATCTCGATGCCCGGATCATCGACGTCCTGCGGCACCGAGTCGGCAAGGACGAGCGCGCCGCCAAGGCGCATGACTGGTACACCGCCGCAGTCCTCTCGCTCCGCGACGAGGTGATCGACCGCTGGATGGAATCGACCCGCAAGACCTATGCCGAGGGCGGCAAGCGGGTCTATTACCTCAGCCTGGAATTCCTGATCGGCCGCCTGCTGCGCGACGCGCTGTCCAACATGGGCTTGACCCGCGAGATGGAGCACGCCTTGCGCGCCAATGGCCTCGATCTTGCCGCGCTGGAGGAGATGGAGCCCGACGCCGCGCTCGGCAACGGCGGTCTCGGGCGGCTCGCGGCCTGCTTCATGGAGAGCCTCGCCAGCCTGGACATCCCGGCCTACGGCTACGGCATCCGCTATGTGAACGGCATGTTCCGCCAGCGCATCGACGACGGCTGGCAAGTCGAACTGCCCGAGACCTGGCTGGCGCACGGCAATCCCTGGGAATTCGACCGGCGCGAGAGCGCCTACCGGATCGGCTTCGGCGGCGAGGTGATCGCAGAAGGAGACGGCGTCCTCTGGCAGCCGGCGGAGGAGATCGAAGCCTCGGCGGTGGATACGCCGGTGGTGGGCTGGCGGGGCAAACGGGTGAACACCCTGCGGCTGTGGACCGCAAGCGCGCTGGATCCGATCCGGCTCGACGCCTTCAACGCCGGCGACCATGTCGGCGCGCTGGTCAACGAAGTCCGCGCCGACAGCCTGGTGCGGGTGCTCTATCCAGCGGATTCCAGCGCGGCCGGGCAGGAACTCCGGCTGCGGCAGGAGTATTTCTTCACCTCGGCCTCGATCCAGGACATCGTACGCCGTCACGTCCAGTACGAGGGCGACATCCGCACCCTGCCCGACAAAGCCGCGATCCAGCTCAACGATACCCACCCCGCCGTGGCGGTGGCCGAACTCATGCGGCTGATGGTCGACGTCCATGGGCTGGAATTCAACGAGGCGCTGGAAGTCACCCGCGCCACGGTCGGCTATACCAACCATACCCTGCTGCCCGAGGCGCTGGAATCCTGGCCGCTCCCGCTGTTCGAGCGGCTGCTGCCGCGCCACATGCAGATCATCTATGCGATCAACAGCCGCGTCTTGCGCGAAGCGCGCAAGGCCGGGCTGGACGATGCCGCGATCTCCGCGATCTCGCTGATCGACGAAGGCGGCGACCGGCGGGTGCGCATGGCCAACCTGGCATTCACCGGGGCCCACAGCGTCAACGGCGTGGCCGCGCTCCACACCGACCTGATGAAGGTCACGGTCTTCAAGGACCTCCACGCGCTCTATCCGGACAAGATCAACAACAAGACCAACGGCGTCACGCCGCGCCGCTGGCTGCAGCAGTGCAACCCGGGGCTGACCTCGGTGATCAAGGACGCGATCGGCCCGGCCTTCCTCGACGACACCGAAAAGCTCGCCGAACTCGACAAGCTGGCCGGCGACGCCGCGCTGGGCGAACGGATCGCCGAAGTGAAGCGCAGCAACAAGGTGGCGCTCGCCGCCCACCTCAAGGAGCTGACCGGGGTCCGGCTCGATCCCGACGCGCTGTTCGACGTCCAGATCAAGCGCATCCACGAATAC
>JASGGH010000061.1:0-17124 GCA_047605105.1 Novosphingobium sp. | reverse complement strand
CCCATGCCGCCGGTATTGGGGCCGGTGTCGCCGTCGCCGACGCGCTTGTGGTCCTGGGCCGAGCCGAAGGGAACGATCGTCGAGCCGTCGGTGATCGCGAAGAAGCTGGCCTCTTCGCCGTCGAGGAATTCCTCGATCACCGCTTCGGCGCCGGCGTCTCCGAAGCGACCCGAGAAGATCTCGCGAATGGCGCCCTGCGCCTGTTCGAGCGTCTCGGCGACGGTCACGCCCTTGCCCGCGGCGAGGCCGTCGGCCTTGACCACGACGGGAATGGCGAACTGCGCCAGGGCGGCCAGCCCGGCGGCCTCGTCGGTCACGCGGGCATAGGCGCCGGTCGGGATCTGCGCCCGGGCGCAAAGGTCCTTGGTGAAGCCCTTCGAGCCTTCGAGCTGCGCGGCCTGGCGGCTCGGCCCGAAGACCGGGAAGGCGGCGGCGCGCAGCGAATCGGTCAGCCCATCGACCAGCGGCGCTTCCGGCCCGACCACGACCAGCCCGATCCGCCGGGCCGCGCAGAAGGCGACGACCGCGGCGTGGTCGGTGACGTCGAGGCCGACCAGCTCGGCATGCTCGGCGATTCCCGGATTGCCCGGCGCGGCGTAGAGGCTATCGCAGAGCGGCGATTGCGCGAGCTTCCATGCCAGCGCATGTTCGCGCCCGCCCGAGCCCAGCAGCAGGATATTCATGGCCGCCCCTTATTCCGACGAAGACGATGATGCCGGGCTGGTAGCGAAGGAAGCCGCCGGAAACAACGCCGCTCCCCTGTCGATCAGCGAGATTTCCGGGCTGCTCAAGCGCACGGTCGAGGACCGCTTCGCCTTCGTGCGGGTGCGCGGCGAGCTTTCGGGGGTGAAGCGCGCCGCCTCGGGCCATCTCTACCTCTGCCTCAAGGACGAGGGCGCGCGGCTCGACGGGGTGATGTGGCGCGGCACGGCGCAGCGCCTGGCCTTCCTGCCCGAGGACGGGGTCGAGGTGATCGCCACCGGCAAGCTCACCACCTATCCGGGGCGCTCGAACTACCAGATCGTGATCGAGCGGATGGAGATCGCCGGCGAGGGCGCGCTGCTGGCCCTGCTCGCCCGCAACCGCGCCCGGTTCGAGGCCGAGGGCCTGTTCGACGGCGCCCGCAAGCGGCCCCTGCCGTTCCTGCCGCGCCGGATCGGCGTGGTCACCTCGCCCACCGGGGCGGTGATCCGCGACATCCTCCACCGCCTGGCCGACCGCTTCCCCAGCCATGTCCTGGTCTGGCCGGTGCCGGTCCAGGGCCAGGGCGCGGCCGAGCAGGTGGCGGGCGCCGTGCGCGGCTTCTCCGCCATGCCCGAGGACCGGCGCCCCGATCTGGTGATCGTCGCGCGCGGCGGCGGCTCGATCGAGGACCTCTGGGCCTTCAACGAGGAAGTGGTGGTCCGCGCCATCGCCGGATCGGCGATCCCGGTGATCTCGGCCGTGGGCCACGAGACCGACACCACCCTGGCCGACTTCGCCGCCGACCTGCGCGCGCCGACGCCCACCGCCGCGGCCGAGATCGCGGTGCCGGTGCGCGAGGACCTTCATGCCCAGCTCGCCGACCTTGCGCTGCGCAAGCGCAAGTGCGCGCTGCGGCCCGTCGCGCTGGGCCGCGAGCGGCTGGAGGCGCGGGCGCAGCGCCTGCCCCGGCCCGATGCGATTCTCGCGGCCAAGGCGCAGCAGCTCGACGACCTCGCCGAGCGGCTGCGGCGAGGCCTGGGCGAACGGATCGTGCGCGCCCGCATCGCGCTGCGCGGCGATGCGGCGCAGCTCTCCACCGGCCTCCTGCGCGAGCGGCTGCGCCGGGCGGGCGATCGCCTGGCGGCGGCGCGGTTGCGCCCGGAACCGGTCCTGCGCCACATCGCCGAGGCGCGCCGGCGGGTCGAGCAGCTCGACCGGCTGCGCCGTCAGCTCGATCCCAAGGCGCCGCTGCAGCGCGGCTACGTCCTGGTGACCGGGCCGGACGGCCACCTGGTTCGCGGGGTGGGCGTCGCTGCGGCCAGTGCGGCGCTGACGCTCGAATTCCACGACGGCATGCTGGAAGTCGCCCCGCGCGGTGCGAGCCCGCCGGCCCCGCCTGCCCGGCGCCCCGCCTCATCGCAAAAGCCGCCCGTGCCCGAACAGGGGAAATTGCTTTAGCCCGCGCATTTCCCTAAGTTCGCGGCCATGCTGATGTCATCCAACGAGCGTCCCGCCGTCCTCCGTTACGAACAGAACGGTTTCCGCGTGCTGAGCGCGGGCAGCTTCGTGCTCTGCGCGGTCACGCAGCAGCGCATCCCGCTCGAATCGCTGCGCTATTGGAACGAGGAGCGGCAGGAGGCCTATGCCAGCCCGGAGGCCGCGACCAGGCGCCTGCTGGGCCAGGCGTGAGCCCGGTGCGCCGGTCGGGAATCGCCTGCGCCGCGGCGGCCGTCCTGGCGGGCTGCAGCGGCGGAAACCAGGCCGCGGCCGCCGATAGCGCGCCGGCCGCCGTTTCCGCGGCGGCGATCACTCCGGCGATGACGCGAACCAACGATTTCCGCCTGTCGGGCCAGCCGACCCAGGGCGGCTGGCTGCGCGGCCTGGCGCCGACCGGCGCCCGGGCC
Source organism: Novosphingobium sp. (assembly GCA_047605105.1). Lineage (GTDB taxonomy): Bacteria > Pseudomonadota > Alphaproteobacteria > Sphingomonadales > Sphingomonadaceae > Novosphingobium. The sequence continues at coordinate 14,536 of JASGGH010000061.1, read as the reverse complement.
GTGCAGTTCAACGGCGTGCCGGTGACCGTGGCGCCCGATGGGCAATTCCTGATCGCCTTCGATCGCGACGCCGGCCCGGCCGCGTCGCTCGCCGCGACCTTGGCCGACGGGCGGACCCTGACCCGCGCGCTCACCGTGAGCCCGCGCGCCTGGCAGCTCGAGCGGATCCCGCTCGGTCCCAAGCCCGGCACCCCGCCGAGCGAGGCCTATCGCATCCGCCGCGAGGGCGAGCTGGCCCAGATCAACGCGGCGCGCGCCATCGCCTCGGCCACCGACGGCTGGCGGCAGAGCTTCGTCTGGCCCGCTAGGGGCCGCATCTCCGGCCGGTTCGGCTCGCAGCGGATCTACAACGGCGTGCCGGGCGCCTATCATTCGGGCCTCGACATCGCGACGGGCGCCAGCGGCACGCCGTTCGTCGCGCCGGCCGACGGGGTGGTGATCCTCGCCGCCGCCAGTCCCTTCACGCTGGAGGGCAACCTCCTGATGATCGACCACGGCATGGGGCTGAACAGCGCCTTCCTGCACTGCTCGCGGCTCTACGTGCATGTCGGGGAGCGCGTGCGCCAGGGCCAGGTGATCGGCGCGATCGGCGCGACGGGCCGCGCGACGGGGCCGCATCTCCACTGGTCGATCAAGTGGCGCGACGCGCGGCTCGACCCGCTGCTGTTCCTGCCGCCGCTGGGCTAGGCTGCCGCTCGCTATCCGTCGATCCCCACCCCGCTCGTCCTGAGCTTGTCGCAGGACGCTGGCACAGCGCTTGGGGCCACATGCTTCGACAAGCTCAGCATGAGCGGTTTTCTTTTGACTTGTAACGCAAAAGGCGCGCGGGGTTTGCCCCCGCGCGCCCTTGAACTTTTCAGCCGTGGAAGGCTCAGGCGGCCTTGGCGGCCTTGGCCAGTTCGCGCTTCACCTTGAGGGCGTTCGGCGAGAGCTTGTCGTCCGAGGTCTTGCGCAGCCAGTTGTCGAGGCCGCCGACGTGCTCGACCGAGCGCAGGCCGTGGGTCGAGACGCGGAACTTGAAGCCGCGGTCCAGGCCTTCCGAGAGCAGCGTGACGTTCTGCAGGTTGGGCAGGAAGACGCGCTTGGTCTTGTTGTTGGCGTGGCTGACGTTGTTGCCGACTTGGCGGCCCTTGCCGGTCAGTTCGCAGATACGGGACATGGCTAAACTCGCTTCAGAAATACCGGCCCGCAATGCGGGGAAGGCGCGCCCTTACCGATTCACCTTGTGCAGGTCAAGGCGCGGAGGCTAGCTCGCGCGATGACGAGGTGGCCGCTTCCCGAGCACATGGCGCAGGCTTTCGCCCAGGCCCGGGCCGCCGCGGCGGCCGGCGAAGTGCCGATCGGCGCGGTGGTGGTCAAGGACGGCGCGGTCCTGGCCGCCGCGCACAACGCCCCCCGCGCCCTGCGCGATCCCACCGCCCATGCCGAGGTCCTGGCGATTCGCGCCGCGGCCCGGGCGTTGGGCAACGAACGCCTCGACGGCTGCGAGCTGTGGGTCACGCTGGAGCCCTGCGCGATGTGCGCCGGCGCCATCGCCCATGCGCGGATCGCCAAGGTCTACTACGCCGCGCCCGATCCCAAGGGCGGCGCGGTGGAGCACGGCGCGCGGGTCTTCGAGCAGGACCAGTGCCTGCACCGGCCCGAGGTCTATCCGGGCATCGGCGAGGCCGAGGCGGCGGACCTGCTGCGGGGGTTCTTTCGCGAGCGAAGATAGAATGCCTCGCACGAAGACACGAAGATGCGTGCTGCGCCACAGGCGCCGTGAAGCCATTCGACGTTGGATCTGACAGGGCGGCTTTGCCGCCTGCGCGACATCTTCGTGGCTTCGTGTCTTCGTGCGAGGCTTTATAAACCTCGCCAAATTTTCAGAGGCGTCGAATCCGCAGGGCCGAGGCTCCCGCGCGGACAGGCCTCGGGCATGAAATCGCGCCCATAGCAGAGCCGCACTTCGCGCAGCCACCCGTTGCGGCTCAGCTCCACGCCGACCATCTCGCGCTTCCAGTCCGGGTTCGCGACCACGAAGGCCTCGCGCAGGTCGCCCACGGTCAGTCCGTCCCTGCGCGAGAGCCGGTCCGCATCGGGCCAGCGCAGCGAGCGCCAGAGGATGCTCGCGGTACGGAAATAGGCCTCGGGCGTCCGGGTCATGCAGCTTCCGTGCTTGGCCCATTCGTGGGCGAGCAGCCAGGGCACCGGGGTCATGCAGAGGCTCTGGCGGATCAGCTCGGGCGAGGGCTGGGGCGTGAGGCCGCACCACTGCGGCGGCGGGCCGATGCGCGCCTCGGGCCACAGCCCGTGGAGCACGAAGCCGAACCGGCCGTTGCGCCCCGAGCATTGCATCGAGCCGCGGTCGTTCTTGCAGAACTCCGGCGACCAGCTGGCGGCAAGGGTGTAGCGGGCCACGGCCAGGCGGCGGCTGGGGCCGTCGGGCGTCACCGGACGGGGCGGCTCGATCCGTTCGGGCAGGCGGCATTGATAGGCCTGGGCGAGCGCGGGCGCGGGCAGCAGGAGCAGTGCGGCGGCCAGGGACCTCACAGCAGCGCGAAGTCCAGCCCGATGTCCGCCGCGGGTGCGCTCTGGGTCAGGCGGCCGACCGAGACGTAGTCCACCCCGCTCGCGGCGATGGCGGCGATGGTGTCGAGCCGGACGCCGCCCGAGGCCTCGCAGGGGACCCGGCCGGCGACGAGCGTGACGGCCTCGCGCAGGGTCGCGGGGCTCATGTTGTCGAGCAGCAGGTGGCTGGCTCCGGCGGCGAGGGCGGGCTCGATCTGGTCGATCCGGTCGACCTCGCAGATGATCCGCGTGACCCCGGCTGCCCTGGCCCGGCGCACCGCCTCGCCGACCCCCCCGGCGACCGCGACGTGGTTGTCCTTGATCATCGCCGCGTCCCACAGCCCCAGCCGGTGGTTCTGCGCCCCGCCCATCCGGGTCGCGTACTTCTCCAGGTGGCGCAGGCCGGGGATGGTCTTGCGGGTGTCCAGCAGGACGGCCTTGGTCTTGCCCATGGCGTCGACATACTGGCGCGTCATCGTGGCGATGCCCGAGAGGTGCTGGACGGTGTTGAGGGCGCTGCGCTCCGCCGTCAGCATGGCGCGGGCGTTGCCCGAGAGGCGCATCAGGTCGCTGCCGGCGGCGCACTGGCTGCCCTCTTCGACGAGAATCTCGATCTCCATGGCCGGATCGAGCGCGCGGAAGAAGGCCGCGGCGATCGGCAAACCGGCGACGGTGATCGGATCGCGGCTGTCCATCACCCCGGCAAACCGCGCCTCGGCGGGGATCACGCTCTCCGAAGTGACGTCATGGCCGCCGCCCGGCAGCCCCGCGCCGAGGTCCTCGGCGAGCGTGGCGGCGACGAAGGCGTCCAGGTCGAATCCGGCAATCTCCATGGATTTCAGCCTCTTGCCGGGAGCCCGGCGGCGCGCAGCGCGGCGTGGGCCTCGTCGATGGTGTGGGTGCCGAAGTGGAAGATCGAGGCGGCCAGCACCGCGCTGGCATGGCCCTTGGTCACGCCCTCGACCAGGTGATCGAGGTTGCCGACCCCGCCGCTGGCGATCACCGGCACCGATACGGCATCGGCGATAGTGCGGGTCAGTGCGAGGTCGTAGCCGGCCTGGGTGCCGTCCCCGTCCATCGAGGTCACCAGCAGCTCGCCCGCGCCCAGCCCGGCCAGCTTGACCGCATGCTCGACCGCGTCGATCCCGGTTGCCTTGCGCCCGCCGTGGGTGAAGATCTCCCATCTGTCGCCGGTCTTGCGGGCATCCACGGAAGCCACGATGCACTGGCTGCCGAACCGCGCGGCGATGTCGGCCACGACCTCGGGCCGGGAAACGGCGGCGGAATTGACCGCGACCTTGTCCGCCCCCGCCAGCAGCAGCGCCCGCGCGTCCTCGGCCGAGCGCACCCCGCCGCCGACGGTCAGCGGCATGAAGCAGACCTCGGCGGTGCGCCGCACCACGTCGAGCAAGGTGCCGCGGCCTTCGTGGCTGGCCGAGATGTCGAGGAAGCAGAGCTCGTCCGCCCCGGCCTCGTCATAGGCCTTGGCCTGCTCGACCGGATCGCCGGCGTCCTTGAGATCGACGAAGTTCACCCCCTTGACCACGCGCCCGTCGCGCACGTCGAGGCAGGGGATGACGCGGATGCGGACGGTCATCGGAGCAAGGACCAAGCGTTGCGCGCGTCCTTCGAGACGGGCCTTGCGGCCCTCCTCAGGATGAGCGGGGTCGGGTGACTGGGGCTTAAAAAATGTCCGCTCATCCTGAGGAGGGACTGAGCTTGCCGAAGGCCCGTCTCGAAGGACGCGCGCAACATCAGCCCCGCTCCGCCATGGCGATCGCCGCGCTCAGGTCCAGCCGGCCCTCGAACAGCGCGCGGCCCGTGATCACGCCCTCGATCCCCTCATGTGCGTGCAGCGCGAGCATGCGAATGTCGTCGAGGCCCTTGACCCCGCCCGAGGCGATCACCGGCAGATCGGTCCGCCGCGCCAGGTCCACGGTCGCGTCGATATTGCAGCCCTTGAGCAGGCCGTCGCGGCCGATGTCGGTGAACAGCAGGCTGGCGACGCCGGCGTCCTCGAAGCGGCGGGCCATGTCGGCCACGGCGACGTCCGACACTTCCGCCCAGCCCTCGGTCGCGACCATGCCGTCGCGGGCATCGACGGCGACGACGATGCCGCCGGGGAAGGCCTTGGCCATGTCCTTGACGAATTCCGGGTCCTTGAGTGCCGCGGTGCCCATCACCACGCGGCTCACCCCGAGGTCGAACCAGCCCTCGACCGCCTCGCGGGTGCGGATGCCGCCGCCGAGCTGGACGTGGCCGGGGAACACCTGAAGGATGCCCTCGACCGCCTCACGGTTCTCGGCCCGGCCGGCGAAGGAGCCGTCGAGGTCGACCACGTGGAGGTACTGCGATCCCGCCTCGGCGAAGATCATCGCCTGGGCCGCGGGGTTGTCGCCGTAGACTGTGGCGCGGCTCATGTCGCCCTCGGCCAGGCGGACGACCTGGCCCTGCTTGAGGTCGATGGCGGGGAAGACGATCATGTCAGGGCTTCCATTCGAGGAACCGCGCGAGGAACGCCAGCCCATAGGCCTGGCTCTTCTCGGGGTGGAACTGCACGCCGATCAGGTTGTCGCGCGCCACCGCCGCCACGACGCTGCGCCCGTGGTCGGTCAGCGCGGCGATGTCACCGCCTTCGTCGGCGACGAAGTGATAGGAGTGGAGGAAATAGGCTTCGCCCGGCTCGATCAGCCGCGCGCCGTTCTGGTGGCGCATGGGGGCGACGTCGTTCCAACCCATGTGCGGGATCTTGATCGCCGGGTCCTTGACCTCGATCTCGCGCACCTCGCCGGCGATCCAATCGAGCCCCGGGGTCTCGCCGTGCTCCAGCCCGCGGGTGGCGAGGAGCTGCATGCCGACGCAGATGCCCAGGAACGGCGCGCCGCCGACATGGACGCGCTCGGTCATCGCCTCGACCAGCCGCGGAATCGCGCGCAGGCCCTCGGCGCAGGCCTTGAAGCTGCCGACGCCGGGCAGGACGATGCGGTCCGCGGCGCGCACCACGTCGGGATCGGCGGTGACGGAGACGTTCTCCGCCCCGGCGGCGCGCAGGGCGTTCGCGACCGACTGGAGATTGCCCGCGCCGTAGTCCACGAGCGCGGTAACGTCAGCCACCGAGCTGGCCCTTGGTCGAGGGAATCGCCCCGCCCTTGCGCGGGTCGAGCTCCACCGCCGAGCGCATCGCGCGGGCGAAGCCCTTGTAGATGCCCTCGATGATGTGGTGGTTGTTCTGGCCGTAGAGGCATTCGATGTGCAGCGTGATGCCGACCGCCTGGGCGATCGACTGGAACCAGTGCTCGAACAGCTCGGTGTCCATCTCGCCGAGGCGCGGCTGGGTGAACTCGGCCTTCCAGACCAGCCAGGGCCGGCCCGAGATGTCGAGCGCGACGCGGGACAGCGCCTCGTCCATCGGCGAGTAGACCTGGCCGTAGCGGCCGATCCCGGCCTTGTCGCCGAGCGCCTGGTTCAGCGCCTGGCCGATCGCGATGGCGCTGTCCTCGGTGGTGTGGTGCTGGTCGACGTGCAGGTCGCCGACGATCCTGCAGGTCACGTCGATCAGCGAGTGGCGCGAGAACTGCTCGATCATGTGGTCGAGGAAGCCGATGCCGGTGGAGACGTCGTACTTGCCGGTGCCGTCGAGGTTCACCGCGACCTGGATGTCGGTCTCGTGCGTCTTGCGGGTGATCGAGCCTGTGCGCATGCCCGGCCTATAGAGCGCGGGACGGGGGAATCAACGCTAAGGGCGTATCCTTATGGCAACTCCCGCAGCCTTTGATGTGGAATCCGAGCCGTTTCGGCCTTGACCGCCCCGCGGGGCGTCGCCACTTCACTGGAGGTATGGATGATACCGCGCCCGATAGCCTGATCCCCTACGACGAAATCGTCCAGGAAGCCCTGCGCGCCGTGGTCGGCCGGGTGCTCGGCCAGGTCATCGCCTCGGGCGGGAACCTGCCGGGAGCGCATCATTTCTACATCACCTTCAAGACCGGCGCGGCGGGGGTCTCGATCCCGCAGCACCTGAAGGAGCGCTTTCCCGACGAGATGACCATCGTCCTGCAGAACAAGTTCTGGGACCTGGGGGTGGACGAGGATTCGTTCACGGTCGGGCTGACCTTCAACCAGATCCCCGCCAAGCTCGACATTCCCTTCGCCGCGATCACCGCCTTCGTCGATCCCGCGGTCGATTTCGGCCTGCAGTTCCAGGCCGTGGTCCCCGACCTCGAACCGGCGCCGCACGACGATGCCGAGAACGATTCGCCGGAACGCCAGGAAAATCCGGATGTTGCCAGGAACGAGGACGGTTCGAACGTCGTCACGGTCGATTTCGGCCGCAAGAAGTAAGGGCTGGGCTTTCGTTTCGGTTACCTGAAACGGTACGGCGCCGGCCCGCTCCCGCTTCCACGAAAGTGGAACAGATCAAGTGAGGGCGTGATGGCCAAGGGCGGTATCGTTTCCAAGCTGGGCGGATCCAGGCTCGCGGGGGCGGGGGGCGCGGTCAGGCGCACCGCCGCCAAGGCCAAGGCTGGGGTCAAGGCCAAGGCCGGGGTCAAGGAGGTTCCTCCGCCCAGCCCCGATCCGATGAGCAACCTGATCATCGCCGATCTCGTCCTGCGCGGGGGCGGACGGCTGTTGCGCACTCTGGTCGAGCGCAACGTGCTCAAGGCCAAGCATTCCCCCGCAACCGCCAAGAGCATCGTCAGCGGCCGGGGCATGGCGCAGACCTTGATCAGCACGGCGGTGGCGCGCGTGGCGATGCGCTCGGTCCCCGGCGCGATCCTGGTCGGCGGCGGATTGCTCGCCAAGGCGCTCTACGATCGCCGCAAGGGCGCCGAGGCCAAGGAAAAGGGCAAGAAGGCAGTGGCCAGGCGCGGCGCCAAGGGCAGCTGACCCCGCGGCGGCGGAGGGCTTCACCGGCTGAAGGCGGCGGCCCATTCCTCGGGCTTGAAGCCGACCAGCAGGCCGCCCGGATATTCGACGATCGGCCGCTTGATCGTGCTGGGGCTGGCTGCCATCACCGAGACCGCCTTGGCCGCGTCGAGGCCGTCCTTGTCGGCATCGGGCAGCTTGCGGAAGGTCGTGCCGGCGCGGTTGATGACCTTCTCCCAGCCGGCCGCCTGCTGCCACTGCGCGAGCTTGGCCGGATCGGCGCCGAGCTTCTTGTAGTCGTGGAACTCGTAAGCGACGCCCTCGGCCTCGAGCCAGGCCCGCGCCTTCTTGACCGTGTCGCAATTGGGGATGCCGTAGAGGGTGACGGTCAAGCCTGGCTCCTGTCGAAGGTGTGAATGCGCGGGCGTCCGCAGGCGAACAGCGTGTAGTCCTGGTAGTACTCCTGCCGGCCCCGGCCCTGGATCACCGCGTGCTCGGGATGACGGCCCCAGGCCCTGGCCGCGGCCTCGTCGGCCCATTCGGACAGGGCGATCACCTCGCCGTCGGCGGAGACGTAGCTCTTGAAGCCGAGGTAGCCGGGCTGCTCGCGGGCCAGTTCCTCCATGCGCGCCGCATCCGCCTGGTAGGCCGGATCGTCGATGCCGGCGCGCTTGCGGTTGCGGAAGACGACGAGGAACATGGTGACTGTCCTAGCCTTGGCGCGCGGCCTTCGACAAGCGCAGCCTGGCCCCATGGACTTTTCCGCCAAACCACGACAAACCGCGCCCACCATGAGCATCAACACCTTCGGCCGCCTGCTGCGCTTCACCACCTGGGGCGAAAGCCATGGACCCGCGCTGGGCGCGGTGGTCGACGGGTGCCCGCCCGGGCTGGCGCTGTCCGAGGCGGACCTGCAGCCCTACCTCGATGCGCGGCGGCCGGGGCAGTCGAAGTTCACCACCCAGCGGCAGGAGCCCGACGCGGTGAAGATTCTCTCCGGCGTGTTCGAGGGCAAGACCACCGGCACGCCGATCTCGCTGATGATCGAGAACGTCGATCAGCGCTCCAAGGACTATTCCGAGGTCGCCAAGGCCTATCGCCCGGGCCATGCCGACTATGCCTACGACGCCAAGTACGGCTTTCGCGACTATCGCGGCGGCGGGCGCAGCTCGGCGCGCGAGACCGCCGCGCGGGTGGCGGCGGGCGGCGTGGCGCGGCTGGCCATCCCCGAGGTGTCGATCCTCGCCTATGTCGCCGAGATCGGCGGCGACGCGGTCGATCCCGACAATTTCGACGCGGCCGAGATCGCCCGCAACCCGTTCTTCTGCCCCGACGCCGAGGCCGCGAAGCGCTGGGAAAAGCTGGTCGACGACGCGCGGCTGGCGGGCTCCTCGCTGGGTGCGATCGTCGAATGCGTGGCGACCGGCGTGCCCGCGGGCTGGGGCGCGCCGCTCTACGGCAAGCTCGACGCGGACCTCGCCGCGGGCATGATGGGGATCAACGCGGTCAAGGCGGTCGAGATCGGCGACGGCTTCGCCGCGGCGCGGCTGACCGGCGAGCAGAACGCCGATCCGATGCGGCCGGGCAGCGACGGGCCGGTGTTCCTCGACAACCATGCGGGCGGGATCGCCGGCGGCATCTCCACCGGCCAGCCCGTGGTCGTGCGCGTGGGGTTCAAGCCGACCTCTTCGATTCTGACCCCCGTGGAGACGATCACGCGCGAGGGCGAGGCCAGCGAAATCCGCACCAAGGGCCGCCACGACCCCTGCGTCGGCATCCGCGGCGCGCCGGTGGTCGAGGCGATGATGGCGCTGGTCCTGGCCGACCACAAGCTGCTGCACCGGGGGCAGACCGGGCGCTGAGTCCGCGCGGGGGCTTCGACAGGCTCAGCCCGACCCTTCGACAAGCTCAGGGTGAGCGGAGGTTGCGCAAAGCCGAATAAACCCAACCCGCGCGGGCTGAGCCTGTCGAAGCCCCCGCGCGCTACCTCGCCCGCTTCAGCACGATATAGAGCGCTCCCGCCCCGCCGTGCCGGGGGTGGGCGTTCCGCACCGCGGCGATCCTGCTCGCGTGGGACCCCAGCGCCAGCCAGTCGAGCACCTTGGCCCGGATCGCCCCGCGCCGCGAGCCGCGCCCGGCGTGATCGTCGCCCGGGCGGGCCTTGCCGGTGATCAGCAGCAGGACGCGCGCGCCCTGGGCCAGGGCCTGGGTCAGGCCGTGGTCGAGCCGGGCATGGGCCGAATCGAGCGTATGGCCGTGCAGGTCGAGCGTGAAGTCGGGCTGGATCGTGCCGCCCGAGAGCTTGCGGTCCCAGGTGCCGTCGAGCGTGCGGGTAGCGATCGGGCGAGGCTGCTTCTTCAAATCCTCCCCGAGCTTGTCCCGGGGAGGGGGACCGCCCGCAGAGCGGGTGGTGGAGGGGTTTCGCGGCCGGGGAGGTTTTGCGGAAGGCTGGGCTTGCGCCATTGCCCCTGCACCGTCCTGCGGCTGGCCCCCCTCCCCGAGACGCGCGCGGGGAGGATTTGCTCGCCTGATCGGCGTCACCGTCGCGGCCACCCGCTTCCACAGCTCGGCCTCTTCCGGCGTCAGCCCGCGCGGCGGCTTCATTCCCGTTCGTCGGTCGGCGGATAGAGCCGGGCCAGGGTCCCCAGCGGCAGCAGGACCAGCGCCTGGCCCCGTCCGCTCATCCCGCCGGCGATCGCCCGGGCTTCCTCGCCCGCGCCCCAGAAGGTGTCGAAGCGGTTGGCGCCCTTGATCGCGCCGCCGGTGTCCTGCGCCACCCACAGCCCGTTCGCCTCGGGCCGGTCCATCGCGAGGAACACCGGCGCGCCCAGCGGCACGAAGTTGGGGTCCGCCGCGACGCTCGCCCGCGGCCGCACCGGCACGCCGAGCGCGCCGAGCGGCCCGTCCCCGGTCAGTTCGCGGAAGAAGACCCAGCTCTGGTTCTCGCGCATCAGGGCCTTGCCCTCGTCGGGCCGCTCGCGCAGGAACCGCATGATCCCCTGCATCGAGCCGGGGTATTGCCCCTCGCCCTCGCCGATCAGCCCGCGCTGCCGCATCAGCCCGCCCAGCGCCACGTAATCGCGCCCGTTCTGCCCGGCATAGCCGATCCGCATCACCGAGCCGTCGGGCGCGCGCAGGCGCCCGGAGCCCTGGATCTGGAGGAAGAAGAATTCGACCGGGTCGTGCGCCCAGGCGATCTCCAGGCCCTTGCCCGCCAAGGCCCCGTCCTCGATCGCGGCGCGGTCGTAATAGGGCACGAAGGCGCTGCTCTCGTCATAGCGGCCGAGCGGCGGGCGGCCGGTGCGCTGGTCCTCCGGCACTTCCGCGGGCCAGGCCCGGACGAGGTCGCCCGGCAAGGCGTAGACGGGCGTGTCGAAGCCTTCTTCGCGGCTGCGCGATCCGGCGATCTCGGGCTCGTAATAGCCGGTGGCGAAGGCCCGGCCGTCGCCGACCACCGCGGTTTCGAACCACAGCGCGAAGAACCGCGCGGCGTCGGGATCGGGCCAGCGGCCGGCCAGTTCGCAGACATGCGCCCAGTCCTCCGGCCGGGTCAGGCCGGTGGCATCGCTGCGCCCCAGCAGCTTGGGGCAACTCTCCCGGAAGGAGATCAGCGCGAGATCGGCCTTTTCACCGCCATCGCCGCCCGCCAGATCGAGGCTGGCGACGGGCGGCCCCGCCGTGACCCCCAGCGCCAGGGCCGCCGGCATCGTCGGAGGAACAGCGATCGGCCTGGGCGGCGCCCCGTACTGTGCTCCGTACTGCGCCCCATCCTGCGCCAAACCCTGGGCCGCGGCCGGCATCCAGGCGCCGGACAGCACCAGCATGGCAAGCGCTGCCAGCCGGCCCACGTCCTCCATCTTCATGGAATCAGCCCCCCACCGGGAAGGTCAGCCTTCGTCGGTTTCGTCGAGCAGCCAGTCCGGATCGGGCGAGGTGACGTTCCGGCTGAAGGTCCAGACGTCGCGCGCCTCGACCGCGTCGTCGAGCGATCCGGCGACCATCGTGCCCGCCGCATCGCGGGTCAGCGCGGCGACATCGGCGACGAAGCCGATCGTGATCCGGGCCAGCGGCGCATTGTAGGAGGCCGCGGTGATCGTTGCCTCGTCGATGCGGATCAGCCGGTTCTCGACCGTTTCGCCCGCCGCCGCCCGGGCATCGATGGCGCCGGCGAAGGCTTCATAGACGTCGCGGTCGCAGAGCTGGGCGAGCTCTTCCTTGTCCCCGCGCCAGAACGCTTCGAGCACCATGCGGTAGGCGCCCCGCGCCCCTTCGAGGAAGGCGAAGGCATCGAACCGGCGGTCGGCCGCGGTGATGTCGCGCAGACCGCGTTCGACCGCGAGCGTGACCGGAGGCAGTTCCCGGCCGCGCGGCTGAAGCTGCGCGCGGTCGGCTGGACGATCCCCGGCCCGGTCGCCGCTGCGATCCACCGGCCGCGCGGACGCCTGACCGCCGCCCGGGGCGTCGACCCGGCCCTGGATCGGCTCTTCCTCATGCTCGGCACGGCGGCCCAGCACCGAATAGAGCCGCAGCCCGAGGAAGGCGGCGATCATGGCGAGGATGACGATTTCGGGAGTCACGGTCGTTGGGTCCAATCTTCCGCCGGCAAACCACGCTCCTCCGGGGGCGGCGAAGCGGGCATTGTGCCTCAGATAGGTAAAGATGACAAATGAACAACAGGTGGATGGGGCATTGCGGGGCAATTTTCCGCCCAGACGGTGCGATTTCGCCCGGGTGCTAAACCATTGCCGCCCGTAGGCCGCGGTGCTAGTCGCGCGCTCGATCAGAAATTCCGCATAGCAGAGAGCACCGCACCATGGCCGACGAAGGCAACGTCATCACCGATCTCGACCTCGACAACGCCGCCGCGGGCAACGGCGAGGATACCGCGCCGTCAGCCGGGATCATCGCCCAGTACGTCAAGGACCTGTCGGTCGAGAACCCGAACTCGCCCGATTGCTTCCAGTGGCCGGACACCCCGCAGCTCGACGTGCAGTTCAACATCGCCGCGCGCGCGATCAACGCCGAGGTCCAGGAGGTCGAGCTCAAGATCCAGATCTCGGCCAAGGCCGAGGCCGGGACCGCCTATATCGTCGATCTGTCCTATTGCGGCCTGGTCGGCATGCGCAACCTGGACGAGGGCCAGATGCACGCCTTCGTCTATGCCGAGGCGCCTCGCATCCTGTTCCCCTTCGCCCGCCAGATCGTCGCCGACGCGGTGCGCAACGCCGGCTTCCAGCCGCTGATGCTCGAGCCGATCGACTTCAACGGCCTCTATGTCCAGCAGCTCGCCGCGCAGCAGCAGGACGCCGCTGGCCAGCCGGTCGCGGGCAACGCCTGAGGCCTTGGGCGGGGTTGCACCAGCACCCTGCGACGGGCTCGGGGTGAGCGGATGTTGATCTTGGTGAACGGTTCCAGGACCACTCGGGGCAAGCTGGGCCCAGACCGGGATCCGCTCGGCCCGAGCTCGTCGCAGGCCCGCCTCCCACGCCAGCCCGGCAGATGAACCTGCTCAAGGCCACCGGCACGATCGGCGGGCTGACCCTGGTCAGCCGCGTGCTCGGCATGGTCCGCGACATGCTGATGGCGCGCTATGTCGGCGCGGGCATGGCCTCGGACGCCTTCCTGATCGCCTGGCGCCTGCCCAACCTGTTCCGCGCGCTGTTCGCCGAGGGCGCCTTCGCGGCGGTCTTCGTGCCGTTCTTCAATCGCCGCATGACCGAGGCCGAGCAGGCCGAGGCGGGCACCGGCCTCGCGGCCGCGACCGACTTCGCCGGGCAGGTGCTGTCGGTGCTGTTCCCCTTCCTGGTCCTGTTCACCGCCGTGATGATCGCCCTGACCGGCCCGGTGGTCTGGGCGATGACCGGCGGCTTTCCCGACGGCGGGCCCGAAAAGTTCGCCCTGGCCAGCCACCTGACGCAGATCACCTTTCCCTACCTGGGGCTGATCAGCCTGGTCTCGCTGCTCGGCGGCATCCTCAATTCGCTCAACCGCTTCTGGGTCAATGCCGCCGCCCCGATCCTGCTCAACGTCTGCATGATCGCGGCGCTGCTGTTCTTCCGCGGCGCGACCCAGCTCGCCACGGCCGAGACCCAGGCGATCGCCGTGACCGTATCGGGCGCGCTGCAGCTCGCCTGGCTGATCTGGTCGTGCCGTGCCGCCGGGGTCTCGCTGAAGCTCGGCCTGCCGCGGCTCTCGCCCGATGTGAAGAAGCTGCTCTGGCTGATCGGCCCGGCGGCGGTCGGCCAGGGGGCGATCCAGTTCAACCTGCTGGTCTCGACCTCGCTCGCCGCGCGGTTCCTGCCCGAGGGCGCGGTCTCGTACCTCTACTATGCCGACCGGCTGAACCAGCTCCCGCTCGGCCTGCTCGGCATCGGCGTCGGCACCGCGATCCTGCCGCTGCTTTCGCGCCAGATCGGCGGCGGCGACGTGGCCGCCGCCGGCGCAACGCAGAACCGCGCGCTGGAGCTGGCCTTCTTCCTCTCGCTGCCCGCCGCCGTCGCGCTGATCGTCTCCGCCGTGCCCCTGGTGCGCGGGGTGTTCCAGCACGGCGCCTTCACGCCTCAGGACACGATCGGCGCCGCGTCCGCCCTCGCCGCCTTTTCGGTCGGCGTGCCCGCCTATGTGCTCATCAAGGTCCTGACTCCCGGCTTCTATGCCCGGCAGGACACCAGGACCCCGGTGCGGATCGCGGTGGTCTCGATGCTGTTCAACCTCGCCGGCAACCTCACGCTGATCTGGCATTTCGGCCATGTCGGCGTGGCCATCGCCACGGCCTTCTCGGCCTGGGTCAACACGGGCCTGCTCTACTGGACCCTGCACAGGCGCGACCAGTTGCGGCTCGATGCGCGGTTCAAGGCCAAGGCCGTGCGCACGATCCTGGCCGGCGCGGCGATGGGCATCGCCTTGTGGCTCATCAATCCCATCGCCGATCCGTGGATGGCCGGCGACACGGTGCAGCGGGTGATCGCGCTCGGCTGCCTTTGCGCCGGGGGCGCCCTGGTCTATGGGGGCGCCGCGCTGCTGTTCCGGGCCTATTCGGTCCGCGAGCTCAAGGCAGCCCTGACCCGCAAGAAGTAACTGGAACACAAGAATGCGCATCGTCTCCGGCATCCAGCCGACC
>JASGGH010000060.1:0-17175 GCA_047605105.1 Novosphingobium sp. | reverse complement strand
TCAACTATGCCTGGCCGACCGCCGAGATCGCGGTGATGGGCGCCAAGGGCGCGGTCGAGATCATCTTCCGCGGCCTCGATGCCGAAGGCGCCGCGGCCAAGGTCAGGGAATACGAGGACCGCTTCGCCAATCCCTTCGTGGCGGCGAGCAAGGGCTTCATCGACGAGGTGATCTACCCGCACAGCACCCGGCGCAGGATTGCGCTCGGCCTGCGCAAGCTGCGCAACAAGAGCCTCGAGAACCCGTGGAAGAAGCACGACAACATTCCGCTCTAGGATCCGACAGACCATGATGACCAATTCGGAAGACATCTATATCGTCAGCGGCGTGCGCACCGCGATCGGGGACTTCGGGGGCAGCCTCAAGCAGTACCGCCCGGCCGACCTCGGCTCCAAGGTGATCACCGAGGCGATCAACCGCGCCGGGATCAAGCCCGCCGACGTCGAGCACGTGGTGATGGGGCAGGTCATGGCGACCGGCCCGAAGGACCAGTTCATGGCCCGCGTCGCCGCGCTCAACGCCGACATTCCGGTCGACGCCCCGGCGCTCACGCTGAACCGCCTGTGCGGCTCGGGCGTGCAGTCGATCATCTCCTGCGCGCAGATGATGAAGCTGGGCGAAGCCTCGATCACCGTCGCCGGCGGCGCCGAGTCGATGACCAACGTGCCCTATCACGACCTCGAGGCGCGCTGGGGCAAGAAGCTCGGCAACTCGGTCCTGCTCGACGCGCTGGTCGAGGGGCTGACCGATCCGATCCACGGCATCCATATGGCGATCACCGCCGAGAACGTCGCCGAGCGCTATCAGGTCACCCGCCAGGAGCAGGACGCGCTGGCGGTCGAGGGCCATCACCGCGCCGCCAGGGCGATCGCGGAAGGCCGCTTCTCCGAGCAGATCCTCCCGCTCGAGGTGAAGACCAAGAAGGGCAAGGTGTTCTTCTACGAGGACGAGCACGTTCGCGCCGACGTCGATCCTGATGCGGTCAAAGCGCTCAAGCCGATGTTCAAGGAAGGCGGCTCGGTCACCGCGGCCAACGCCAGCGGGATCAACGACGGCGCCGCCGCCGTGGTGCTTGCCACCGCCACCGAGGTCCGCAACCGCGGGCTCGAGCCGATGGCGCGGATCGTCGCCTGGGCCCATGCCGGGGTCGAGCCCGAGTACATGGGCGTCGGCCCGGTCAAGGCCGTGCCGATCGCCCTCAAGCGCGCCGGTCTGACGCTCGACGACATGGACGTGATCGAGGCCAACGAGGCCTTCGCCGCCCAGGCGCTCGCCGTGGCCAAGGAACTCGGCTTCGACCGCGAGAAGCTCAATCCGAATGGTTCGGGCATCAGCCTCGGCCACCCGGTCGGCGCGACGGGCACGATCCTCACCGTCAAGGCGATGTACGAGCTCAAGCGCATCCACGGCCGCTATGCCCTGATCACCATGTGCATCGGCGGCGGGCAGGGCATCGCGCTCATCATCGAGAACGTCGAGGGCGTCGAGGAACTGAAGGAAGCCGCGGAATGACCTCGTTCAAGCTCGGCCGCCTCAACCACATCGGCGTCGCCACGCCGGATCTCGACGCCGCGATCGCCTATTACCGGGACGTGATGGGGGCCGAGGACATCACCGAGCCCTTCGTGCTGGAGAGCCAGCAGGTCCGCGTCTGCTTCGTCAACACGCCGGGCGAGAACGGGACCGCCGGCACCCAGATCGAGCTGCTCCAGCCGACGGTCGCGGATAGCGCCGTCGGCAAGTGGCTGGAGAAGAACCCGCTCGGCGGCCAGCACCACCTCTGCTACGAGGTGCCGGACATCCACGAGGCCAAGGCATGGTTCGAGAAGCTCGGCAAGCGCGTCCTCGGCGAACCGCGCATCGGCGCCCACGGCACGCTGATCTTCTTCGTCCACCCCAAGGACATGGGCGGCCAGCTCACGGAGATCATGGAAACGCCCAAGGGCCATCATCGATGACCTACGAGCGGATCACTCTCGACATCGCGAACAGCGTCGCCACGCTGACGCTCAACCATCCCGAGACGCGCAACGCGCTCTCGTGGAAGATGGCCAGCGAGATGGGCCATGCGCTGGACAACCTCGGCGATGCCCGCGCGCTGGTGATCACCGGGGCGGGCAAGGGCTTCTGCTCGGGCGGCGACATGTCGAGCGAGGTGCGCGAAGGCTCCGACTTCGGCGAGATGCTCTACGAAGGGCTGACCGAGGCGGTGAACCCGATGCTGCTCAAGCTCAAGGCGCTGAAGATCCCGGTGATCGCCGCGGTCAACGGCGCCGCGGCCGGGGCCGGAGCGCCGCTGGCGCTGCTGGCGGACTTCGTGATTGCCGGAGCCAGCGCCTTCTTCTTCATGGCCTTCCCGAATGTGGGCCTGGTGCCCGATTCCGGCGGCAGTTTCACGCTGCCCCGCCTGATCGGCAAGGCCCGCGCGATGCGGATGATGCTGCTGGCCGAGAAGATCCCGGCCCAGCAGGCTTTCGAGTGGGGCATGATCCACGAGGTCGTCTCCGACGAGCAATTGCTGGCCGAGGCCCATGCCCTGGCAGCCCGGCTCGCGGCGGGCCCGACGGTGTCCTACGGCTTGATCCGCCAGCAGGTTCAGGAAGCGATGGAAACCGATCTCGCAACCGTGCTGCAGGCCGAGGCGGTCAACCAGCGCACGGCGGGCAAGTCCAAGGATTGCGCGGAAGCGGTAGCGGCGTTCCTCGAAAAGCGTGCGCCGGCCTTCCGGGGAGAGTAGGGTGGTAAAACCCTCTCCCCGCCGGGGAGAGGGTGAAGAGGTAGATTATGACCGACAAGACGATCGCAGACTGGCAGGCCGCCGCGGACAAGGAAGTCAAGGGCAGGGACCTGACCTGGCACACGCCCGAAGGCATCGCGGTCAAGCCGCTCTACACCGCCGAGGACGTCAAGAACGATCCCGGCCTGCCCGGCTTCGCGCCCTTCACCCGCGGCGTGCGCGCCTCGATGTATGCGGGCCGCCCCTGGACGATCCGTCAGTACGCCGGCTTTTCGACCGCCGAGGAATCGAACGCCTTCTACCGCCGCAACCTCGCCGCCGGGCAGAAGGGCCTGTCGGTGGCCTTCGACCTCGCCACCCACCGCGGCTATGACTCCGATCACCCGCGCGTGGTCGGCGATGTCGGCAAGGCCGGCGTGGCGATCGATTCGATCGAGGACATGAAGATCCTCTTCGATGGCATCCCGCTCGACAAGATGTCGGTCTCGATGACCATGAACGGCGCGATCATCCCGGTGCTGGCCTTCTTCATCGTCGCCGGCGAGGAGCAGGGCGTGCCCCGCGCCCAGCTCGACGGCACGGTCCAGAACGACATCCTCAAGGAGTTCATGGTCCGCAACACCTACATCTACCCGCCCGAGCCGAGCATGCGGATCATCTCGGACATCTTCGGCTACACCAGCCGCGAGATGCCGAAGTTCAACTCGATCTCGATCTCCGGCTACCACATGCAGGAAGCCGGCGCGACGCAGGTGCAGGAACTGGCCTTCACCATCGCCGACGGCATCGAATATGCCCGCTACGGGGTGAACTCGGGCCTCGACCTCGACGACTTCGCCGGGCGCCTGAGCTTCTTCTTCGCCATCGGCATGAACTTCTTCATGGAGATCGCCAAGCTGCGCGCCGCCCGCGTCCTCTGGCACCGCGCCATGACCAAGCTCGGCGCCAAGAGCGAACGCTCGAAGATGCTGCGCACCCACTGCCAGACCTCGGGCGTCAGCCTGACCGAGCAGGACCCCTACAACAACGTGATGCGCACCACGATCGAGGCGATGGCGGCGATGCTGGGCGGCACCCAGTCGCTCCACACCAACGCGCTCGACGAGGCGATCGCGCTGCCGACCGACTTCTCGGCCCGCATCGCGCGCAACACGCAGATCATCATCCAGGAAGAGACGGGCATGTGCAATGTCGTCGATCCCCTGGGCGGCAGCTATTATGTCGAGGCGCTGACGCAGGAACTGGTCGACCGGGCGCAGGAGATCATCGACCGCGTCCAGAATGAAGGCGGCATGGCGAAGGCGGTCGCGGCCGGCTGGCCCAAGGCGATGATCGAGGAAGCCGCCGCCGCCCGTCAGGCCCGCGTGGACCGGGGCGAGGATGTGATCGTCGGCGTCAACAAATATCGCCTCGCGAACGAGGACCTGCTGGAAACGCTGGAGGTGGACAACACCAAGGTCCGCGAAGCGCAGATCGCCCGCATCAACAAGATGAAGGCGGAGCGCGACGAGGCGAAGTGCCAGGCGGCGCTCGACGCGCTGCGCAAGGGGGCGGCCAGCCCGGCGAGCATCGAGAACAACCTGCTTGCCCTCGCGGTGGAATGCGCCCGCGCCCGCGCCACGCTGGGCGAGATCAGCTCCGCCATGGAGGAGAGCTTCGACCGCTACGGCACCGTGCCGACGCCGGTGAAGGGCGTCTATGCGGCTCCCTACAAGGACGATAGCCGCTGGAAACAGGTTCTTGACGGTGTGCAGGCCGTCGAGCGGCGCCTTGGTCGCAAGCCGAAGATCCTCATCGCCAAGATGGGGCAGGACGGCCATGACCGGGGCGCCAACATCATCGCGTCGGCCTTTGGCGACATGGGTTTCGACGTCGTGTCAGGGCCGTTGTTCCAGACACCGGAGGAGACGGTCGTTCTGGCGCTCGACAATGGCGTGGACGTGGTGGGCGCGTCGTCGCTCGCGGCGGGGCACAAGACGCTCATCCCCGAACTCATCCGGCAGCTTCGGGAAGCGGGCCGCAACGACATCAAGGTGATCGCGGGCGGCGTCATTCCGCCGCAGGATTACGACTTCCTTCGTGACGCGGGCGTGCAGGGGATTTATGGCCCTGGCTCCAACGTCGTGGAATGCGCGGCCGACGTGCTGCGCCTCCTTGGCCACAACATGCCCCCGGCGGGGCTGGAGGAAGCCGCTTGAACCAGATGACGCCCCGCACCGACTGGACCCGCGACGAGATCGCCGCGCTGTTCGACCTGCCCTTCAACGACCTGATGTTCGAGGCGCAGTCGATCCACCGCGCGAACTTTCCGCGTAATGAGGTGCAGCTTTCGACCCTGCTGTCGATCAAGACCGGCGGCTGCCCGGAGGATTGCGGCTATTGCAGCCAGTCGACCGAAGCGGAAAGCGGCCTCAAGGCCAGCAAGCTGATGGACGTGCAGGCCGTGCTGCAGGCGGCGGCACAGGCCAAGGACCATGGTTCCGGCCGTTTCTGCATGGGCGCGGCGTGGCGCAATCCCAAGGATCGCGACATGCCCAAGCTCGTCGAGATGGTGAAGGGCGTGCGCCAGATGGGCATGGAAACCTGCATGACGCTCGGCATGTTGAACGAGGGGCAGGCGAAGCAGCTCGCCGATGCGGGTCTCGATTACTACAACCATAATATCGACACCTCGCCGGAAAATTACGCCAACGTCATCACCACCCGGACCTTCGAGGACCGGATCGAGACGCTGGAGAATGTCCGCAATGCGGGCATCAACGTGTGCTGCGGCGGGATCGTCGGACTGGGCGAGACGCGGGGCGACCGCATCGGCTTCCTCCATGCGCTCGCCACCATGCCGCACCCGGAAAGCGTGCCGATCAATGCGCTGGTGCCGGTCAAGGGCACGGTGCTGGGCGACATGCTGGCCGACACGCCGCTCGCCAAGATCGACGAGATCGAGTTTGTGCGGACGGTCGCGGTCGCGCGGATCGTCATGCCGCAATCGATGGTGCGCCTTTCAGCGGGCCGCGAGAGCATGAGCGAAGCCTGTCAGGCACTCTGCTTCATGGCGGGCGCGAACAGCATCTTCACCGGCGACAAGCTGCTGACGGCGGCAAATGCAGGCGACGACAAGGACAGCGCGTTGCTTGGCAAGCTGGGCCTCACGCCGATGATGGCGCAGCCGCATGGGCATCTGGAGGCGGCTGAATAACACAACTCCCGTTTGCCCTGTTCGAACGAGCCGCTTGTCTCGCTCGAATATCGAAGGGCTGCACTTCTTCTTCCAAGAGGAAGGACGTGACTCAAGCTCAGCCCGAACGGGTTGAGGGTAATGGAATAGGACTAGGGCAAGGATAGACATGGCAATCACCAAGATCCTGATCGCGAACCGTGGCGAAATCGCGTGCCGCGTGATCCGCACCGCGCGGAAGATGGGCATCAAGACCGTGGCGGTCTATTCCGACGCCGATGCGCGTTCGCCCCACGTCCTGATGGCGGATGAAGCCGTCCATCTCGGCCCGCCGCCCGCCGCCCAATCCTACCTGCTGGCCGACAAGATCATCGAGGCGTGCAAGGCGACCGGAGCGGATGCGGTCCATCCGGGCTATGGCTTCCTTTCGGAGCGCGAGAGCTTCCGCAAGGCGCTGGACGAAGCAGGCATCGTCTTCGTCGGCCCCCCCGCCAACGCCATCGCCGCCATGGGCGACAAGATCGAGTCCAAGAAGCTCGCCATGGAAGCGGGCGTCAATGTCGTCCCCGGCTATGTCGGCGTGATCGAGGACACCGAACATGCGGTGAAAATCTCCAACGAGATCGGTTATCCGGTGATGATGAAGGCGTCCGCGGGCGGCGGCGGCAAGGGGATGCGCCTTGCCTATAGCGAGCAGGACGTCCGCGAAGGCTTCGAGGCGACCAAGCGCGAAGGGCTCAACAGCTTCGGCGACGACCGCGTCTTCATCGAGAAGTTCATCGAAAGCCCGCGCCATATCGAAATTCAGGTGCTGGGCGACCAGCATGGCAATATCGTCTATCTGAACGAACGCGAATGCTCGATCCAGCGCCGCCACCAGAAGGTGGTCGAGGAAGCGCCGTCGCCCTTCGTCACCCCGAAGATGCGGAAAGCCATGGGCGAGCAGTGCGTCGCGCTGTCGAAGGCCGTGGGCTACTACAGCGCCGGCACGGTCGAACTGATCGTCTCGGGCGCGGACCCGAGCGGCGAGAGCTTCTACTTCCTCGAGATGAACACCCGCCTCCAGGTGGAGCACCCCGTCACCGAGGCGATCACCGGCATCGACCTGGTCGAGCAGATGATCCGCGTTGCCTACGGCGAGAAGCTGGCCTTCACGCAGGCCGACATCGGCATCGACGGCTGGTCGATCGAGAACCGCGTCTATGCCGAGGACCCCTATCGCGGCTTCCTGCCTTCGACCGGCCGCCTCTCGCGCTATCGCCCGCCCGTTCAGGGCTGGACCGACGACGGCGAGGCGGGCGGCCGCCGCGGGATCTCGGGCATCCGTGTCGACGACGGCGTCTATGAAGGCGGCGAAGTCTCGATGTTCTACGATCCGATGATCGCCAAGCTGGTCACCTGGGGCAAGACCCGCGACGAAGCGGCCGACCTCCAGATCGCCGCGCTCGACGCCTTCGAGATCGAGGGCCTCGGCCACAACATCGACTTCGTCTCGGCGATCATGCAGCACCCGCGCTTCCGCTCGGGCGAGCTGACCACCGGGTTCATCGCCGAGGAATACCCCGAAGGCTTCTCCGGCGCGGCGACCTCCGCCGCGCTCAAGGGCAAGCTGGCCGCGGTCGCGGGCTTCATCGCGACGGCGCGGGCCGACCGGGCGCGGCAGGTCGATGGGCAACTGGCGCACCACCTCGAGCCGCCTTCGGAATGGAGCGTGAAGATCGCCGGCCAGACCTTCGCGGTCGAGCTGGGCGACGAGGAAGTGATCGTCGACGGCAAGCCAGTCGACCTGGCGATGGAATACGCGCCCGGCGACAAGCTGGTTGATGCCGAAGTTGACGGCGAGGACATCGCGATCAAGATCGAACCTACGCGAACCGGCCTGAAGATGACCACCCGAGGCGCGATCCACAAGGTCGAGATCCTGCCCGCCCGCATCGCCGCCCTGGCCGAGCACATGATCGAGAAGGTCCCGCCCGATCTCTCCAAGTACCTGATCTGCCCTATGCCGGGCCTGCTGGTCTCGCTGAATGTCGGCGAGGGCGACAAGGTCGAGGCCGGCCAGCCGCTCGCGGTGGTCGAGGCGATGAAGATGGAGAACATCCTGCGCGCCGAGAAGTCGGGCACGGTCAAGGCGGTCAACGCCAAGGCCGGCGAGAGCCTGGCGGTCGACGCGATCATCCTTGAGATGGAGTGAGGCGCACGGAGACTTTGGCCGAGCTCCTCGCCGGAGCCGAGCCGCGCAGCGATGGGTTCGCCCTGACGGTGCCGGAGACCTGGCACCAGGGGCGGACCGGCTATGGCGGGTTCTCTACGGCGTTGGCCCTGGCTGCTGCGCGGCAGGTGGGGGGAGGCCTTCCGCCGCTGCGCTCGGCGCAGGTCGCCTTCGTCGGGCCGCTCTATGGGGCGGTCGAAGCGCGCGCGCGGGTGCTCCGGCGGGGCAAGAACGCGACCTGGCTCTCGGCTGAGGTGCTGCGGGAGGGCGAGGTCGGGCTGGCTGCCAGCTTGGTCTTCATGGGGCCGGTCGAGTCATCGCTCCATCTCGACGACAGCGGCGCGCCCGCCGACCTGATCCCGGTGGATGAGGCGGACGAGCTCAGGCCCGGCGGCTTCGCTCCGGTCTTCCTGCGCGAGAACTTCGAGGTCCGGCATGCTTTGCCGCGCCGCGAGGGCAAGCGCCCCGAGTTCTGCTGGTGGCTGCGGCCCAGGGAACACGCCGCGCTCGATCCCACGCTCGCCGCGGTGCTCAGCGCCGATGGGGTGCCGCCGGGGGTCATGCCGCTGATGCATCCCGGGGTGATGGTCAGCTCGATGACCTGGCAGCTCAACATGCTTACCCCCGATCCGCGGACCCGCGACGGCTGGTGGCTGCTGCGATCGATCGGGACCTATGCCGAGGCGGGCTGCTCCAGCCAGCAGATGCAGTTGTGGAACGCCGACGGCGAGCCGATCCTCAGCGCGATGCAATCGGTGGCATTGTTCGGATAGGTGCTTTCGGCCTTCGGCAAGCTCAGGCTGAGCTTGCCGAAGCCAGCCCGCGACCTATGTTCAAGCCATGCCCACGATCTGGACCATCGGCTATGAGCAGGCCACGCTACCGAATGCCACCGCCGCCTGCTGGTCGAGGCGCTGCTGGAGGACTTCGCGGTGGTGGATCTGGAACCCTAGGCCAGCGCGGCGTCCTCCGGCCTGGCCTCGTGCATCAGGCGCGGTGCCAGCAGCAGCTTGAATGCCACGAACACCACCCCCGCGCCCGCCGCGAAACCCGCGTGCATCAGCCAGAAGTCGGTCACCGGCATCTGCTCGAACCAGCCGCCGACCCAGCCGACCAGCGCGTTCGCAGCGCCCAGTGCGATGTAGTAGAGCGCGATCACCGTCGCGTTGATCTGCCGAGGCGCCAGCCGGGCGAAGAGGGCGAGGGCCACGGGCAGGATGTGGGCGAAGCCGATCGAGTTCGTCACGTGGAACATCACCGGCCAGAACAGCCCGATCGCGCCGCCCTCCGGCTTGGTCGCGGCCGCGATATAGAGGCAGGCCATGCCGGCCAGCGAGAAGGCCGAGCCGATGATCATCTTGGTCAGCTCGTCGGGCTCGCGCCAATGCCTGCCCTGCCAGCGGTAGAACAGCGCGACCAGCGCCAGGAAGCTGACCGAGACGACCGAATCCAGCGTCACCAGCCAGGTCGTCGGCAGCTTGGCGCCTTGCCAGACGAGATCGAAGTCGCGGTCGCCCCAGACCATGTAGGCGTTGAAGATCTGGTTGTTCGGCGCGACCGCCACCGCCATCACCGGGACCAGCAGGATCAACGCCAGGGTCGCCAGCCATTCCCGGCGGACCATCGGCGGATGGACCTCCTTGGCGGCCTTGCCGCGCGGCGGATCGGGCGGAAGGTGCTTCGTCCCCGCGAGGAAGATGACCACGCCGATTACCATGCCCACGCCCGCCGCGCCGAAGCCCCAATGCCAGCCGACGTTCTCGCCCAGCGAGCCGACGATCAGCGGTGAGGCGATGACGCCCGCGTTGATGGCGAGGTAGAAGATCTGGAAGGCGTCGGCCCGGCGGTTGTCACCCTCCTTGTAGAGCGCGCCGACCTGGCTGGCGATGTTGCCCTTGAACATGCCCGAGCCGAGGATCAGGCAGAGCAGGGCGAGCAGGAAGGTGCCGTCGAAGGCCATCAGGAAATGGCCCAGCGCCATGGTCAGCCCGCCCAGCAGCAGGGTCCGCCGCGTGCCCAGCACCCGGTCGGCCAGCAGCCCGCCGAGCAGCGGGGTCAGATAGACGCAGGTGGTATAGAAGCCGAAGATGGCCGAGGCGAACTGCTGCCCGTCGATCCCCCCGAACAGGGCGCGGAGATGCTCGATGCCCCAGACCCCGCCGACCCGGTCGGGCAGGAGCAGCGCCTTGACCAGATAGAGCACCAGGAGCGACTGCATCCCGTAGTAGGAGAACCGCTCCCACGCCTCGGTGAAGGCGAGGTAGCCGAGGCCCTTGGGATGGCCGAGGAAGGCGCGGTCGGAGCGGGCGGCGAGGTTGAGCTCGGGCGTGGCTTCGGCGGTCGTCATCGGGCGGTTGTTTCAGATTATAGCGATATAGGAAAGTCCTGCATCGGAGCCGGGGCGTAGATCAGCTTCGCCATGCCGCTACCGCGTCTTGTGGCGCTTGCCGCGGCGTTCCCCGTCGATCCGGCTGCGCTGGGCGAAGGTCTCGGGCAGCTCGGCCAGGACCAGGTAGCCACGATGCTTGGGATCGAGCAGCGAGAAGCGGTAGGTCGCCGCGTCGAGGGCTTCCTCGCGGCTGATCCGCCCGTTGAGGCCCGTATCCATCGCCGCGACGGGCTCGGGAATGCGCAGGAAGTCGAAGCGGCCGGCGCCGCGCGGGGTGTCGAGGCCCGAGGAGCGCTTGGTCGAGATCCGGATGTCGCTGTCGGGGCCGGTCACGTCCTGCTCGTCGCCGGAGGTGGTGCTGTAGGCGCTGTAGCCGGTGAAGTTGCCGGTGTGCAGCTCGCTGGCCATCGCGGTCTCGTAGGCTTCGAGCTCCCCCCCGTCGACCGTGCCGTCGTGGTTGAGGTCGAGGCTGGCGAAATAGGCGAGGAAATCGGCGTCGAACTCGGCCTCGGTCAGCTTGCCGTCGTGATCGGCGTCGGCCCGGGTGAACCAGGCCGCGACGGGATAGGGCGCGTCCGCCGGGGCGCGGAAGGCCTCGCCCGAGGGGGCGATGAAGACCTGCTGCACGCCCGAGCGCGGCGGCTCGACGGGGCCGGGCGGCGGAGCTTCGGGCAGGGCTTGGGCCGCCAGGAACGCAAGCATGGTCGCGAGCACGATTTTCTCCCTCGATAGCCGCCTGCAGCGGCGCTGCCGCCATCACTAGCCCGGGAAAATCCCGGGTACTAGCCGGCAAGCTCCGCGTCGAGGAACCGGGCCACGTCGGCCAGGTCCACGTCCTTCGCCAGGAAGGTCTCGCCGATGCCCCGCATCAGCAGGAAGGGCAGGGTCCCGGCATCCATCTTCTTGTCGTGGAGCATGTGGTCGGTCAGCGTCCCGCCATCGCAGTTCAGGCGCAGCGCGGCCACTTCGCTCACCATCTCGGCCTCGGCCAGGTGCCGCGCCACGTGCTCGGCGGTCGCCCGCGGCATCAGCCCGAGCCGGGCCGAATAGCGTGCCGCCAGGACCATGCCGAGGGCGACCGCCTCGCCGTGGAGCAGGCGGTCGGAGAAGCCGGTCTGCGCTTCCAGCGCATGGCCGAAGGTATGCCCGAGATTGAGCAGGGCGCGCAGGCCCTTGGTCTCGAACTCGTCCTCCTTGACGATCCGCGCCTTGGCCGCGACCGAATGGGCGACGGCATATTCCCGCAATTGCGGGTCGCCCGCCAGCATCGCCGCGCCGTTGGCGTCGCACCAGGCGAAGAAATCGGGGTCCGAGATCAGCCCGTACTTCACCACTTCGGCGTAGCCCGCCCGCAGCTCGCGCGGGGACAGCGTGTCGAGCACCGCCAGATCGGCGAGGACCAGGCTCGGCTGGTGGAATGCGCCTACCAGGTTCTTGCCGGCGGGCGTGTTGATCGCGGTCTTGCCGCCGACCGAACTGTCGACCTGCGCGAGCAGCGTGGTCGGGAGCTGGATGAAGTGGCAGCCGCGCTTGAGCACCGCGGCGGCGAAGCCGGTCAGGTCGCCGATCACCCCGCCGCCCAGCGCCATGATGTGGTCGCCGCGCTCCACCCCGAGGTCGAGCAGCCAGTCGACCAGCCCGGAAAGCTCGGCCCAGCTCTTGGTCGCCTCGCCCGCGGGGAGAATACGCCAATGCGGCTCATGCCCGGCATCGCGGAGCGCGGCCTGCACCACCGCCCCCCATTTCGCGTAGACGTTCTCGTCGG
Source organism: Novosphingobium sp. (assembly GCA_047605105.1). Lineage (GTDB taxonomy): Bacteria > Pseudomonadota > Alphaproteobacteria > Sphingomonadales > Sphingomonadaceae > Novosphingobium. The sequence goes on along the minus strand of JASGGH010000060.1, from coordinate 4,897 downwards.
TCACCACGGCCACGCCGGGCTTGCGCAGCCGCCCGCGGCAATTCTCGACCAGTTCGGCGAGCAGGCCCGCGCCGACGCGCACTTCGTAAGGCCGGCCGGCGATGTCGACGGGGATCACAGCCATTCGTCTATTCCTCGCAGCACCTTGGCGACGGTCCGGGCGTGAGTGCCGGTGCCGCTGACGACATGGATCGGCGCTTCGGCGTAGAATCGCTCGCGCTCGCGCTTGAGCCGCTCGAGCGTCGCGCGCGGATCGCCCTGCTGCAGCAGCGGCCGGTTGTTGCGGCGCCCGACGCGCTCCAGCAACGTGTCGACGTCGCTGTCGAGCCAGACGGTGATCGCCTTGTCCAGCATCAGCGCCCGCGTCTCGGGATTGATGAAGGCGCCGCCGCCGGTGGCGAGGACCTTGGGCGATCCGTCGATCAGCCGGGCGATCACGCGGCGCTCCCCGTCGCGGAAGCCCGCTTCGCCGAAAGCCGCGAAGATTTCCGGAATGGTCAGCTTGGCGGCCTGCTCGATCTCGTCGTCGGCATCGACGAAGGGCACGCCGAGCGCGGCGGCGAGCCGCTTGCCGACGCTCGACTTGCCGACGCCCATCATGCCGACGAGCGCGATCGGGCGGGCGATCCGCCGGGTCAGCGCGGTGAGCGCCGCGGCATCGGGCATGGTCTCGTCGACTTCCATTGCAGCGCTGCCTATAGATGGGCTAGTCCGGCACGCAAGCTGATGGGCGAGTTTTCAGGAAGGTTGAGCGTGGCGGCTGGATTGCGCGGTAAAAGGGTCGCGGTGGGGTTGGCGGCGCTGCTCCTGGCGGTGCTCGTCTATGCCTGGGTCGACGGCGGGCGCGAACCGCTGCGCGACATTGCCGTCCCCGTCGCGGTTCCGGAGCCGGCCCGGTGAAGCGCGCGCTCAATCGCACGGCCCTGCTGATCGGCGCGGCCCTGGCGCTGACCTCCGCCTGGGCCATCGCCCAGGACGCGCCCGAATCGCTCCTTCCGCCGGGCTTCGACAAGCCTCAGCCGCGTCCCGAGCGGCCCGCGCCGCGGCCTCAGCGCGATCCCGCCACGCCTGCCGCCCCGGCCGCGCCCGCTGCTCCCGCGGCCCCGCGGATCACCTCGCAGCCGGTCATCCAGGCCGATCCCGGCAGCGGGGAGCCGGTCGCCGCGGCATCGGGCCGGCCCTTGCCCTCGCTCAGGGAGCTAGAGGCGATGTCGCCCGAGGAGCTTGACCTGCTGCTCGGGATCAAGCCGCGCTCGGACATGCCCGCCGGGGCCCGCCGGGCGGTCAAGCAGACCGGCATTCTCGATGCGAGCGAGGGCGGGCTGCCCGCCTGGGGCCTCGCCGGCCAGAACGCTTCGCTGGTCAGCGCGGCGATCCAGGGCAACAAGGGCCGGCTGGTTTCGCGCTGGGGCCATATCCTGCTGCGCCGCGCGCTCGCCTCGCGGCTCGATGCGCCGGCCGGGATCGTTCCGGCGGACTTCGCCGCGATGCGCGCCGCCCTGCTCGTGCGGATGGGCGAGGGCGACGCGGCGCGGGCGCTGGTCCAGGATGTCGATGCCGCGAACTATACTCCGGGGCTGAGCCAGGCGGCTTTCGAAAGCTACGTCGCCACCGCGGACCTGACCGGGGCCTGCCCGATGATGTCGGTCCAGGGCGGCACGCGCAAGGATGCGCCCTGGCTGGTCCTGAAGTCGATCTGCCAGGCCTTTTCGAGCGACGATGCCGCGGGCCTCGCCCAGCTCGATCGCCAGGCCCATGCCGGTGCGTTGCCCAAGATCGACATGATGCTCGCGCAGAAATATGCCGGCACCGTGGGCAAGGCGAAGCGCGCCGTGATGATCGACTGGGACGGGGTCAAGGACATGAACCCGTTTCGCTATGCGCTGGCGCTGGCCACCGGGATCATGCCTCCCGAAGCGCTGACCCGGGACGGAGCGGCACGCTATGCGCTGATCAATGCGACCGCGCCGATGGTCGGGTTGAAGGACCGGGTGGTCGCGGCCGATCGCGCGGGCCAGGCCGGCGTGCTCTCCAGCGCGGCGATGGTCGATCTCTACAGCCAGGTCTTCGAGCAGGACGATATTTCGGGCGAATGGGCCGATCGCGCTGCGCAGTTGCGCAACGCCTATGTCGCCGAGACGCCCGAAGCGCGGCTCGCCGCGATGAAGCAGCTGTGGGACGGCGCCGATGCGTCGCAGCGCTATTCGCGCCAGGTCCTGACCGCCTATTCGGCCGCGCGCATGCCCGCCTCGGCCAGCTTTTCCGCGGATGCGGCGCCCCTCATCGCGGCGATGCTGTCCGCCGGGCTCGATGCCAACGCCTTGCGCTGGGCCGCGTTCGTCGAGGAAGGCAGCGAGGGCTGGGCCCTGCTGGCGCTGGCCAATCCCCAGGGCGGTGCGGTCAGCGGTTCCGCGCTCGATTCCTTCCGCGGCGACGATCCCAGCGATGGCAGCCGCAAGTCCGCCTTCCTGCTGGCGGGCCTCGCCGGCCTCGGCCGCCTGCAGGGCAATGCGGCGCAGGATTTCGCGGGCAAGCTTTCGGTCGATCTCGCGCGGCAGTCGCGCTGGACCCAGTTGATCGACCAGGCGGCCAAGGTCGACAACCAGGCGCTGGTCTGCCTGCTCGTCGGGCTGGGCATGCAGGGCGACAATTGGGACAAGATGACCCCGCGGTATCTCTACCACATCGTCTCGGCGCTCAATCAGGTGGGGCTGACCGCCGAAGCGCGGATGATCGCCGCCGAGGCGGTGGCGCGGGGATAGCGGACGGGTGGCTGCCGATGCGGTCCAGGCCTTTCTCGCCATGCTGGCGGCCGAACGAGGGGCGGCCGCGAACACCATCGCCGCCTATCGCCGCGACCTGACCGGCGCGGAGGAGGCGATCGGCGATCTGGTGACCGCCGATGCGCCCCGCCTTGCCGCGCTTGGCCGATACTGGGCCGACCTGGCACCGGCGAGCCTCGCCCGCAAGTGCTCGGCGCTGCGGCAATTCTTCGGGTTTCTGGTCGATGAGGGGCTGCGCGCCGACGATCCGTCGCCCGCCTTGCCGGCGCCCCGGGCCCGCCGGCCCTTGCCGCGAATCCTAGGCCACGGCGACGTCGACCTGCTGTTCACGCGCGCCGAGGAGGAAGCCGCCGGCGACCGGGCCGAGGCGGTGCGGATGCTGGCCTTGCTGGAACTGCTCTACGGCTCGGGCCTGCGCGCCAGCGAGCTGGTCTCGCTGCCGCTCGCGGCCGTGCCGCGCGATGCCCCGTTTCTCACCGTGACGGGCAAGGGCGGGCAGCAGCGCATGGTTCCGGTGAGCAACCGGGCCTGGCAGGCGCTGTCGCGGTGGGTGGCGCTCCGCCCGGAAGGATCGCGCCTGCTGTTCCCCTCGCGCGCCGGGACCGGGCACCTGACGCGGATCCGGCTGTTCCAGCTGCTGCGCGAGCTGGCGGGAAGGGCCGGGATCGATCCGGCGCGGGTCTCCCCCCATGTCCTGCGCCATGCCTTTGCCACGCACCTGCTCGAAGGCGGGGCGGACCTGCGGGTGCTGCAGACGCTGCTGGGCCATGCCGACATCGCGACGACCCAGATCTATACCCACGTCGACAGCGCGCGGCTGGTCGCCCTGGTCAACGCGCGGCATCCGCTGGCAACGCGTATCTGATCCGTTTCGGCGCGGCTGAAACAGGTGCTGGCCGGTGCCGTGTCCGCCGCCGGGCAGGCAACGAAAAGGGGCGGCGGGTTTCCCCGCCGCCCCGATCCTTGGTCTAGACTCTCGTCCGGCTCTTACGAAGCCATGTTGGTCGAGGTGGTATTGAAGGTGGTCTTCAGCTGGTTGCCGAGGCCCTGCATCGCGGCGATCGCGGCAACCGCGATGAGAGCGGCGATCAGGCCGTATTCGATGGCGGTCGCGCCGGCTTCGTCACGGATCAGCTTGTTGATGAAAGTCATTGTCAGTCTCCTGTTGCAGTCTTCATTACCCGGCTCTGTTCCTTGAAATCCCGGATCGAGCAGTTCGGGATTTATACGCATTCACTTACCAACTTATTAATTGCCTCGCTTATGATGCAATCGCCGTTGCGCTGGCTGACTGTACATTGCCCCACATCTTATTGGTCTCGTTGGCAACCCCGCTAAGGGCTCCCATCATGGCGATGACGATCATGGCGAGGATCAGGCCATATTCGACGGCAGTCGCTCCGTGTTCGTCACGGACCAATCGCGTCAGAAGAGTTGTCTTGGACATATTCATCCTGCGAATACGGTTCTGATCGATCCGGTTTGCCGATCGGGTCTTAAGAAAGTGTTGATGAGGGCCTCCGACGTGCAAAATATTCCGACATTCGTTCCGGTCGTCGCGGTGGCCCTGATCGCTCCGGATCGGCGGATTCTCATGCAGCGGCGCCGCGCCGACCGGGCTCACGGAGGCCTGTGGGAGTTCCCGGGTGGGAAGGTCGAGACAGGGGAATCCCTCGAATCCGCGCTTTCACGTGAAATCGCCGAGGAACTGGGCCTGGCGCTCGATCCCGCCGATCTCGAGCCGCTGACCTTCGCCAGCGACCCGGCCCAGCCGCCGGCGCCGCGCGCGCCGCATGTCATCCTGCTTTACACCTGCCGCTCCTGGCGCGGCGAGCCGCAGTGCCTCGACGGCGACGCCATCGCCTGGATCGCGCCGGAGGACCTTGCAGCCTTGCCGATGCCGCCGCTCGACGTGCCTTTGGCGAAAGCTTTGCTCAAGGCGATTTAGCCCCTTGCCAAGCCGGAACGACCCCCCTATCTGCGCCACTCCAACGCGCCCGTAGCTCAGCTGGATAGAGCATCAGACTACGAATCTGAGGGTCGGACGTTCGAATCGTTCCGGGCGCGCCATTTCCGAACAAAAGAGAGAACTTGGGGCGTGGTGTCATCCACGC
>JASGGH010000059.1:0-17201 GCA_047605105.1 Novosphingobium sp. | reverse complement strand
CCGGCAGGATCGCCCATGTCGACAAGACCGGCGAGGCGCAGGCCCGTGGCGGTGACGATGGCATCGGCCTCCAGGCGCCGGCCGTCCTCCAGCACCACGCCGGTCTTGTCGACATGGGCGATCCTGCCGGTCGCGACCTCGGCCCTGCCGGCCTTCATCGCCTTGAACAGGTCGCCGTCGGGCACCAGGCACATCCGCTGGTTCCATGGGTCGTAGGGCGGGGTGAAGTCCTCGCGGCTGAAATCGGGGCCGAGCTCCTTGGCGAGCGCGCCGTGGAGGAATTCCTTCACCGCTTCCGGCCTGGCGCGCGAGCGGGCGATGAAGAGATGCTGGAGCAGGGCGTTCTTGCCGCGGTTGATCCGGTGCGCCCAGCGCGCGGGGAGCAGGCGGAAGACGAGGTTGGCCAGCGGATCGCGGGTCGGCCGGATCAGATACCACGTCGGCGTGCGCTGTAGCATGGTGACCTGCGCGGCCTTTTCGGCGAGGGCCGGGACCAGCGAGACCGCGGTCGCGCCCGAACCGATCACGACCACGCGTTTGTTCGCATAGTCGAAGTCTTCCGGCCAGAATTGCGGATGGATCGTCCGCCCGCCGAAGTCGTCCAGGCCGGGAATGTCGGCCTGGTGCGGATCGTCGTAGTCGTAGTAGCCCGAGCCGAGGTAAAGGAACTTCCCCGACAGGCTGGAGCCGTCCGCCAGGGTCACGGTCCACAGGCCCTGCGCGCTGTCCCAGTCGGCGGCGGTGACGGTCTGGCCGAAGCGGATGTGCCGGGTGATGCCGCGGCGGTCGGCGACGTCCTGCAGGTAGCCCCGGATCGTCTCGCCCGGCGCAATCGCGCGTTCGTCGCGCCAGGGCTCGGACTTGAAGCCCAGGGTGAACATGTCGCTGTCCGAGCGGATGCCGGGATAGCGGAACAGGTCCCAGGTCCCGCCGATCGCCTCCCGCCGCTCGAGGATCGCGTAGGTCTTGCCCGGGCAGCGCTCACCGAGGCGGGCGGCCATGCCGATGCCGGAGATTCCGGCGCCGACGATCAGGATGTCCAGAGGCGTTGCGTCCATTGCCAGCCTGTTCCGCATTTGCCAGACAGGCGCAATGCCGATCATCGCCGCGCGCCGCTACTTCGGGAATGTGTTGCAGAAGGCTTGCGTCAACGGAGCCCGCGCGAGCCTTGCCCGAGGGTGCTTCGACTGGGTCGGCCTCGCCAACCCACGGCGAAGAGATGGATCTGCTCGCCCCAGTTCGGCCTGCATCCGCTGGCGGTCGAGGATGCGCTCAACGCCGCGCAGATGCCCAAGGTCGAGTAGCCGGTGGTACCGCCATGGAGGGGGAGAACATCACCTACGGCCAGACCGCGCTGTTCCTGGCCGGAGACTTCCTGGTGACCGTGCGGATCGGCTCGCTGCGCGGGCACGATGCGCTGCGCAAGCGGCTCGAGCTCGACGACGAGCGGCTGGCCGAGGGCCCGGACTTCGTCGCCCATGCGATCCTCGACTTCATCGCCGACGGCTACCAGCCGATCATGGAGAAGCTCGAAGGTTCGGTCCAATCGATGGAGGAGCGGGCGATCGACGCCTTTCCCGAGCCCTCGACGATCCGCCGCATCTTTCGCCTGCGCCGCCAATTGCGCCGCTTCGAGCGGATCATCGGCCCGATGGAAGAGGTCTGCGAGCGCCTGGCGACGACCGAGCTCGCGGCGATCGATCCCTCGGCGCGGATCTGGTTTCGCGACGTGCTGGATCATGTGCGCCGCTCGCTGACCCGCGGCGTGGGGCTCAAGGAGACCCTGGCGAGCATCGTCGATACCGCGAGCCTGCTCGAACAGCACCGCCAGGGCGAGATGACCCGCCAGCTTGCCGCCTGGGCTGCGATCCTTGCCGTTCCGACCGCGATAGCCGGGATTTACGGGATGAATTTCGAGTACTTGCCCGAGCTTCACTGGCACTACGGCTATTTCATCGTCCTCGGCGTCATCGCCGCGGTCTGCGGGGCGCTGTTCTGGCGGTTCAGGCGGATCGGCTGGCTGTAAGCCGCCCGCTCCTTCAGGGGAGGGGCTGTAGTCTTGTGGAAACCTCGCTTGCGGCGAGCGCTGTCAGCGAATAGCGCCCGGCTTCGAGTCGCATATCCGTCACAACGGCGACGCTAAAGCAGGGGTTCGGCAATGTTCGGTTGGTTCCAGCGGTTGCTGCCCAAGTCCGGTGACTTCTTCGGCATGTTCGAGCGCCACGCCGCCTCCACGGTCGCCGCGGCCGAGGCGCTGGTCGCGCTGGCCCAGGGCCAGGGCAAGGCCGAGGACCACGTCCGCATGATCCGCGACCGCGAGCACGACGCCGACGACATCATCCGCGAGGTGCTGAGCGCGGTGCGCCAGACCTTCCTGACCCCGTTCGACCGCGGCTCGATCATCGGCCTGATCGGGGCGATGGACGACGTGATCGACGAGATCCAGGCCGCCGCCTCGGCGATCGAGCTCTACGAAGTGGGCGATTTCACCCAGCAGCAGCAGCAGATGGCCGATGTCGCGCTGCGGGCTTGCCGGCTGATCGCCAAGGCCATGCCGCTCCTGCGCGACGTGAACCGCAACGGCCACGACCTGCACCAGTTGACCGGCGAGATCGTCAGCCTGGAGGGCGAGGTCGACTTCCTCCACCAGGCCGGGCTCAAGGCGAACTTCCAGGCGCAGCGGGGCGATCCCGATCCGGTCGCCTTCATCGTCGCCCGCGAGATCTACAAGCACCTGGAGAAGATCGCCGACGCCTTCGAGGATGTCGCCAACCAGATCGACGGCCTGGTCATCGAGCACGGCTGAGCGGGAACCGCGCCATGCACGACCTCGCCTTTCCCTTGCTCGTCGGGCTGATCGCCCTGGCGCTGGCCTTCGACTTCCTCAACGGGCTGCACGACGCGGCCAATTCGATCGCCACGGTGGTGACGACGCGGCTGCTCTCGCCGGTCTGGGCGGTGGTCTTCGCCGCGGGCGGCAATTTCGCGGCCTACTGGCTGGTCGGGCTCCATGTCGCCGAGACCGTCGGCAAGGGCATCGTCGACAAGGACGCGGTGACCCCGGCGGTGGTCTTCGGAGCGCTGATCGGGGCGATGTTCTGGAACGTGGTGACCTGGCTCAAGGGGATCCCTTCGTCCTCCAGCCATGCGCTGATCGGCGGGCTGCTCGGCGCGGGCATCGCCCACGGCGGCTTCGCGGTGGTGGAGAGCGCCGGCACGGTGAAGACCGTCGCGGCGATCTTCCTCTCGCCGCTGCTCGGCTTCGCGCTCGCCATGCTGCTGATGCTGATCACCTCCTGGCTGTTCAAGGGGCGCCAGCCGCGCCGGGCCGAGAGCGTGTTCAAGACGCTGCACCTGTTCTCCAGCGCGGCCTATTCGATCAGCCACGGCGGCAACGACGCGCAGAAGACGATGGGGATCATCACCGTCCTGCTCTATTCGACCGGGCAGCTCAACGGCGAGTTCCACGTGCCCGAATGGGTCGTGCTGTCGTGCTACGCGGCGATCTCGCTCGGCACGGTCTCGGGCGGGTGGCGGATCATCAAGACCATGGGCAGCAAGCTGACCAAGCTCGATCACCACACCGGCTTCTGCGCCTCGACCGCGGGCTCGATCGTGGTCTTCGGCGCTTCGGCGATGGGGATCCCGGTCTCGACCACCCACGCGATCACCGGCTCGGTGATCGGCACCGGCGCGGCGCGCAAGGCGAGCTCGGTGCGCTGGGGCGTCGCCTCGGGGATCGTCACCGCCTGGTTCATCACCATTCCCGCCAGCGCCGCGGTGGGGGCGGCGTTCTATCTGCTGACGAAGCTGTTCTGACCGCTTCCCGGCGGATGGGATTCAGGAAACTTCCGCCGCCGCGCCCGACAGCTTCTCCACCAGCGGCCAGAGCACCTCGTCGGCGTGGATCGTGCAGAAGTACTCGTCGACCTGTTTGATCAGGCCGTTCTCCAGCGTGAAGACGAAGCAATATTGATTGCGATAGGGCACCTGCGTGCTCGTCATCCCGTCGCCCTCGGCCTCGACCGCGACCGAGTCGCCGTCGGCGATGACGCGCAGGATCGTGAGGTTCAGCCCGGTCGGGAGCATGCCCTTGAAGGCCTCGATCATGCCGGTCATCGTCGCCGCCTCGCGCCGCCCGGCCAGCTTGCCGTAGCCCTTGGCGATCGCGCAGGCATCGGGCGCCAGGCAGGGCGCGGCGAGCTCGGCGTTGTTGGTGCCCATGCCTTCCATGAACTGGAGGACGACGCGCTTGTTGTGCTCGCTCATGCCGTTTTCGCTCCTCTGCCGAACAGCCTGGCCAGCCAGGCCGTGATGATGCCCCAGAACGTCATTTTCGCCTGCGCCGCCTGCTCGGCGGTGATGACCCCGGCGGCGGCCTCGATCCCCGCGCGGAGCTGCTCGGCGAAGCCCTTGGCCAACTCGGGCAGGAGCGGGCGGCCCATCGCCTCCCACATCGGCGCCATCGGCCCGCTGCCGGCCACCCGCAGGCCGAGGGCCAGGCTGGTGCCCTCCGGCACGGCCGCGGCGCGATAGGTGCCGCCGCCGGTCACCGGATCGCCCTTGAGCTGGTAGGTGAAGTCGACCGCCTCGGGGCCGCTCCAGCGGGTCACCTCGACGTCCACCGTCACCGTGCGGACCAGCCCGCCCACGCCGACCTTCACGACCCAGCGCGAGGTGTCCTCGTCGCGGATGTCGCAGCTCTGCATGCCGGGCACGAGCTCGGCCCAGCGGCGGATGTCGCGGGCATAGGCCCAGGCCTCGCCGATGCCGGCGCGGACCAGGACGGTCTGTTCGGTCTCGATCATGCCGGGGCCATCACAGGCCCAGCCGCGCCACTTCGGCCTCCAGCGCGGTGCTGGCATCCCCCGTGGCGTGGCGCGCGGCGAGCCAGCCGCCGGTCATGCCCCGCGCGTTGGAGATGCCGCTCTGCATCACCGCCCCGGTTTCCATCCGCGCGGTCGAGTTGCCGGCCGCATAGAGCCCGGGGATCGGCTGGTCGTCCCAGCCGAGCACGCGGCTGTGATGATCGGTGAGCAGGCCGGTCGAGGGGATCGCCGTGCCGCCCATCCGCTTGAGCTCGACCGCATGGAACGGCGCCTTGACCAGCGGGCCGAGGTTGGGATTGGGCTTGTGGAACGGGTCGCCGCACATCCAGGCGCTCCACGGATGGGTGCCGCGGCCGAAGTCGGGGTCCTCGCCGCGCTCGGCATGGGCGTTGAAGCTGGCGACCGTGCTTTCGAGCCCCGCCGGGTCCACGCCGATCTGCCGGGCGAGCTCGGCCAGGGTGTTGGCCTTGGCGCCGAAGCCCTCGGGCCAGTCCATTCCCGGAGTGAGCGAGGCGAAGGGGTATTTCTCCAGCACCTGGCTGTCGATCACCACCCAGCAGGGGAAGTTGGGGTGGGCCTGCGTCCCGCCGTCGATCTGGTCGATCGTGTAGTAGAACGAGCGGTAGAACGCCTCGTTGCCGAAGCGCTTGCCGGCGCGGTTGACCACGATCGTGTGGGGCTGGCCGATCACCGGCAGGGCGCTGCGCCACAGCGGGCGGCCTTCCTCGTCCTCCTCGCCGGGGACCAGCATGCCGAGCGAGGTGATGTCGGGCACCGAGGCGATCCGCGCGCCGAGCGGCCCGGCCAGGCGGAAATGCGCGCCGTTGATGCCGGAAAACAGCATCGAGCCCTGCTCGAGCTGGCGGCTGAGGGTGCGGTTGTAGTCCTGGTTCTGCTCGTAGCTGGAAACCGCGACGACCACGCCTCGGTTCGCCTTGACGAACACGTCCCGGCCGTCGCTGACCACCCGTACGCCGACCACCCGCTCGCCGTCCGCAATCAATTCCTCCGCGCTGGAGCCGGTCATCAGGGGAATGCCGCGGTCGAGCGCGCCCTTGACGAAATAGGCGGCGAGCCCCGGGCCGAGGCAGCGCTCGTCCCGGGTCAGGCGGTCGCCCATCAGGGCGAAGTCCCACTTCATCATGTTGGCGACGCCGCCCGCGGCGAACATGTCGTGATGGGTCAGGCCATAGGGCATCTGGGGGGAGAGGCGGGTCTTCGCCTGCCACTCCCCCAGGGTCGCGCCGGGGAAGGGCACGCATTCGAGCATGCGGCCCTCGGCGAGGGCATCGTTGGTCGCCATGTAGTAATAATCGGGGCAATCGCGGATGACCTCCATCCGCAGGCCGATCCGCGCTTCGAAATACTCGAGCGCCTGGCGGGCGTGAACCACCTTGTTGAGCGTCGCGAGATCGCTGCCGTAGCCCATCGCGAGGCGCTGGAGATAGCGGAAGCCGCTCTCGGCCGAATCCTCGATGCCGAGCGCGGCGGCGTGGTGATTGCCGGCGACCCAGACCTCTCCCATCGACAGGGCGGTGACCCCGCCCACCTGATCGCTGCGCTCGATCACCACCGCGCTGGCGCCGTTCTCCTGCGCGGTTATCGCGGCGGACAGCCCCCCGATGCCCGAGCCCAGCGCGACGACATCGGCTTCGAGGTCCCACTGCGGCGGCAGGTTGCGGATCATGTCGGCGCTCTCCCAAGGGCAGGGCGCTTCAATTAATGAAACGCTCCATTTCCTTTTGGGATAGCGCCGCGGCGGGGCGAGTCAAGCGGGGAGGGAGCTCAGCTCGCCTGCGACTTGAGCAGGGGCAGGGCGATGCTCTCGATCGCGGCCTGGGCGTCGATCGGCCGGCTGAAATGATAGCCCTGCATCATGCGCAGGCCGAGGGTGCGGGCGATGGCCTGCTGCTCGGGGGTCTCGATCCCCTCGATGATGCATTCCAGGCGCAGTTGCCGCGTGAGGGCGACGATCGTGCCGATGATCGCGCGGCTGGAATGGCTGTGGGCGATGTCGCGGGCGAAGGACTGGTCTATCTTGATATGGTCGAGCGGCAGGTTGTTGACATGGCTGAGGCTCGACTGGCCGGTGCCGAAATCGTCGAGCGCGATGCGGAAGCCCATCTGGCGCAGCTTGTCGAGGTTGTCGGCGGCGCGGCGGTAGTCGCTGACGAGCGCGGTCTCGGTGATCTCGAAGACGATCCGGTTGGCCGGCGCGTCGGCTTCGTAGACCAGCCGCGTAATCCAGGGCGCGGCGTCCTCGCGCAGGATGTCGCGGGCCGAGAGGTTGATGTTGAGGCTGCAGCCGTGGTCCCAGGTGCGGCATTCGTGCAGCGCCTTGGACAGGATGATCGCGGTCAGTTCGCTCATCCGGCCGGTGGCCTCGGCAAGCTGGATGAAGTCGGTCGGCGGCAGCGATTCGATCCCGTCGGGCGACCACCGCGCAAGCGCCTCGAAGCCGACCGTGCGCCCGGCGTCGCAATCGACGATCGGCTGATAGACCAGCGACAGTTGCCGTTCGAAATCGGCCGAGGTGAAGACCCGGGTGATCGCGCGCTTCTCGGTCATCCGCTTCTCGTCGTCGGCGGTGAACTCGCCGATCGCCGCGTTGCGGGTTTCCTTGGCCTTGTAGAGCGCCAGGTCGGCCCGCTCGAGACAGGCGCTGACCTCGCCGCTCGAGCAGCGGTGGATGCCGATCGAGGTGCGGATCGCGAGCATCCGGCCCTCGAAGGGGATCGGCCGCGAAATGAGCTCGGCAAGGCGTTCGAGCGCGGCGCGCACCTCGTCTCCCGACATTTCGCCGGGGAGGATGATCGCGAATTCGTCACCGCCGAGCCGCCCGTGGGCGATGATCTCGGGAACCCCGTCGATCCGGATCGAGACCGTGCAGAGCACGGCGTCGCCCGCGGCGTGGCCGTAGGTGTCGTTGATCAGCTTGAAGCCGTCGAGGTCGACCAGCGCGAGCCACGGCAGCGGGTCGTCCCGGCGTGCCAGGGTCATCTCGAACAGGTTGAGGATGCCGCGGCGGTTGAGGGCTCCGGTCAGGGGGTCGCAGGTCGCCTGCTCATGGTTGCGCTGGGCGAGCTCCGCGGATTCGCGCTCGCGCCGCGCCAGGTTCTGGCGGGACAGCTCGAGGCTGACGAAATCGCGATGGTGCGCGCGGGTGATCATCACCAGCAGCACGCTGACCACGACCTGCAGCGTGACGACCAGGACGCGGTTGGGATGTTGGCCGAGCAGGAACACGACACTCGAGGGGACCATCACCGAGATCGCCATGGTGATCGCCGTGGCCGGCGAATGGGTCATCCCGAGCACGCCGGTGAAGCAGGTGATCGCCGTGATGTACTGGACCAGGGCCTGCTGGGTCTCGTTGCCGTAGCTGTACAGCGTGAGCGCCCAGACCGCGAGGCTGAGCGACAGGACGATTCCCGTGACCGGCAGCCAGGTGATGTCGCGCTTCATCGCCGCGAAGGGCCGCTGTCGCGTCCTGGCCGGCATCCAGTAGAACGCGCGCCAGCAGATCGCGGCCAGGAACAGGGCGGGCAGCCAGGTGGTCAGATAGCGGGGCGCGGTGCGGTCGAACGAGATCGCCAGCATGACGATGTTCACTACGACCACACAGTACAGCATGGGCAGGCGGCTGGCGATATTCGCGCCATAGGCGGCGATCAGCGCATCGTTCGGCTCACTTGTGCGCCGGCGTGGCGGCTTGGCCCGCAATCCGCCTACATTTGCGCGCGGCGCTGGTGATGATTCCGGACCCATTTCCCGGTTTTCATGGCGCAAAAAGGTAAACGGGCGATCAATTCGACCCTGCGGAATGCGCCGGGGCGGGCAGGCGGATCGCTATTCGGTCAGGCCGCCGGCACCCCGAACAGGTCATGCGCATCGGCATCTTCGACCAGCACGTCGACGATCTGGCCGGGGCTGAGCGACGGGGCGACGTTGCGCAGGAAGACGCTGCCGTCGATTTCCGGCGCGTCGGCCTGGCTGCGGCCGGTGGCGCCGATGTCGCCGTCCTCGTCGGGCTCGCCGACCTCGTCGATGATCACCGGCAGCACCCGGCCGACCTTGGCGGCGAGCTTGGCCGCGCTGATCGCCTCGGTCTTGGCCATGATCCGGGCGAAGCGCTCTTCCTTGACCGCCTCGGGCACGGGGTCGGGCAGGTCGTTGGCGCTGGCGCCGGCGACGGGCTCGAAGCGGAAGGCGCCGACGCGGTCGAGCTGGGCCTCGTCCAGCCAGTCGAGCAGGTACTGGAAATCGGCCTCGGTCTCGCCGGGGAAGCCGACCACGAAGCTGGAGCGGATCGCGATGTCGGGGCAGGTCTCGCGCCACGACCGCAGCCGGTCGAGCACCTTGGCCTCGTTGGCCGGGCGCTTCATGGCGCGCAGGACGTTCGGCGAGGCGTGCTGGAACGGGATGTCGAGGTAGGGCGTCAGCAGCCCCTCGGCCATCAGCGGGATCACCGCGTCGACGTGGGGGTAGGGATAGACGTAGTGCAGCCGGACCCAGGGCGGCATGCCCTCGGGAGTCCTCAACTGCCCCAGCTCGCGGGCGAGGTCGGTCATGTGGGTGCGGACCGCACGGGCGTCAGGTCCCTTTGGCCAAAGCCGCTCCTCGTGGTGCACGTCGACCCCGTAGGCCGAGGTGTCCTGGCTGATCACCAGCAGCTCGCGCGTGCCCGCGGCGACCAGCTTCTCGGCCTCGCGCAGCACCGCGTCGATCCGCCGGCTGGCCAGCTTGCCGCGGAGCTGCGGGATGATGCAGAATGCGCAGGAGTGGTTGCAACCCTCTGAAATCTTGAGGTAACTGTAGTGCCGCGGGGTCAGCTTGATGTCGGCGTCGCTGGGCTGGGGGATCAGGTCGATGAAGGGGCCCTGGCTCGGCGGGGCGGCTTCGTGGACGGCCTCGACCACCGCCTCGTACTGGTGCGCCCCGGTGACCGCGAGGACCTGCGGGAACTTTGCCCGGATCACCTCGGCCTCGTTGCCCATGCAGCCGGTGACGATCACCCGGCCGTTCTCGGCGATCGCCTCGCCGATCGCGGAGAGGCTCTCCTCCTTGGCGGAGTCGAGGAAGCCGCAGGTATTGACCAGCACCACGTCGGCCCCGGCATAGTCCGCGCTCATCGCATAGCCGTCGGCGCGCAGGCGGGTGAGGATGCGCTCGGAGTCGACCAGCGCTTTCGGGCAGCCGAGGCTGACCATGCCCACTTTCCGGGCGTCGGGAATAACGGTTGCCATGATCGGGCGGCCCCTTACACCCTGGGGCGCGGTTTCGCTACTGCCGTGATGAGAGGAGAGTTTGCATGGGTCCGATCGACTGGCTGGCGGTGTTCCTCTCGGCGAACCTCGCCATCGCGATCGGCTTCGTCTGGTACGGCCCGCTGTTCGGCGGCGCGCCCTTGTTCGGGCGGGTCAGCGGCGAGCAGGGCGCGAAGGGCGGCCCGGTGCGCGGCATGCTGATGGCGGTGCTGCTCCAGGCGCTGTCGGCGGTGATGCTGGCGCACAACTACGCCCGGATCGGCCCGGACGTGCTGGCCGCCAAGCCGTGGCTCTACTGGATGCAGTCGGGGGGAATCGCCGTGGCCTTCATCATGCCGGCGCTGTTCATCAGCTATTCCCGCCAGCGGCTCGGACGGCGCGAGGCCCTGATCGACAGCGGGTTCTGGCTGGTGGCCTACCTGGCGACCGGCACGGTGTTCTGGGCGCTCGGCTGAATTTCGACGATCACGTCCCCCGCCTGGATCGCGCGGGCGGCCTCTTCCCAGAACCCGATCGACTTGCCCGCGCGGCAGATCCTCAGCCCCTTGCCGCCCGTGGCGAGCTGATCGAGCGAGCGCCCCGCTTCCTCGGGCAGCGCCGGACGCTCCACCAGTTGAACCTCGCCCGAGACCGAGGCAAGGTCGGCCAGGTAGTCGGAGATGTGCGAGCCCTTGGCCGAGCCGGCCAGCAGCAGCCCGGTGAAGTGCACGGGATTGATCACGTTGTCCGCCCCGGCCTGGCGCGCCAGGCTCTCGTTGTCCTGGGCGCGGATCACCACGCTGATCGGGACCTGCGGAGCGAGGTGCTGGACGGTCAGGACGATCAGGATCGAGGTATCGTCGCGCCCGGCCGAAACCAGCACCGAGCACGCCCGGTCGATGCGGATGGCGGCCAGCGCTTCGTCGCGGCTGGCATCGCCCTCGATCACGTTGCAGCCCAGCGCCTCGGCTTCGGCCAGGCGTTCGGGACTCGGGTCCATGACGACGATCCGCGCGGGCGCGGTGCCGCGCTCGATCAGTTCGGTCACGGCCTGAGCGCCGCTGATGCCGAAGCCGAGCACCGCGATATGGCCTTCCAGCCGCTCCTGAATGCGCTTCATGCGCCATTTCTCCCAACTGTGCTTGATCAGGAAATTGTAGGCCGTGCCGACGAAGATGAAGATCACCGCGAAGCGGATCGGGGTGACGATCACCGCCTCGATCATCCGCGATCGGTCGCTGACGGGCGCGATGTCGCCGAAGCCGGTCGTGGTGATCGAGATCATCGTGAAGTAGACGACGTCGAGGAAGCTGACGTGGCCGTCGGCATTGTCGACCAGGCCGTCCGCATCGCTCCAGTGGATCAGCACGACGATGAAGACCAGCGCGAGCGCCGCGCCGAGGCGGATGCCGGCGTCGGCCCAGACCGGAACCTTGGTCGCCCGGCGCAGCGGCCGGAAGCCGAGGTCGGGGCGCAGCATGGTCAGTCGCGTTCCGGGAGCAGCGGCACCGGATCGACCGGGCGGTTGTCGCGGCGCAGTTCGAAGTGGAGCTCGTCGCCGCGCGCCTGGCCGGTGCGGCCGACCAGCCCCACGCGCTCGGCCGCCTTGACCCGCTCGCCCTCCTTGACCGTGACCCGGCTGAGGAAGGCATAGACCGAGAACCAGCCGCCGCCATGGTCGAGGATCACCATGTTGCCGTACTGCTGCGGCTCGAGCCCGGCGAAGAGCACCTGGCCCTCGGCGGCGGCGCGGACCGCGGTGCCGGCCCTGGCGGTGATGTCCAGCCCGGGATGCTCGGTGCGGTTGGCGCTCGAATAGCCGCGCCGGATCGTTCCGCCGAGCGGCCAGGCGAAGCGGGCGGCGGCCTGCGGTTCGCGGCGCGCGGCCTCGGTCCGGGCGGGCGAAGGCGCGGGCTCGATCCGCGAGCGGATCGCCGGGGTGCGCTCGCGCGGCGGCACGGTCATGCTCGGGATCAGCAGGACCTGGCCCACCCGCGGCTTCGAATCGGCCGGCAGGTTGTTGGCGATCGCGATGTCGCGCCAGGTGACGTTATAACGCCAGGCGAGGAGGAAGGCGGTATCGCCCTTGACCACGCGGTGGCGCTGGGTGCGCGGGATGGTCAGGATCTGGCCGATGCGGACCGTGAACGGCGGGGTGAGGCTATTGGCCGCGATGATCGCCTCGCGGCTGACGCCGGCGCGATTGGCGATGCCGTGCAGCGTCTCGCCGGCGACGACCTTGTGCTCGGTCTCGGTCGCCGCGTCCGGCGCGGGGGCGGCGGCAACCAGCAGCAGCGCCAGCGCGGAGAGCAGGACAGGTTTCATGCTTGATACCTCGCGATCAGATCGGTCATCGCCGCCTCGTGCGTCAGGTCGAGCTGGAGCGGGGTGACCGCGACGAACCCGTCGGCGACCGCCTCCAGGTCCGAATTGTGCCCCGGGGTATGCTCGATCCCGTGCAGCCCGAACCAGAAATAGGGATAGCCGCGCGGGTCCTTGCCTTCGACCACCGTGCCGCGCGCATAGTCGTGGAAGCCCTGGCGCACCACGCGGATGCCCTGGACCTCGGCGGCGAGGCGCGGCGGGAAGTTGACGTTGATCAGCGTTCGCGCCGGGAAGGGGGCGCCCAGCAGTGGGCGCAGGACCTTGGCGCCCCAGGCTTCGGCGGCGTCGAACGGGACGTCGTCGGCCAGGGTCTCCTTCGAATAGACCTGGCTCAGCGCGATCGAGCGGATGCCCGCGAGCGCGCCCTCGATCGCCGCGGCGACCGTGCCCGAATAGGTCACGTCGTCGCCCAGGTTGGCGCCGCGGTTGACCCCCGAGAGGATCAGGTCGGGCTTGCCCGGCAGCACCTTGCGCATCGCCAGGGTCACGGCGTCGGTCGGGGTGCCCGAGACCGAGAAACGCCGCGGCGAATGTTCGCGCAGGCGCACCGGGCGGTTGAGGCTGAGCGAGTGACCGGCGCCGGACTGTTCTTCGGACGGCGCGCAGATCCAGATGTCGTCAGAGAGTTGTGCGGCGACCTTCTCGAGGACTGTCAGGCCCGGAGCATTGATCCCGTCGTCGTTGGTGAGGAGTATGCGCATGCGAGCCCGATTATCCTGATCCGTCCGTCCTGAGCCTGTCGAAGGACTGTCCTGTTCTTCGGCCGCCGCCGAAGCGAAGTACAGCCCTTCGACAGGCTCAGGGCGGACGGGTTGAGGTTATTCCCCCGGTTTGAGGCGAACGATCCCGCCCATGTACGGCAGCAGCGCCGCCGGCACCTCGACCGAGCCGTCCTCCTGCTGGTAGTTCTCCAGCACCGCCACGAGGGTCCGGCCGACCGCCAGGCCCGAGCCGTTGAGCGTGTGGGCGAATTCGGTGTTCTTCGCCCCTTCCGGGCGGAACCGCGTGTTCATCCGCCGGGCCTGGAAGTCGCCGCAGTTGGAGATCGAGGAAATCTCGCGGTAGGCCTGCTGGCCGGGCAGCCAGACTTCCAGGTCGAAGGTCAGCCGCGCGGTGAAGCCCATGTCGCCCGCGCAGAGCAGCACCTTGCGGTAGGGCAGCTCCAGCGCCTGGAGGATCGCCTCGGCCGCCTGGGTCATCTTCTCGTGCTCGGCCTCGGACTGGTCCGGGCGGCAGACCGTCACCAGCTCGACCTTGTCGAACTGGTGCTGGCGAATGTAGCCGCGGGTGTCCTTGCCCGCCGCGCCGGCTTCGGAACGGAAGCACGGGGTGAGCGCGGTCAGGCGGATCGGCAGTTCGGCATCGGCCAGGATCTGCTCGCGCACCGAATTGGTCAGGCTGACCTCGGCGGTGGGGATCAGCCAGCGGCCGTCGGTGGTCTTGAACAGGTCTTCGGAGAACTTGGGCAGTTGTCCTGTGCCGAACACCGCCTCGTCGCGCACCAGCAGCGGCGGCGCGCACTCGGTATAACCCTGCGCGGTCTGGGTATCGAGCATGAACTGCGCGATCGCCCGCTGCAGCCGCGCCATCGCCCCGCGCAGGAAGGTGAAGCGCGTGCCGGAAATCCGCGCGCCGGTCTCGAAATCGAGGCCGAGCGCCGGTCCGATGTCGGCGTGCTCGCCGGGGGTGAAGGCGAACGCGCGCGGGGTGCCCCAGCGGGCGACTTCGACGTTGCCGGCTTCGTCCTCGCCCTCCGGGACCGCGGCGGCGGGAAGGTTGGGCAGGCCCGACAGCATGTCCAGCGCCCCCGCGCTGAGCGCGCGATCCTCGTCCTCGAGCGCGGGCAGGGCCTGCTTCAGCTCCGCGACCTCGGCCTTGAGCGCCTCGGCCTGGTCCTTGTCCCCGCGGCCCATCGCCGCGCCGATCGCCTTGGAGGCCGCGTTGCGGCGGTTCTGCGCCTCCTGCATCTGCGTCGCGACCGCCCGCCGCCTCGCGTCGAGCTCGAGGATCGCCGCCGATTTCGGCTCCAGTCCCCGCCGGGCGAGACCGGCATCGAAGGCTGCGGGATTGTCGCGGATCAGGCGGATGTCGTGCATCGCGGCGCTATGCCGTCTCGCCCCGAGCCGCGCAAGGCTGCCCGGCGCATTACCGCGCCAGCAACCGGATCGTCCCGCCGTCGAAGGCTCCGCCGCTCAGGCTGATCCGCAGCGCGGCGATGCCCGCCGAGTGGCGCCAGTGGCGCCCGACCTGCACGGCTCCCGGCGAGAGGGTGTTGTCGGCGCCGAGGTCGCCCAGGCTGGCGAGCAGCAAGCCCGCGCCCTGGCGGTAGCCGGGGATCACGATCGACCCATAGAGCGTCGCCGCCGCCGCCGCCGTGCCGTTGGAGGCGTTCGCCGCCGCGGCCCAGGTCGATCCGTCGGCCGAGGTTTCGATGCGCAGGGACTGGGCCGAGCCGCTGTTGTGGCTGACCCCCTCGATCACCAGGAGCAGGTCCGAATAGGTCGCGGGAATGGCGGTGAAGGCCACGCTCGATCCCGCGGTGGTGCTGACGGTCGAGCCGAGCTGGGCCCAGCCGCCGCCGGCCTGGGCATCGACATAGGCCTTGGTCGCGGCGTCCTGCGCGGAGGCGGGATCGAGCAGGTTCACCGCCCGGGCAGCGCCTGCAAAGTCGAGGTTGGCATGAAGCTTCACCGGTTGCTCCTCCTTTGGAAATGCGCCTTTCGGCGCAAGGCGGCACCGGCCCGCTCCCCCGCCCGGCCACCCAACGGCAGTATTCCATGGGTGGCCGGGCGGGGCGGGCCGGTGCCGCCTTGAAAATCGCTCTTTCGCGATTTTCCAAACGGTCCCTTAGCCGACCACGGTGATGCGGTGCTCGCCGCTGGCGGGCGCGGCGGCGAAGGTCAGGGTGACCGTATTCGCGTCGGTCGCCGTCCAGTCGGTGACGAAGCCTGCGTCGTCCGAGTTCTTGCGGAGCGAGACCGCCACGTCCTTCGTGCCGAGGCCGTGGGTGACCGCGATCGAGGTCGCCGAGCCGTTGCCGATATTGGCGCTGTACTTGCGCGCGGCGATCGAGGCGTCGAGCGCGATCCCGCCTGCGCCCACGCTGATCCCGCCACCGGCCGCGGCGACCGCGCCGATCACCGAGCCGGCGATGCTCACGCCGTTGCCCGCCGAATAGGACCCCGCGCCGCCGAGCTGGCCCCAGGCCTGGGCGGTCGTGCCGATCGTGATCGCGGCATCGGAGATGACGATGAAGGCCCTGTCGGCATTGACCGTCCCTTCGGTCACGCTGACGGCGGTGCCGGGGACGAGCTCGCCCGCGGTATCGGCATCGTCGGCGCGGGTGAGGGGGGAGCCGCCGGCGGCCCACACGTAGATGCCGTTGTCGGCCGCCGCCGTCTGGTTCTTGAGCAGCACCCGGTTGCCCACCGCGAGGGTCACGCCGTCGAGCGTCGTGCCCGGCGCGGCGATCGTCACGTTGGCGGTGGAGGCGGCGCGGACGGGGGCCTTCCACGCCAGGCCGCGCGCGACATTGTCGACATATTGCTTGCTGGCCGCGTCGGTGGCCGCCGAAGGATCGGCGAGATTGATAATTCTCTGCGACTGGAGGTCCAGTCCGTTCATGACTTTCATCGGCGGGTTCCTTTGAGAGGTCCTCGGAAGGCACGGAGCGAGCAAAGCGGGAGGCGGCTCAGAAGGCCAGGACGAAGCCTTGCCGCGGGGAGGAGAAGGCGACGGTGATCTGCTCGTGGTCGGCGGTGACATCGGCCAGCACCGCCTCGCCGCCGGTCAGGAAGACCTGCACCGTGGGCATGCGGCCCAGCGCGTGCGGCAGGGTCCAGGTCGCCGCGAGCGAGGCTTCGATCCGGACCGGCAGCGCGGCGGGGCCGGGCGGGCCCGGCGGCCCGATCACCGCGGCGACCGGCAGGACGGCGCCGCGCTCGAGCGCGGCGGCCATGCCGGCCGGGCCGCGCCAGCGCAGGACGATGCGGCGCTCGGGCGCGCGCCAGCGCAGCACCAGGCTCATGCCACGGCGGCCTGGCTGAGCGCGACGAAGGCGGTCTGCTCGGTGATCTCGACCGCCGCGCCGAAGGCCAGCCGCGCGTCGATGCCGTAGAGGCCGGGAGCGAGGGTTGCGGTCGTGGCGGCGCTCAGCGCCAGGGTCCAGCCCGCGGTGTCGCGGGGCGTGACCGCGAGGGCGAGGCCCGGCGCGTCGTGATCGATGACCAGGCGGTTGCCCAGGACCTCGGCGGGCTTGATGCGCGCGGTTATCGCGGTGACCTCCGCCGTGTCGCCGGAGACCGCATCGAGCGCGACCGCGAGGTCCTCGCCGATCCGGAAGGTGCCGATTGTGCCGTTCATGACCTCTCCTGTGGTGCGCGCGCGGCATGGCTCCGGCTGTGGCGGAGGCAAGGCGGCGATCGTCGGGGGATTGGGAACAGCGAAGCGCGAGACGCGATTCGCCACTATGCCGAATCGCTTACAACCAGCGTGACGATGTAGGAAAGTGAAAACGAACCACTTGGGTTCGTGGCCATTGCGGCAGCGAACCCGTGCCTGCCGCAATGGCCACGCGTTTGTTCCTGCCCACAATATCCCTTATCTTGATGACGGGAAATCAAGGGAAATCGCGATGTCCAGGACCATGACTCTGAATGTGCGCGTAAGCGGTGCGCTGGGCGAGTTCGGGCGCATGCTGCGCGACGTGGTGACGGGCGACAACACCGCTTCGGACGTCTGG
>JASGGH010000058.1:0-17715 GCA_047605105.1 Novosphingobium sp. | reverse complement strand
GACGGCTTCGGCGATGTCGAGACCTGGGCGGCTGCGCTCACCCTGGCGCAAGCCCTGGCCAAGGATGCCAGCCCGGCAAACGGCATCGACCGCGCGGTGATCGCGCTCGCGGGCAAGCGCCCGGTGGTGGAGCTGGAAGGCACCCGCGGCCAGCTCGGCATCTTCGACGCGCTGCCCGAGACCGAGCAGCGCGATCTCCTCGCCGCGGTGGCGACCGAGCCCGACCGGGCCGGGGACACCCCCGCCGCGGCCTGGCTCGAGGGCGACATGACCGCGATCGAGCGCGAGACCCACCGCGGCCTGCTCGCCGATCCGGAGCTGCGCCAGGCACTGTTCACCGGGCGAAACCTGGCCTGGGCCGACCGGATCGCGGCGATGCTTGCCGGCGGCCAGCGGCCCTTCGTCGCGGTAGGCGGGGCGCATATGGCCGGCAGCGAGGGCTTGCCGGCACTGCTGGCGGCCAGAGGCTACAGGGTCACCCGCCTGCAGTAGCCTTGCCTTTCGCACCCCGCCCGGCTAAGGGCGCCCGCTTCCCGTCATGGTCATCCCTGGAGGCGTGGCGGAGAAGATGTGCAATTTGCTAATCGAGAAGGTGAAGTCAGATGAGTGAAGCCCTGACCCTGCCGGCCGAGACGCGTGAACGGGCTGGCAAGGGAGCCTCCCGTGCGCTGCGTCGCGACGGCCGCGTCCCCGCCGTCGTCTATGGCGGCAAGGAAGAGCCGCTTGCGGTCCACGTCGAAGAGAAGGAACTGCGCCGCCAGCTCGGCACCGGCCACTTCTTCAATTCGGTCGTCGAGGTCGAAGTCGGCGGCAAGAAAGTGCGGACGCTGCCCAAGGACGTCGCCTTCCACCCGGTCACCGACCGCCCGCTCCACGTCGATTTCCTGCGCCTGTCGAAGGATGCCAAGGTCCACGTGAACGTGCCCGTGGTCTTCATCAACGAAGACAAGTCGCCGGGCCTGAAGAAGGGCGGCGTGCTCAACATCGTGCACCACAGCCTCGACCTGGTCTGCGAAGCCGACAAGATCCCCGACGACGTCACCATCGACGTCACCGGCCTCGACGTGGGCGATTCGATCCACATCGACAGCATCAAGCTGCCCGCCGGCTCAGTCGACGGCAGCCACGAGGCTGACCTGACCATCGCCACGATCGTCGCGCCGTCGGCGCTGAAGAGCGAGATCGGCGACACCGAGACGCCGGCCGAAGGCGCCGAGTAACGGACGCTGGCCCCTCCCCTTCGGGGGAGGGGTTGGGGTGGGGCATGTCGGCCGGGCGCTGCGCTAACATCGACAGCTACCCACCCCCGGCCCCTGCCCTTGAAGGGTGAGGGAAGTTTCGATGCAGCTCTGGGTCGGCCTCGGCAATCCCGGTCCGCAATATGCGCTAAACCGGCACAACGTGGGCTTCATGGCCGCGGACGTCCTGGCCGACAGCCACCAGTTCGGCCCGGTCCAGAAGAAATTCTCGGGCTGGCTGCAGGAAGGCCGGATCGGCGGCAGCAAGATCCTGCTCCTGAAGCCCGCCACCTTCATGAACGAAAGCGGCCGCGCGGTCGGCGAGGCGCTGCGCTTCTACAAGCTCGGCACCGATGCCCTGACCGTGTTTCACGACGAGCTCGACCTCGCGCCGTTCAAGGTCAAGGTCAAGCAGGGCGGCGGCACCGCCGGGCACAACGGCCTGCGCTCGATCGACCGGCACCTCGGCCCGGATTTCCGGCGCGTGCGCCTCGGCATCGGCCACCCCGGTCACAAGGACCGGGTGACCGGCTGGGTGCTGGGGAACTACGCCAAGGCGGAAATGGACCCGCTGGCGGACATGCTCGGCGCGCTCTCCTGTGAGGCCGAGTGGCTGGCCAGGGGCGACGACACGCGCTTCATGAACGACGTTGCCATGAGGCTGCAGGATTAGCCGCAGTTCACTCGGAATTTACACCGCAGCGCTAAGAAAAGCGGATGGACCAGACCGCCTTTTCACCGATCGCTCTATTGACCTCGTGCCTGATATTGGGCGCTTGCGCGCCGCGCACGCCCGAGGAATTCGCCGCGAAGATCGCCGACAGGATGACCGCCAAAGGGCCGGAACAGCTCTCGGGCGGAGCTACGCTCGGCCCGGCCAAGGCCAAGGGCGACACGCTGATCGTCGAGATGGATCGCATGCCGAACCGCCATGCCTCCATTCCTTACGAAGATCGTATCCGGAGCATGCAGCGCGTGGCCTGCAACGAGTTCACGGACTTCCTCGGGGCCGGCGGCACGGTTCGCATGGAAGGCCGGATGAACAGCGGCCATCGCCTTCCGCCCGTCATCGTCAAGCATTGCGATCCCAATCGGGCTCCGGACGCAGCGCCCGGCAAGGCCTGACCGGCCGAATGCAAGATCGTCCCTGTTTTTCCGAAGGACGGATGGGGAGGGCCTGGGACGACTATAGCGCCAGCGACGCCAGGCTCAGGAAAATCCCCATGCTCGCGATGTCGCTCGCGGTGGTCAGGAAGATGCTCGAGGCGGTCGCCGGGTCCGCCCCGAAGCGCTTCAGGATCAGCGGAATGCCGGCCCCGGCGATCCCGCTGATGGTGCAGGCGATCATCATGGCGACCATCGCCACCAGGCCGAACATGAACGGATTGTGCTCGCCCTGCATCCAGGCATAGACCCACAGCCCGGCGCCCGCGGTGATCCCCACCAGCAAACCATTGAAGAATCCGAGCGAGCCTTCCTTGAACAGCAGCGACCGCGCGTTGTTCTCGTTGATGTCGCCCAGGGTCATTCCCCGCAGCGCCACGGCCAGCGCCTGGCAGCCGGTATTGCCGGTCTGCCCGGCCATGACCGGCAGGAATACCGCCAGGATCACCAGGCGGCTCAGCGTGCCCTCGAACATCCCGACCACGGCGGCGGCGATGAAGGCGGTGAGCAGGTTGATCTGCAGCCAGGGGTGGCGCAGCAGCAGCGAGCGCTTGAGCGGGGTGGACATCCGCTCCTCCTTCTCGACGCCGACCATCGAGCCCGCTTGCGCCGAGATCTCGATCGCGCGGTTGGCGAAGAGGTCCGGGCCGCGGACCAGGCCGACCAGCTTGCCGGCCGCATCGACCACCGGATAGACCGGAAAATGCCGGTCCAGCACCTGCCGCAGCGCATCGTCGAGCGGGGTGTCGCGCTTGAGCGTGAAGACTTCCCGCAGCATCAGCGATTCGAGGGTATCGCTCGGCTTGGCCAGCAGCATCTCGCGCATCGCGATCAGGCCGAGCAGCTTGCCGTCGGGCGCGGTGACGTAGAGATAGGTGATGAAGGTCGTGCGGACCTGCTCGCGCAATGCCTCGGTCGCGGCCGCCACGGTCGTCTCGGGCGGGAAAACCCCGACCGGGGGGCCCATCAGGTCCGCGACGACCGGTGCGCTCTTGGCCAGCGCGGCCTTCACAAGGTCTTCGGTCGGCACCGGGGCCGTCTGGGTGCTCGCGGTCACGATCTGCCTCTTTGTAAAGAAACCTTGCGCGCGGAAGAAAGCCTCAGGCCGGCCCCGAGGTCAAGCCGGGCTGGTTTTCCCTCCCCCGCCGGGCTAAGCGCGCGCCAATTCTGGAAGAAGGAATGGATTAGATGGGTTTCCGCTGCGGTATCGTCGGCCTGCCGAATGTCGGCAAGTCGACCCTGTTCAACGCCCTGACCGAGACCCAGGCGGCGCAGGCGGCGAACTATCCGTTCTGCACGATCGAGCCCAACGTCGGCCAGGTCGGCGTGCCCGATCCGCGGCTCGACAAGCTGGCGGAGATCGCCGGCAGCCAGAAGATCATTCCGACCCAGCTCGGCTTCGTCGACATCGCCGGGCTGGTCCGCGGTGCGTCGAAGGGCGAAGGCCTGGGCAACCAGTTCCTCGGCAACATCCGCGAGGTCGATGCCGTGGTCCACGTGCTGCGCTGCTTCGAGAACGACGACATCCAGCACGTCGACAACCGGATCGATCCGATCTCCGACGCCGAGACGGTCGAGACCGAGCTGATGCTCTCCGACCTCGAAAGCCTGGAGAAGCGCGTCCCCGCCGCCCAGAAGAAGGCCGCACAAGGGGACAAGGAAGCGAAGGCGGTCGCTTCGGTGCTCGGCCAAGCGCTGGACCTGCTGCGCGCCGGCAAGCCTGCCCGGCTGACCGAGCCCAAGGACGACGACGAGGCCAGGGTCTTCGCCCAGGCCCAACTGCTCACCGCCAAGCCGGTGCTCTACGTCTGCAACGTCGAGGAAGACAGTGCTGCAACCGGCAACGCCTTCTCCGCCAAGGTCTTCGAGAAGGCCAAGGCCGAGGGCGCCGAGGCGGTGATCGTCTCGGCGGCGATCGAGGCCGAGCTGATCGGCATGGAGCCCGAGGAACGCATGGTCTTCCTGGAGGAGATGGGCCTCAAGGAAACCGGCCTCGCCCGGATCATCCGCGCCGGCTACGACCTGCTGCACCTCCTCACCTTCTTCACCGTCGGCCCCAAGGAAGCCCGCGCCTGGACCGTCCACAAGGGCGCCAAGGCCCCCGAAGCCGCGGGCGAGATCCACTCCGACATGCAGCGCGGCTTCATCCGCGCCGAGACCATCGCCTATGCCGACTACGTCGCGCTGAACGGCGAGGCCGGCGCCAAGGAAGCCGGCAAGCTGCGCCAGGAAGGCAAGGAATACGTGGTGCAGGACGGCGACTGCCTGCACTTCAAGTTCAACGTCTGATCGGCTAGGCTGGACCGATGCTGCGGCGCTTTTGCCTATTCCTGCTGATTATCGGCCTCGCCTTGCCGGCAACGGCAGCGCCCCTGCACTGCGCTCCGGCAATGGCCATGCCGGCGATGTCCGGTCACGGTCATGGCGATCATGACCGCCAGGATGCGCCCAAAGGCGCGGCAGCCAAGCACGAATGCATCGGCTGCATCGCGCCGTTCACGGCGCGGCATCGTCCGAGCGAGCCCGCCCCGCTCCCTGCGCTGCGGCTGAAGCTTCTCAACCAGACGCAGATCGCCGCGGTGCACACCGCTCCCGATACGCCGCCTCCGCGTGCTTGAAACCCCCGAGCCGTCCGCTTTGCGGACACGGTTTTACGGATTTCAGGACAGCATCATGACACGATCTCTTTTATCGGCGCTCGCTTGCGCCATTCTTCTCTCGTCTCCTGCTCTCGCCCAGGAGCATGACCATTCGGCGATGGGGCATGAACCCGCTGCGCCGAGCGCAAACGGAGCGGTCGTCGCAGTTCCATACTCGTCGCCCGGCGAGTCCAACATAAGCCGCTTCACCCGCTCGCACTTTTGCTGTCTCGCGAAGGATGCCGAAGATTCAGACATCTTGCTCGACGGCGTTGCGTTCGCGAATTTCGGTTCGGGTTCGGGCACCTCGCGACTTCCTGGCCACAATGCCCCTGACATGGGAAGCGGCCTTCACGCCATGAGTGGCGACTGGATGCTGATGGCTCATGGCTTCGTCACCGCCCAATACACCAACCACTCCGGACCGCGCGGCGACGAAAAGTTCTATTCCACATCGATGGCCATGCTGATGGCGGAACGCCAAACGGCGTTCGGCCGCATCCAGTTCAAATCCATGCTCAGCCTCGAGCCCGCGATGAACGCGCGCGGCTATCCCAACCTCTTCGCCACCGGCGAGACCGCCGGCGGGCAGCCGCTGATCGATCGTCAGCACCCCCACGACCTGTTCATGGAACTCGCGGCGCGGGTGGATTTCAACCTTGGCAAGGGCGCCAGCCTGTTCCTCTACGGTGGCCCGGTCGGCGAGCCTGCTCTCGGCCCCAGCGCCTTCATGATGCGGCAGTCGGCGCGGCTCAATCCCGAGCCGCCGATCACCCATCATTGGTTCGATTCGACCCATATTACCTACGGCGTGGTCACCGCCGGCGTGGCCACCCGCAAGTTCCAGCTCGAAGCCTCGGCCTTCCGTGGCGCCGAGCCCGACGAGGACCGCTGGGACATCGAGACGCCCAGGCTCGATAGCTGGTCGGTCCGCGGCACCTGGACGCCGAGCCCGCGCTGGGCGGTCCAGGCGAGCTATGGCGAGATCAAGCAGCCCGAGGCCCTGCACCCAGGCGAGGACGAGCGCCGCACCACCGCCTCGGTCCACTACGCCAACGGCAAGGGGCTGTCGGCCATGGCCGCCTTCAGCAACAAGCAGCGCGTGCCCGGCGGGTCGCTCACCGCCTGGCTGGCCGAGGCGAACTGGGACCTCGACGCGCACAATACGCTCTTCGGCCGGATCGAGAACGTCGCCAACGACGAGCTCTTCCCCGATCACGCCCATCCGCTGCACGACCGGCCTTTCCGCGTGACCAAGTTCCAGGCCGGATACGCGCGGCGCATTCCCGTCGGGCCGGTCGAACTGGCCCTGGGCGGCTCGGTTTCGGCCTATGCCAAGCCGGCGGCGCTCACCCCCTATTACGGCGAGCATCCGATCGGCTACACGCTCTTCGCCAAAATCTCGCTGGGGAACTGACGTGCAATACTTCGAAGACATCGAGATCGGCCGCAAGGAGAGCTTCGGGCACTACGAGGTCAGACGCGAGGAGGTGATCGACTTCGCCTCGCGCTTCGATCCGCAGCCCTTCCACCTCGACGAGGCGGCGGCGGCCGAGACCCATTTCGGGCGCCTTTCCGCGAGCGGGTGGCATACCTGCGCGATGACCATGGCGATGGTGGTCGAGAACATGAAGGCGCTCGACCACGCCGGGCTCGGCTCTCCGGGGATCGACGAGTTGCGCTGGAAGAAACCTGTCTATCCCGGCGACACCCTGCGCTGCGAGACCGAGGTGCTGGAGAAGGCCCGCAGCCGCTCGCGGCCCGAGATGGGCAGCTTCCGCAAGGCTATGACCGTGCTGAACCAGCACGGCGAGGTGGTGATGACCTTCACCTCGATCGGGCTGATCAAGGTCCGCGGCGGCTAGCTCAAGCCCCGCAGCGCAGGCGGCCGGGGCTGGAATAGACGGTGCGGTCGTGCTGGTCGGTGACGGTCAGCGTGGCCTGCCACTCGACCCCGCCCTGGCCGCCCAGCCCGCCCTCGCCCGCGGCCTTGTTAATCCGCAGCGAACCTTCCTTGCCGACGTAGTGCGCCCAAGTGCCGAGCGGTAGCTGCGTGCTGCCGTTGTCCGAGGCGAAGGCGGTCAGCTCGCGGCCGAGCTTCATCACCGCGTGCTTGGGCTGGGCGATCAGGACGGGGTCGCTCTGCCCCTCGGCCTCGAACGAGCAGCCGGCGCCAATCAGCCGGGCGCGCTCCCGGTCGGCCAAGGTTATCGGGCTCGGGTCGAGCGCCACGGGCGGGCCGTAATTGTGCTGCGCCGCCTCGACCATCGCGATGTCCCGGGCATCGTCGGCAGCCTTTTCCGCGGGCGTGGGCTTGTCGCAGGCCGCTAGCGCCAGCACGGCCAGGAGCAGCAATCGTCGCATCAGCCCGCCATCGTCCTTGGTCCCCACAGGATCACCGCCGCACCGCAAAGGCAGATCGCTCCGCCGATCAGGTCCCAGCGATCGGGCCGCACGCCCTCGGCAGCCCAGAGCCAGAACAGCGCGGAGACGATGTAGATCCCGCCATAGGCCGCATAGGCACGGCCCGCCTGCGCGCTGTCGATCAGGGTCAGCAGCCAGGCGAACAGCGCGAGGCTGGCCATGCCCGGGGCGAGCCACCAGACCGGCTTGTCGAGCTTCAGCCAGGCCCAGAAGGCATAGCAGCCCGCGATTTCGGCCAGGGCCGCGCCGAGGTAGATGAGCCAACTCATTTGCGCCCGAACAGCTTCTCGATGTCGCCGTGAGCCAGCTTCACCCAGGTCGGCCGGCCGTGGTTGCACTGCCCCGAGCGGGGCGTGCGCTCCATCTCGCGGAGCAGCGCGTTCATCTCGGCCACCGACAGCGTGCGCCCCGCGCGGACCGAGCCGTGGCAGGCCATGGTGGCGAGCACCAGGTCGAGCTTTTCGCCGAGCAGCAAGGCATCGCCATTCTGGGCGAGGTCATCGGCGAGGTCGCGGACCAGGGCGTGGACATCGCTTCTTGCCAAGGCCGAGGGAACCGCGCGAACCAGCATGGCGGCCGGGCCGAAGCGCTCGATCGCCAGCCCCATGCCGGCGAAGGTGGTGGCGTGGTCTTCAATGCGGTCGCAGGCGGGCTCGTCAAGCTCGACCACTTCGGGGATCAGCAGGGCCTGGCTGGCGGCGACGGCCTCCCCGGCTCCGGCCGCCTTGAGGCGTTCGAGCACCAGGCGCTCGTGCGCGGCGTGCTGGTCGACGATCACCAGGCCGTCCTCGGCCTCGGCGACGATGTAGGTATTCGCGACTTGGCCACGGGCGACGCCGAGCGGGAAGTCGGCGGCTTCCTCGGTCAGTGGTTCGGCCACTTCGGCGGCGGCGGCTGGGGCCAGAATCGCTTCCTCGTAGCCGCGCCAGGGCCGCCTGGCTTCGGTGACCCGCGAGGCCGGTTGCGCGAACTTGGCAAAGAGGCTCTCGCCGCGCGCCGGAGCCGAGATCGGCTCGACCTGCCAGTTGGCCATGGCCGAGGCCGCCGGCGCCTGGGCGCTGCGCTGGGCGGCGCCGTCGAGCACATGGCGCAGGCCGGATACGATGAAGCCGCGCACGAAAGCCGGGTCGCGGAAGCGAACCTCGGTCTTGGCCGGGTGGACATTGACGTCGACGTCCTCGGGCGGAAGCTCGAGGAACAGGGCCAACACGGCGTGGCGGTCACGCGCCAGCATGTCGGCATAGGCGCCGCGCACCGCGCCGATCAGCAGGCGGTCCTTCACCGGGCGACCGTTGACGAAGAGATACTGATGGTCGGCGACGCCGCGGTTGAAGGTCGGCAGGCCCGCGACGCCGAGCAGGCGGGCCGAGCCGCGCTCCAGATCGAGCGCGACGCCGTCCTCGGCCAGTTCGCGCGCGACGATCTGCGAGACGCGGCTCGCCAGGCCCTGGCCCGGCTGGACCGCCAGCACGCGGCGACCGTCGTGCTCCAGGGTGAAGCCGACCTCGGGCCGGGCCATGGCGAGGCGGCGGACCACGTCGAGGCAGGCGGCATATTCGCTGCGGGCGCTGCGCAGGAACTTGCGGCGCGCGGGCACGCGGCCGAACAGGTCCTCGACGCGGATGCGGCTCCCGGGCGGAAGTGCGGCCGGTCCCTCGTCAGCCAGTGCGCCATGATCGACGACCCGGCGCCACCCTTCGGCGCCCCTGGGACGGCTTTCGATCGTCAGCCGGGCCACGCTGGCGATCGAGGGCAATGCCTCGCCGCGAAAGCCGAGGCTGGCGACCTTCTCGATGTCCTCGTCGGGCAGCTTCGAGGTGGCGTGACGCTCCAGCGCGAGGGCGATCTCGTCCGGGGTCATGCCGCAGCCGTCGTCGGCGACCTCGATCAGTTCGAGGCCCCCCGCCGCGAGCCGGACGGCCACCGCCGTCGCCCCGGCGTCGATGGCGTTCTCGACCAGTTCCTTGAGCGCCGCGGCCGGCCGCTCGACCACTTCGCCCGCCGCGATGCGGTTGATCAGGGTCTCGGGCAGGCGGCGAATTGTCGACATCGGACACAGGTAGCGGTGAAGCGCTGCAAATTCGAGCCGAGGCGTACATTTACCCGCCGCTTTCGACACAAAATTTTGGCGTTCCGCCGAACCCTGCGCTAGGAAGCCGCGGTTCCCTCACCCATCCGGCGTCGGGCGGCCTTTTCCAGGCACTGAAACGGCGGAAAATCCACGGAAAACTAGATGGCTTCGATTATGTCGCGATTCTTGAAATTCGGCTCCCAGAACATGGCGATCGACCTGGGGACGGCAAATACGCTCGTCTACGTCCAGGATCGCGGGATCGTGCTCAACGAGCCGTCGGTCGTGGCGATCGAGACCGTCAACGGGATCAAGCGCGTCAAGGCCGTGGGGGACGACGCCAAGATGATGATGGGCAAGACCCCCGACAACATCGAGGCGATCCGCCCGCTGCGCGACGGCGTCATCGCCGACATCGAAGTCGCCGAGGAGATGATCAAGTACTTCATCCGCAAGGTCCACGGCGGCAAGAAGAGCCTGTTCCGCTATCCCGAGATCGTGATCTGCGTGCCCTCGGGCTCGACCTCGGTCGAGCGCCGCGCGATCCGCGACGCGGCCTCGAACGCGGGAGCCAGCCAGGTCCACCTGATCCTGGAGCCGATGGCCGCGGCGATCGGCGCCGACATGCCCGTGACCGAGCCGGTCGGCTCGATGGTCGTCGACATCGGCGGCGGCACCACCGAGGTCGCCGTGCTGTCGCTGCGCGGCCTGGCCTACACCACCTCGGTCCGCGTCGGCGGCGACAAGATGGACGAGGCGATCGTCTCCTACGTGCGCCGCCACCACAACCTGCTGATCGGCGAAGCCACGGCCGAACGAATCAAGAAGGACTACGGCATCGCCACGGTGCCGTCCGACGGCGTGGGCGAGACGATCCACATCAAGGGCCGCGACCTCGTCAACGGCGTGCCCAAGGAAATCACGATCACCCAGGCGAACGTCGCCGAGGCGCTGTCCGAGCCGATCGGCGCGATCATCGAAGGCGTGCGCATCGCGCTCGAAAA
This sequence comes from Novosphingobium sp., assembly GCA_047605105.1. Taxonomy (GTDB): domain Bacteria; phylum Pseudomonadota; class Alphaproteobacteria; order Sphingomonadales; family Sphingomonadaceae; genus Novosphingobium. Next base: position 7,175 of record JASGGH010000058.1, on the reverse strand, counting down.
CACTGCGCCGGAACTGGCCGCCGACATCGTCGACCAGGGCATCGTCCTGACCGGCGGCGGCGCGCTGATCCGCGGGCTGGACGACTACCTGCGCGAGGAAACCGGCCTGCCGGTCTCGGTCGCCGAGGACCCGCTGTCCTGCGTCGCGCTGGGCACCGGCCGCGCCATGGAGGACCCGATCTATCGCGGCGTCCTGATGACGGCATAGTTGACTACCTGCCTCGCTCCATTCCTCCCGAGTCCCAATGAAATCGAGGGAATCGGGAGGAACGGGTGAGTTAGAATTCGAATCTCGTTAGGAGGAGACGGCACCCATGGCGCCGCCATCCAATCGGCGCACCGGCTTTTCTCGCAGGGCGCAATATACGACGTTCTTCGCCTATCTGGCGGCCGGCCTCGGCGCGCTGGTCGGCGGCGGGCTGCTGATCCTGTCGCTCACGGACAGTTCGCGCTTTTCGGGCATTCGCAGCGCGGCGACCGACGCGACCGCGCCGGTCGCGGAAGTCGCTGCAGCCGGCCGGGCCGAAGGCAGCGGGATCCTCGACGACATCCGCGGCTATTTCACCTCCGGGCGCAAGACCGCCGAGCTGAAGCGCGAGGTCGAGCAGGCGCGGGTCAAGCTCGTCGAAGCCCAGGCCGTCGCCGAGGAAAACCGCCGGCTCAAGGATCTGCTGGGGCTGGCCCGGCAGGATGCCAAGCCGGTGGCGATCGCGATGATGATCGGTTCGACCTCCTCCTCGACGCGCCGCTTCGCGACGATCTCGGTGGGAAGCAACGAAGGCGTGACGGTCGGCATGCCGGTCCGTTCGCCGCTGGGCCTGGTCGGCCGCGTGCTCGAAGTCGGCCGATCGACCGCGCGGGTCCTCCTCATCACCGACAGCGACAGCATGGTGCCCGTCCGCCGCGCCAGCGATGGCGTCGCCGCCTTCGCGACCGGGCGGGCCGACGGCACGCTGCAGCTGCGCCTGATCAACCTCGGGATCAATCCGCTGAAGCGCGGCGACGTCATGGTGACCTCGGGCTCGGGCGGCCTGTACCGCCCCGGCACCGCCGTGGCCGTGGTCGACCGGCTGCTGCCCGACGGCGGGATCGCGCGGGTGCTCAGCGATCCCGGCGCGACGGAATATGTCGTCGTCGAACAGGTCTGGAGCCAGATGGCCCTGCCCGCCGCGACGGGCGCCGCTTCGCCTGCTCCAGCTCCGGTTAATCCGGCTTCGGGCAGTACTGGCCGATGATCCAGTCGCGCCTCCCGCGCCAGGTGTCCGATCCGTTTCGCAAGACGCTCAACCGCGCGCCCTCGCCGTTCATCGCCATCGCCCTGCCATGGGTGACGGTCATGCTCGGCTCGCTCAGCCCGACCTGGCCGGTGATCGCCTCGGCGCCCATGCTGCCGCCGCTGGGGTTCCTCATCCTGCTCGTCTGGCGGCAATTGCGCCCCGGGCTGCTGCCGGTCTGGGCCGGGCTGCCGCTCGGCCTGTTCGACGATCTCTATAGCGGGCAGCCGCTCGGCAGCGCGATCCTGCTCTGGTCGATCGCGCTGATCGTTCTCGAAGTCATCGAGCTGCGCTTTCCCTGGCGCAACTTCCTGATCGACTGGCTCGTCGCGGCGGGACTGATCGGCGCCTATCTGCCCACGGCGATGGGCCTGGCGCAGGGCCTCGCGCCCTCTCCCCTGGTCCTGGCACCGCAGTTGCTGACGTCGATCTTCGCCTATCCGCTGGTCGGCCGCCTCGTCGCGCTGTTCGACCGGCTGCGGCTCCTGCATTTCCGGGCCCTCGACTGATGGCGCTGATTTCCTCGGGAACGCTCAAGAACAGCTTCGACCGCCGGTCGGTCGTGGTCGGCGCCCTGCAGGGCGGGCTCGGCCTGCTGCTGGCGACGCGCATGGGCTACATCGCGCTGTTCGAGAACGAGCGGTACAAGACCCTGGCCGAAAGCAACCGGGTCAACCTCACCCTGATCCCGCCGCGGCGGGGGTGGATCCTGGACCGCAACGACCAGCCCCTGGCTTCGAACCGTGCCGACTTCCGCGTCGACCTCATTCCCGAACGCGTGGTCGAGACCGACAAGACCGTCGAGGAGCTCGGCAAGCTGCTCGGCCTCACGGCGTCCGACATGCAGGACCTCAAGGACAAGATGGAGAAGGCCCACGGCTTCGCTCCGGTCGAGGTCGCTGCGCGGGTCGATGCCGACAGATATGCCGCCGTCAGCGTGCGACTGCCCGACTTGCCCGGAGTGGTGCCGCAGCGCGGGTTCTCGCGGTTCTATCCCACCGGACCGGCCGTGGCGCACCTGATCGGCTATGTCGGCCCGGCCTCGGCCGAGGAGTACGAGAAGGACAAGAACCCGCTGCTGATCACGCCCGGCTACAAGGTCGGCAAGGACGGGCTGGAGAAGCACTTCGAGACCACCCTGCGCGGGATCCCCGGCGCCCGCCGTACCGAGGTCACGGCGACCGGCAGGATCGTCCGCGACCTCGAGATGCGCGACGACGTGCCCGGCAAGCCGATCAAGCTGACCATCGACGGCGGGCTGCAGGACTATGCCGCGCGCCGCATCGGGCTGGAATCCGCCGCGGTCGTGGTGATCGACTGCCAGGACGGCGCGATCCGCGCCCTCACCTCGATGCCGGCCTTCGACCCCAATGCCTTCGTCGGCGGGATCGGGCGCCTGCAGTGGAAGATGCTCAACGAGGACGATCACATCCCCTTGCTCAACAAGGCGATGCGCGGGCTCTATCCCCCCGGGTCGACGATGAAGCCGATGGCGACGCTGGCGCTGCAGCTCGTCGGCGTCGATCCGAAGGAGCGCGTGTCCTGCCCCGGCGGCTACCGGCTCGGCAGCCGCTTCTTCCGCTGCGACGCGGTCCACGGCTCGGTCGACATGCGCCAGGCGATCGAGCATTCGTGCAACACCTACTTCTGGTCGATGTCGCACCGCGTGGGCTACGATGCGATCGCGCCGGTCGCCAGGCTGCTCGGGCTGGGTCAGGAGTTCGACCTGCCCGGCACCAGGCAGCGCTACGGCACGATCCCCGACGCGGCCTGGAAGATGCGCCGCTACAAGCAGGAATGGAGCGCCTCGGATTCGCTCAACGCCTCGATCGGCCAGGGCTACGTCTCGGTCTCGCCGCTGCAACTGGCGGTGATGACCTCGCGGATCGCCTCGGGCAAGAACCTCCAGCCTTCGCTGATCTACGGCCAGCCCAAGCCGCTCGGGCCGGCCCTGCCCTTCACGCCCGAGCAGCTTCAGGTCGCCCACGACGGCATGTTCAACGTGGTCAACGGCGGCGGCACCGGCGGGCGGAGCCGGATCGACATCAACGGCGTGAAGATGGCCGGCAAGACCGGGACCGCACAGGTCGTCGCCCTCGTCGCCCGCGGCCACGTCGGCGACTGGAAGTCGCGCGACCACTCGCTGTTCATCGCCTATGCGCCGACCGACAACCCGCGCTACGCGATCTCGGTGGTGGTCGAGCACGGTATCTGGGGCGCGCGCGCCGCCGCGCCGATCGCCAAGGACCTGGTCACCTACCTCTACGATCCCGACCAGGCCTGGAAGACGCTGCTTGAGCTGGAAAAGGGCTGGGGCGGCACGCCGCAGCAGCGGATGGACGCCAAGTACCGGACTTTCGTGGCCCAGGTCGGCACTTCCGCCCCGAAGGTCGGCGACGAGCAGGCGATCAAGGCGGCGATCGTCAAGGCGGACAATACCGAGGCCGCGGTCGGCGACGCCGGGGTCACGCCGGGCACCACCGGCGAAGACCCCGCCGCCCCCGCCCCGCCGCCGGCGCCGCAGTCCACCCCGCCGCCCGAGGCGCCCTGACCATGGGCACCAGCCTCATTCCCGAACCGATCGCGCGGCAGCCCTGGCGGATCATCCTGCCGCTGACCACGCTCGTGCTGTTCGGCGCCACGGTGCTCTATTCCGCCGCGAGCGGGAACCTGCGCCCCTGGGCCGCGACGCACTTCATCCGCTACCTCGTCTTCCTGGCCATGGCGGTGACGATCTCGCGGGTGCGCCGCGATACCTTCAAGGCTCTCGCCTATCCGATCTACATCGCGGTCCTGCTCCTGCTGATCCTGGTCGAGCTGATCGGCGGCATCGGCGGCGGCAGCCAGCGCTGGCTGAACCTCGGCTTCCTGACGCTGCAGCCCTCGGAGCTGATGAAGCCCGCGATCGTCCTGGTCCTCGCCCGGTTCTACGATGCCCTGCCGCCGAGCATGACGGGGTCCTGGCGAGCCCTGGTGCCCGCCGCGACGCTGCTGGCGGTGCCGGCCGGGCTCGTCATCATCCAGCCCGACCTCGGGACCGCGCTGGCCATCTCGTTCGGCGCGCTGATGGTGATCTTCCTGGCCGGCGTGCCGCTGCGCTGGTTCATCGGCGCCGGCCTGGCTGCGGCCGTCGTCGCGCCGATCGCCTTCTTCACCCTGCTCCACGACTACCAGCGCAACCGCGTGCTGGTGTTCCTCGACCCCGAAAACGACCCGCTCGGCACGGGCTACCACATCACCCAGTCGAAGATCGCGATCGGTTCGGGCGGGTTCTTCGGCAAGGGCTTCGGGATGGGCACGCAAAGCCACCTCAACTACCTGCCCGAAAGCCACACCGACTTCGTCTTCGCGACCATGGCCGAGGAATGGGGGATGCTGGGCGGGCTGTTCGTGCTGCTGATCTTCGGCCTGATCCTGCACTGGGGCTTCGGCGTCGCCCGCCGCGCGCCCGACCGCATCGGCCAACTCCTCGCCGCTGGAATGACCTGCACGATCTTCTTCTACGTGGCGATCAACCTGATGATGGTCATGGGCCTCGCCCCGGTGGTGGGAATCCCGCTCCCGTTCATGAGCCACGGCGGTTCTTCGATGATGACCAACATGATCTGCATCGGCACGATCATGGCCGTCGACCGCTGGCGCGGCGGCGCGCGCTCACTTTCCTGAAACTACCCCCTTTTCACAGCCGGAACAGCCGCTATAGGGACCCCTCCGACGACGAATCGTCGGCCACCGGCAACGACACCAATGCCCGGAATGGACGCATAGCTCAGTTGGTAGAGCAGCTGACTCTTAATCAGCGGGTCCTTGGTTCGAGCCCAAGTGCGTCCACCAATCTTTTCAGACACTTACTTGACCACACGCAGGTGCCCATAGGGGCGACTGGGGGTGGTTTTGCGCCGTTCCGTTTCGCGGATTACCGTGCTTTCCAGTTGGGGCACGTTAATCAGCAGGTCGGAATAGGGCTGCAAGTGTTTCACCGACATATGGGCGTAGCGCCGCACCATCGATTCCGACTTCCAGCCCCCCAGCTCCTGAAGCACCCAGGTGGGCACGTCATTCTGCCGCAGCCAGCTTGCCCATGTGTGCCGCAAATCGTGCCAGCGAAAATCCGTGATCCCGCAAGCCTTCAATGCTTCACGCCATTTGCGCGTGTTCGCCGAACGGAGCGGCTTGCCCCGATAGGTAAACACATGGGTCGGATGCTTGCCCCATTGACGTTGCAGCACGGCAAGCGCGATGTCGTTGAGTGGAACGCCTAGCGCGTCGCCGTTCTTCGTATCGCCATACCCGATCGTCGCCATGCGCCGGGCCATATCGACCCTATCCCACGTCAAACCGAGTATGTTGCCCTGCCGTAGCCCCGTCGAAAGGGCGAACAGCACCACTTCACGTTGGTGGTCGGGCAAGGCTTTCAACAGGGCTTCGGCCTGTTCGTGCGACAAATGCCGCACCCGGACCTTGTTGCCCTCGCCGTAGGCTTTGAACGCCGGTATGTGGTCGATCCACTCCCATTCGCGCTGGGCCTTGCGGAAGATGGCGCGAATGAGCGCCATATAACGGTTCCGCGTGGCATCCGTCGCCTTGGGCAAGCGGGTCGTCAACAACCGGTCGATCATATCCCGGTCCACCTGATCGAGCAGCTTGCCGCGAAGATGGGTGGTGAACCAGCGGATACGTTGCACATCATCCCGACGGGATTTCTTGTGCGCCTTTTCCTTCAACCACCGCAAAGCCGCCTCGTCCCAGGTCCGCTTCGGCTTCTTCTTCAACCGGGTCGCTTCCCACAACTCCGCTTTCAGCCGGTCGTGATATTCTTCGGCCTTCTTGCGGTCGGTCGTTCCAGTAGAGCGTCTAACTCTCGTTCCGTCCGGTGCTGTGAACTCGACATAGTATTTCGATGCACGTTTCCAGAGTGCCATAACGCCTCCTTTCGTGAGGCACCCGGCTGCGTCCGTGCGGCATCAGGATAACCCGCCCGAATCCACGCGACAAGCTCGGCTTCAAGAAACCGCCATTGCCGCCCGACGCGGGCGGCCGGGATGCGCCCACGAGCAAGCAGGTTACGAATGGTGTTGGGATGCACCTTGAGCAGACGGGCCGCTTCCTTGACGGTCAATACCCTGTCCATCGGATGCGTCCTCGTCTCCCCGGATCAGGTGCCCGTGCGCGTGACCAGCTTCGCGGTCAGCCCCTCCGCATCGGGGAACAGCGCGGCAATCAGCGGGCAAAACGGGTCGTTGATCTCGACGCGCACATAATCGCGCGGCGGATCGTTACGGGATTTCTTCTCCCAAGCATCGCCTATGGCTTTCCACCCCAGCATGACGCGGAACGCTGGCGCGGTGTCGGTCGTGCGATTGTCATTCGGCACGAGCCGGATTTTGCGGCGAATGGTGAGCGTTTCGATTTCACCCTCCCATCCGCCTTGCTTCGACCGCTTGAACTGGCCGATCTCGCTGCGGCGGTTCATGTGCCCGCCTCCACGTTCTTCCGGGCCTTGGCAAAGGTCCGGTCGCTGGCGAGAAAGGATTCGAGCATTGCGGGGATCAGGTCCGCGACCGTCACGCCCTTGTCCTCATAGGTGGCGCGGTAGAGGTCCCGGTAAGCCCGCAAGTCGGCATCGAGGTCCGGGGTGACGGTGATCCCGATCTTGACCGGGGTGCGGTCGGGCAACTTGGCGAGTTTCAGCATGGGGCGTCTCCTGTCAGCGAGCGCCGCCCCAGGCACGAAGCACCAAGTCCTTATGCAGAACAACGCGCAACGGCCATCCGGGGCGGACGGTTATGGTTGGCTGGATGTCGAGATTCCTGGACACGATCTGCTGGCCCGCCTGATTGGCGGACTGCTGCGTTGACTGGCGCAGCGCGCGGACAAGATCGCTCTCGTCGCTGCCAAGCG
>JASGGH010000057.1:0-17966 GCA_047605105.1 Novosphingobium sp. | reverse complement strand
TCGACCTCGTCGAGAACCGCTTCGTCGGCATGAAGAGCCGCGGCATGTACGAGACCCCGGGCGGCGAGATCTATGCCCGCGCCCACCGCGGCATCGAGCAGATCACGCTCGACCGCGGCGCCGCGCACCTCAAGGACGAGCTGATGCCCAAGTACGCCGAGCTCATCTACAACGGCTTCTGGTTCGCCCCCGAGCGCGAGATGCTCCAGGCCGCGATCGACCACAGCCAGGCCAAGGTTTCGGGTACCGTCCGCCTCAAGCTCTACAAGGGTTCGGCCTCGGTGGTCGGCCGCAAGTCGCCCAACAGCCTCTACTCCGAGCGCCACGTCACCTTCGAAGACGACGCCGGCGCCTACGACCAGAAGGACGCCGCGGGCTTCATCCGCCTCAACGCGCTGCGACTGCGGCTGCTGGCGGCGCGGGATCGGTAAGGGATCAAGAAGGAAGGTTTGGTTCGCGCGGAGACGCGGAGGCGTTCCGCTCGGCCGAAGGCCGCTCTGCCATCGTGACCTCGCGGATGGCGCGAAGGCGCGATCGAGGCGCGGCTGTGCCGCGAGAGCGACATCTTTGCGTCTCCGCGTCTCCGCGCGAACCAAACCTTCCTTCTTCCCCCTTTCTCCGGCGAATCCCTCCACCACGGGTCCCCAAACAGTCCACCGCTTTGTCCACCGCATTTGCGGCGAGCCGAAAATAATCCCCCAAAAACCTCTTGCGCGACTCGGCGATGAGGCGCAGCCTTCAGGTGTCGAAAGGGTGAGCCAACCCGCAAGTATCAGGAATAAACCCCTGAAACTGCACGGAAAAGCACAACCTAATCGAGGCGGCAGCGATGCCCGCGAGCAGTGTCGGAAAACCAGCTTGAAGATCTTCGGATCGGACAGCGAACCGCAGATGCAGCGAGTGGCGCGCAGCCGTCGGAACTGGGATTGCCCAGGCTCCATATGACGCGAGGCAGGCTTTGCTTAGGCACGCTACACCTCAAGTTCGCGAGCCAGGATACGATCCCATGTTCTTGGAACCGCCAGGCCGAAGGAGAAGCTCCCCCGGAGCCGAACCGGAAGCCTGACGGGACCAAACGCTCGGACCGCAACATTCCTCCCGACGATGCCCGTCGCCTAGCTTCCGGGGCGCGAGGAGGAGCGCCTGGGTGAAACGGTTGCCGGATCGGCAAGCGCGGAAGCGAACGAAGGCCGCGAAACGGGCGCAAGCCCGGCTCCGACTTCCTCCTCCCGACGCGTCCCGCTCCGCGCCATGGCCGAAACGACACGTCGAACCGGGGTTCGCCCCAGCGAGACGGGCCCGATGCGACGAGCATCACGATGTGCGAGCCCTCTTCGGAGGAATCCTCACGGCCCCGTGCTTCGGCTCGGGACCGGTCGGGAAGCTCGACGGCATCACCGCGGTCGGTCGTCAGGACGGGTGCAACTGCAATCGCGTTCTTCCGGAGCGGAACGGCGCCAGTGGGGCCGGCAGCGATGCCGGCCCCATTTCTGTTGGGCTACGGCACCTCCAAGACATCGGTGGCCTCACGATCGGAGGGGCCATGGCACTCCTCCCCACCTCGTTCCGGAGAGGTATTGGAAAGGCCCTACTTCGCCGCCACGCTCTCGGGCGCTTTGGCACGCTCCAGCACCCTTCGACGAGCTCGGGGTGAGCGGAGGTTGCGCCTCACCGCATCGTCCTACTCCGCCGCTACTCGCCCTCTTTCAAGAAGGGGCGCAGGTAGTGCCCGGTGAAGCTGCGCGGGTTCTTGGCGACCTGCTCAGGCGTGCCTTCGGCGACGATCTCCCCTCCACGGACGCCGCCTTCGGGGCCGAGATCGATCAGCCAGTCGGCCACCTTGATGACGTCTAGGTTGTGCTCGATCACCACCACCGAATTGCCGCCGTCGACCAGCCGCTGCAGCACCTCCAATAGCTTGCGCACGTCCTCGAAATGCAGTCCGGTGGTCGGCTCGTCGAGGATGTAGAGCGTCTGCCCGGTGGAGCGCCGGCTCAATTCCTTGGCGAGCTTCACCCGCTGCGCCTCGCCGCCCGAGAGCGTGGTCGCCTGCTGGCCGACCTTGACGTAGCCGAGGCCGACCTCGTTCAGCATGTGCATCTTGTCGCGGATCGGGGGCACCGCCTTGAAGAACTCCTCGGCGTCCTCGATTGTCATGTCGAGCACGTCGGCGATGCTGTGCCCCTTGAACTTCACCTCCAGCGTCTCGCGGTTGTAACGCTTGCCGCCGCATTCCTCACAGGTGACGTAGACGTCGGGCAGGAAGTGCATCTCGATCTTGAGCAGGCCGTCGCCCTGGCACTTCTCGCAGCGGCCGCCCTTGACGTTGAAGCTGAACCGGCCGGGCTTGTAGCCGCGCGCCTGGCTCTCCGGCAGGCCGGCGAACCAGTCGCGGATCTGGGTGAAGGCGCCGGTGTAGGTCGCGGGGTTGGAGCGCGGGGTGCGGCCGATCGGCGACTGATCGATCTCGATCACCTTGTCGCAGTGTTCCAGCCCGGTGATCCGATCGTGCGGGCCGGCGATGACCCGGGCGCCGTTCAACGCCCTCGCCGCGCCGGCGTAGAGCGTGTCGATGGTGAAGCTCGACTTGCCCGAGCCCGAGACCCCGGTGATGCAGCAGAAGGTGCCGAGCGGGATCGAGGCGGTGACGTTGCGCAGGTTGTTGGCCCGCGCCCCCTCGACCGTGAGCTTGAGCCCGTTGCCCTTGCGGCGCTTGGCCGGCACCTCGATGCTGCGCGCGCCCGAGAGGTACTGGCCGGTGAGGCTGTTCTTGCTCTTGAGGATGTCCTTCAGCGTACCCTGGGCGACGATCTCGCCCCCATGCACCCCCGCGCCGGGGCCGAGGTCGACCACGTGGTCGGCGGTGCGGATCGCGTCCTCGTCGTGCTCGACCACGATGACGGTGTTGCCGAGGTCGCGCAAGCGCTTCAGCGTCTCCAGCAGGCGGTCGTTGTCGCGCTGATGGAGGCCGATGCTCGGCTCGTCGAGCACGTAGAGCACGCCTGACAGGCCCGAGCCGATCTGGCTGGCGAGGCGGATGCGCTGGCTCTCGCCGCCCGACAGCGTACCGCTGGTGCGGTCGAGGTTGAGGTAGTCGAGCCCGACGTTGTTGAGGAAGCCGAGCCGCTCGTTGATCTCCTTGAGGATGGCCTTGGCGATCTGCTGCTGCTGGCTGGTGAGCTGGGGTTCGAGGCCTAGGAACCACTCGACCGCATCGGCCACAGACAGGCGGGTGACGGCGGAGATGTCGGTCATCGCCACCTTCACCGACAGTGCCTCGGGCTTAAGCCGCTTGCCCTCGCAGACCTCGCACGGCTGGGCCGCCTGGTACTTGCCGAGCTCCTCGCGCATCCAGGCGCTCTCGGTCTGGAGCAGGCGGCGGTTGAGGTTGCCGATCACGCCCTCGAAGGCCTTCTGGACGGTGTAGCTCTTCTTGCCGTCGATGAAAGTCAGCGGGACCTTCTTGCCGCCGGTGCCGTGGAGGATGATCAGGCGCACCTCGCCCGGCAGGTCCTGCCAGGGCGTCTCCAGGCTGAAGCCGAATTCCTTGGCGAGGCTGCCCAGCACCTGCATGTAGTAGGGGCTCGGCGGGTTCGACTTGGCCCAGGGCACCACCGCGCCCTGCTTGAGGTTGAGCGCCTCGTTGGGGACGACGAGTTGGGGATCGAACAGCAGCTTCTCGCCCAGCCCGTCGCAGGCCGGGCAGGCGCCCATCGGGGCGTTGAACGAGAACAGGCGGGGTTCCACCGATTCGAGCGTGAAGCCGGAGACCGGGCAGGCGAACTTCTCGCTGAACACGATGCGGTTGGGCGGCAGGCCGGCGCCTTTCATCGCGCCGCCCATGCCCTCACCCTCGCGACCGGGAACGGGGCCGTCGGCCAGGTCCACATAGGCCAGCCCCTCGGCCAGCTTGAGCGCCTGCTCGAAGCTGTCGGCCAGCCGCGTCTCGATGCCGGCCTTCACCGCGATGCGGTCGACCACCACCTCGATGTCGTGCTTGTACTTCTTGTCGAGTGCCGGGGCGTCCTCGATCGCGTACATCTCGCCATCGATCCGCACGCGGGTGTAACCGGCCTTCTGCCACTCGGCGAGCTCCTTGCGGTACTCTCCCTTGCGCTGGCGGACCACCGGCGCGAGCAGGTAGGCGCGCGTCCCTTCGGGCAGGGTCATGACCCTGTCGACCATGTTCGATACGGTCTGCGCCTCGATCGGCAGCCCGGTGGCAGGCGAATAAGGCACCCCGACGCGGGCCCACAGGAGCCGCATGTAGTCGTAGATCTCGGTCACCGTCGCCACGGTCGAGCGCGGGTTGCGGCTGGTGGTCTTCTGTTCGATCGAGATCGCAGGGCTGAGCCCGTCGATATGCTCGACGTCAGGCTTCTGCATCATCTCAAGGAACTGGCGGGCATAGGCCGAGAGGCTCTCGACATAGCGGCGCTGCCCCTCGGCATAGATCGTGTCGAAGGCCAGGCTCGACTTGCCGCTGCCCGAGAGCCCGGTGATGACGATCAGGCTGTCGCGCGGGAGCGAGACGTCGAAGCCCTTGAGGTTATGCTCGCGGGCGCCGCGGACGGTGATGTGCGTGAGGGACATGGAGACAGTTTGTTCCAGATATGTTCGATTCCCGCAAGGGGCCTCGGGCCACATAAGGATTGTCGCAGGCCATGTTAGGTTCCGCCCGGATTTTAAAGGGAATCGCCTCCCCGCGCCGCGCCCGCATCGGCGCTGCCTCGCCTCAGGCCTCCAGCAAGCGCTTGCTGAACTGCCGCTTGATCAGCCGGTCCTCGAGGATGCGCCCGGCGGCATAGAGAATGGCGAAGAAGGCTGCGAAGACATAGCCCGGCATGGGCGAAGGCTTGCGGCTGCGCCGGCCGCTTTCCTCGCCCTTCTTGGGGGCTTCAGGCGCGGGGGCGCCGAGGAACTTGTCGATCGGATGCAGCTGCGCCGGCGGCTTCTTGGCCGCTGCCTCGGCCTTGGCGGCCTTGGCGGCGGCTTCGGCCGGGTTCTCGGGCTTGGCCAGCAGGCCCGGGAGCTGCGAGAAGAACAGGAACAGCAGCGGCGCCAGGAAACAGGCCAGCAGGGCCTTGCTCTTCATGTTGTAATACAGGACCGCCCCGGCCGCGGTTCGCCTGATCTGCAGGACGCCCCCGTCGAAGATCGACATCTTGTCCTGCGGCGCCTGGTTCTCCTTGGTGAAGGTCAGCGTGTCGCCGCTGCGTTCCCGGCTGGTGCCGCGCTGGCGGAACAGCGGATCGAGCCGGTCGAAGGCCTCGTCGCTCGACTGCCCGGGAGCCAGGGCGAGGCTGCCGCTGATATGCCAGATCCGCTCGAAGAAGCGCGGGGTCACGAGATCTCCTTTCGAACCCACGCCGATGGTTCCGGCCTGCTGCGAGTGGGCGAGGTCCATCACTCGGCCGGCACCGCCGAGGTTACGGACTGCCCGCCGAACCGGGCCTTGAGGTCCCTCCAGCCCTCGGTGAAGGGATAGACCATCGCCTCGCGGATCGTCATGCGGCGTCCGCCTTCCATGCCCAGCAGCTCGGCCTCGCCATCGACGCAGGTGCCGAAGAAGCGGTCGATGATGATCCAGGTGCCGGCGTAGTTGCTGCGGCTGGCTTCGTAGTCCTGCGAGTGGTGGACGCTGTGGTGCTCGGTGGTGTTGAACAGGAACAGCCACCAGCGCGGCGTGTTGAAGCGCACATTGATGTGCTGGTAGGTGCTGACCGCCATGCCGAACGTGCCGGCAAGCAGTGCGGCGCGCGGCAGGAAGTCGAAGAAGCCGCCGATGCCGAGGCCGATCAGGAACAGCTCGATCGGATTGCCGACCGCGCCCTTGTTGATGTTGAGCTGGGTGATGTAGTGGTGCGGGGCATGGGTCAGCCACAGCGGCTTCCAGTTGTGCATGCCGCGATGCATCCAGTACTGCCCGAAATCGAAGATGAACGAGATCAGGAAGGCCTGGACCAGCAGCGGCAGGCCGGTGAACCAGGAGAACTTCTCCCAGTCGAACGCACCCTGGACGGCTTTGACCATGACGTCGCTGCCGATGTAGTTGCCCACGATGCGGAGCACCGTGTAGCCCAGCCCGACGTAGAACAGGTCGGTCGCCAGTTCCTTCCAGGTCAGCTGCCAGCTCTTGTGGCGCGGATTGACCCATTCGAGCCCCAGCAGCAGCACCTTGAAGCCGATGCCGAGGGCGAATGCGGTCGAGGCCTGGGCGATCGAACTCGGCGCGTAGTACCAGAACGCGAGCAGGCCGAAGAACACGGCAGGCTGGAAATAGGTGAAGAAGGCCCGCTTGAACGCCCCGCCCTCGACCCGGGGAAGATTGTCCCACCCGACGGTAACCGGCGAATCGGCGCCGATCACTCGCTTGCCAACTTGAACTCCAGCCATGCTGCTACCCTCGCATTGCCTCGGTCGCCCCAGCCTGACGCGACCTCCTGTGGTCAGGATAGTGACCCCGGCCGGGCCATAATGGCAGACGGTCCTTGGCAATGAATGCCATAGATTGAATTAATGGGCCGCCGCCCCAGCAAAGCTCAGCCCTGGGCCGGCATCCGGTTCCAGGCGTCGAGCGCGGCGATCTTGTAGGCCTCGGCCAGGGTCGGGTAGTTGAAGGTGTTCTCGATGAAGTAGTCGAGCGTGCCCTTCAGGTTGAGCACGGCCTGGCCGATGTGGATCAGTTCGGTCGCGCCCTCGCCGATGATGTGGGCACCCAGCAGGCGCCGGGTCTTCAGCGAGAACAGCAGCTTCATCATACCGCTGTTCAGCCCCATGATGTGCCCGCGCGAGGTTTCGCGGAAGCGGGCGACGCCGCATTCGTAGCCGATATTGCGGGTCTTGAGCTCCTCCTCGGTCATGCCGACGGTGGATATCTCGGGGACGGCGTAGATGCCGTAAGGAAAATAGGCCGGAGCCGGAGGCAGCGGCAGGCCGAAGGCGTGGCAGGCAGCGATCCGGCCCTGCTCCATCGAGGTCGAGGCGAGGCTGGGAAAGCCGATCACGTCGCCCGCGGCGTAGATGTGTGGAACCTCGGTCTGGAAGGTCTTGGGATCGACGGCCAGGCGGCCGCGGGAGTCGGTGCCGAGGCCGCACTTGTCGAGATCGAGCGAACCGGTCGCGCCCATGCGCCCGGCGGCATAGAGCACCATGTCGGAGCGGATCCGGCGACCGTCCTCGAGCGTGGTCACCGGCCAGCCGTCGGCCCCCTTCTCGATATTCTTCACCGGGCAGCCGAGGCGGATCGTGGTGCCGCGGTCGCGCAGGATGTGGACGAATTCCTGGATGATCTCGCGGTCGACGAAGTCGAGGAAGGTCTCGCGCGGCTCGATCAGCGTGACGGGCACATCGAGCGCGGAGAAGATCGTGGCATATTCGATGCCGATGACGCCGGCGCCGATCACGGTCAGGCTGCGCGGCACGCGCGGTGCCTCGATCACGGCGTCGCTGTCCAGCACGTGGTCGTCGTCGAAAGGGATGTCTTCCGGCCGGTGGGGCACGGTGCCAACCGCGATGAGGATTCGGTCGCCCGCCACGGCGAGGTCGCTGCCGTCGGGACAATGGATGTTGAGGACATGGGAATCGAGGAATCGCGCGGTGCCCGCAATAGTGCGCACGTTGTTGCGCTGGAACTGGTGCTCAAGCACGTCGACCTCGTGCTCCAGGGTCTTGCCGATCCGCATGCCGAGGTCTTCACCGCGGATGTCCTGCTTGACGCGGTAGGAACTGCCGTAGAACCCACGCTCGCGCCAGCCCGAGAGGTTCAGCGCGGTCTCGCGCAGGGTCTTGCTGGGAATCGTGCCGGTATGGACCGAAACCCCGCCCACCCGGCGGCGCCCCTCGATCACCAGGACCGAATTGCCGAGCTTTGCGGCCTGGACCGCGGCGCGGCGGCCGGCCGGGCCGGAGCCGATGACGATGAGGTCGTAAGTGTCCATTGGCCTTGGCTTGCCCCCGGAAAGCGGAAACGTCCCGGCACGCCGGAGACGTGGCGACGATCATCGCCTACGCCTCTCAGACGGCTTCCCCCAAAACCTGGCGCTTTCGCGCCGCGCGCCCGGGACGTTCACCTTTTAGAACGGCGCGGGCGCGCGCTTTTATAGGCGCAGGCTAACTCCAATCGGCCGCCATGTTAAGCATGAGTCACGCGAGACAGCGTCCCGGGCGATCGGCTGCGGCGCGGGCGCGTTCGTTCTGACCGAGACCGGGCGCGATCTTGGCGGTGACGCAGGGGCGCCGCCCTGCCAGGCTGACGGCAAGCAGATAGGAGGTCGGCCGTTCGGGGCGCTCCGGGTCCTCGACCACCGAATAGCGCAGGATCAGCGCATCGGGGCGGAAACCGCGCCCCTGCCCGGTGCCACGCCATTCGACGGTCGGCCCGACGCTGCTGAACCCGCCGCTGCCGGTCGTCTCGGCCAGGGCAAGACTGCGCTCGCCCCCATTCCCGCCATTGCGGCCCGGCAAGAGCACGACCACGTTCTGGCGCAAGTCGCCCTCGGTCACCTTGAGGCGGTAGCCGGCGAGACCGGGGCAGAGCTGGACCGACCAACCGCCCTCGTCGGCATTCGTCTCCAGCGTCCGGCACCGGTCGGTTCGGGTATATTGGAAGCTGCGCGGCACGGTAGCCGCAGTCGCCAGCGGCAGGCAGAGCAGTCCGACGAGAATGGCCGCGCCACGCTTCATGCCGAAAGGCTGCGCCTGCGGCCCAGGCGGGTCAAGCGTCCTTGAGCAGGGCCATGACCGGGTAGAGCTTCTCCTGCACGATCAAGGCATTGAAGTGCTCGGCGATCCAGGCGATCCGACCGTCCCGCACGCGGAAGGAAAACACATAGGTCTGGGCATAGTCCGCGCCGCTGATCAGCCGGGCCGTCGAACGCGCCTCGGCCACGACGCGGTCGCCTTCGGCCGTGATCGCATCGATAGTGAACGCGATCGGCGTCTCGCACATCCGCCGCAGCAGCCGGATTGCGCCCTGGTACTGAACCTTGGCCAGGTCGCCCTGGGTGGTGGTCCAGGCCGTCATGTCGCCGGTCAGCAGGTCGTCGGGCAGTTCACCCGCGGTGACCGCCGCGAAATAGGCGCGGGCGAGATCGTGATGGGACTGGAGCATCAGTCACCGCCTACAGGGCTTTCGTATTCCAGCACGGTGAAGGCCGGATTGGCCGAGCTGGCGAACAGCCGCGCCCCGCTCTCGCGGACTTCGTCCATGATCCCGCTGGTGGGAATGCCGGCCATAGCCGCCTTGAGGTCGGCCTCGTTCTCGAACCAAAGCTCCAGGATCACGTCGAAGTCGAGTTCCTCGACCTTGCCGGTCAGCGGATTGGGCTGCGGCTGAACGTAGCGGCGGGTAAGCTTCTTCGCCTTCTTGAACAGGACCTCGCCGAACTTGGCGTGGCGACCTTCGTACTGCTCGATGAATTCCTCCATCGTCAGGCTGGGGTGGCGCTTCATCACGCTGACTTGCTTGATCATGGGGTCAGGCTCCTCTCGCAGCACACCATGGCAGGACGCGCGCCGGCACGCTTGACCTATTCCGACAGCGAGAGCGCACGCCGCGACGGTTCGCCGAGCCAGCGCGCCCGCACGCCCCAGACCCGGGCGATCGTCTCCTCGGTCAGAGCCTGGGCCGGCGGGCCGTCGGCGGCGAGCGCGCCCTGGTCGATCACCAGCACGCGGTCGGCATGGTTCATCGCCATGGCGAGGTCGTGGAGAACCAAGACCACCCCGGCCCCGGCCCACGCCTGATCCCTGAACCGCGCGATCAGCGTCGCGGCGTGAGCGAGGTCGAGGTTGGCCAGCGGTTCGTCGGCGAGCAGCCAGCGCGGCCGCCCTGCCAGCACCCGCGCGACCAGCGCCCGCGCCCGTTCGCCGCCGGACAGCCGCGAGACCGGGCGGTGGCGCAGCGCGGCGAGGTCCATCGCCAGGATCGCATCCTCGACCGCCGCCGCGTCCTCGACCGCGCCGGCGTGGCTGCGATGGAGCGGCGCGCCCTGCCACGGAAGCCGGCCGAGGCCGACCAGGACCTCGACGGTCACATCCCAGGCGATCTCCGGCGACTGCGGGAGATAGCCGAGCGCCCGGGCGCGAACGCGTGGCGGCAGCGCGGCGAGCGGCTCTCCGCCCAGCCGGACCAGGCCGGCGTCGCAGGGATGGAGGCCAGCAAGACAGCCGAGCAGCGTGGACTTGCCCGCGCCGTTGGGGCCGCAGATCGCGGTGACCTCGCCGGGGCGCAGCGCGGCGGAGAGGTTGGTGAGGCGCCGGCCCATGAACAGGCCCGCCGCTTCGAGAGTGCCGGCTTCGCGCGTCATGCCAGCCCCTTCCGCAGTTTGAGCAGCAGGTGCAGGAAGAACGGCGCGCCGACCAGGCTCAGGGCGATCCCCAGGCGCAGTTCGCTGACCGTCGGCAGGATCCGGCACAGGCAGTCGGCGACCAGCAGCAGCAGCGCCCCGGCGAGCGCGCTCGGCAGCAAAAGCGAGCTCGGGCGGCGGTCGGTGAAGGGACGGACGAGGTGCGGCACCATCAGCCCGACGAAACCGATGATCCCGGCCACCGCGACGCTCGCGCCGACGGTGAGCCCGATCCCGGCGATGATCAGCCCCTGCATCCGCCGTGGCTCCACACCGAGCGAGCGGGCGGCGGCTTCGCCCAGGGTCAGGGCGTCGAGGCCGCGGGCGGCCAACGCCAGGAAGCCGAGCCCGGCCAGGGTCAGCGGCGCGGCGATCCACACCTCGCGCCAGGACCGGTCGGCGAGCGCGCCCATCAGCCAGGTGACGATCTCGCTCATCGCGAACGGGGTCGGCGAAAGGCTGATCGCCAGGCTGGTCAGCGCCCCGGCGAGGCTGGCGATCATCATGCCGGCCAGGGTGAACAGCCCTACTCCCGCTTCACGCCCGGCGATCGTGCCGAGCAAGGCCATGGCCCCGCCCGCGCCGATCAGCGCGAAGGCCGGCAGCGCCCAAGCGGCAGTGAGGCCGAAGAACAGGCTCAGCACCGCGCCGAGAGCGGCGGTCGGGGCGATGCCGAACAGGCCGGGATCGGCCAGCGGGTTGCGCAGGTAGCCCTGCATCGCCGCCCCCGCCCCGCCCAGCCCGGCGCCGAGGATCAGCGCCAGCAGCGCCCGCGGCAGGCGCAGTTCGGTGACGATGAGCGCGGCATTGCGGACGTGGGGGTCGAAAGGATCGATCCAGACCTTCCCGGCCAGGAGCGAAAGCGGCAGGGCCAGGATGAGGGCGACGAGGAGCGAGACGGAGAGGCGGGTCATATGGCCCCCCTTCCCTTCAGGGGAGGGGCTGGGGGTGTGGTTTGTCGGGGCAACGCAGTGCCATCGGCGACAAGCCCTACCCCAACCCCTCCCCTGTAGGGGAGGGGCTTATCTTGCGTAAGCCCCTCCCGGATCGCCTTCAACCGCGCCGCCGCCTTGATCACGGTCGGCCCGCCGCACCACAGCAGGGTCGAGGGAAAGGCCTCGCGCCGCGTGCCCTGGAGCGCCCCGAGCGCCGGGTGGCGCAACAGGCGGTCCGCCTCGGCGGTCGGGCTGCCCGCGGCGAGGATCACGCGCGGCGGCTGGGCCAACATCCGCTCGAGCGGGAGGAGGTCGGCCTGGCGCATGCCGAGCGCGGCGCTGTAGTTGCTGAAACCGGTGCGGCCGAGCAGGTCGGTAATCAGCGTGCCCTCGCCGGGGACGATGCCACCCGACTGCCAGACCACCGCGGGGATCGAAGCCGTGCCCGCCGGCGGCGCCGCGGCGGCCAGGGCCGCGCGCATCCGCCCGATCAAGGCCGCGCCGCGCTCGGGATGGCCGGCCAGCCTGGCGAGCAGGCGGACCTGCTCCTCGCTCACCGCCAGGCTGGTCTCGATATGATAGCGCTCGACCCGCAGCCCGAGGCGCGCCAGCGCGGCGCTGGCCGAAGCGCCGGGCACGAAATCGTCGCCGATCACCAGGTCGGGGCGCAGCACGGAGAGTTCCTCGACGCTGCCCGAGGTCGCCGGCCAGCGCCGCGCCGCCGCCACGCCCAGCGAGCTGCCCGCGGGATCGTGGCTGAACTGCGAGACCGCCAGGATCTGTCCCGGATCGGCCACCTCGGCGAGGATCGCGTCGGCGCAGGGGTTGAGCGAGACGATGGTGGGGTGAGCCGCGCTGCTCGCCTTGGGCATAGGAGCGCAGCTTGCCAGCGCCGCGAGCACCACCCCCCAACCCCCTCCTCTGAAGAGCAGGGGGAGCCGGGTACGCGAAGGGGAAGCCCCCTCCTCTTCAGAGGAGGGGGTTGGGGATGGTGAAGGCCGCAGCCTCAGAACCGCGCCCTCACCCCGGCAAAGGCCGAGCGGCCGTAGGTGCCGTAGTTGGTGACGATCGTGTACTTGGTATCGAACAGGTTCTCGATCCGGCCGTAGATCTCGACCTTGTCGGTGAGCGGATAGGCCGCGCGCAGGTCGAACAGGGCGTAGCCCTTGATCCGCACCAGATTGTTCTGGTCGTTGAAACTGTCGCCCGAGACGGTCAGCGTGCCGCCCAGCTTCAGCTTCAGCGGCGTTTCCCAGTCGATCGTCGCCGAACCGCTGTGCTGTGGGCGCAGTTGCAGGCGCTTGCCGTCATAGGTGCCCGAACGGTTGAACGAGTTGGTCAGGGTGTAGTTCGCCTCGATATGCACGGTCGGCGTCGGATCGGCTTCCAGGGTCAGCTCTAGCCCGTCGGTATGCACGCGCTCGATGTTCTGGGGAACGAAGAAAGCGTCGTAGCCGATCTGGTCGGTGGTGCGGCGGCGGAAATAGGTTGCACCCACCTTGACGCGCTTGTCGAACAGCGCCTGCTCGATCCCCAGGTCCATGTTCCGCGAAGTTTCCGGCTTCAGGTTCGGATTGCCGTAGGGCGGCAGCGAATCGCTGAAGGTCGGGGCACGGAAGCCTTCGCCGTAGGTGGCGCGCAGCACGGTGTCGCCGTCGTTCGGGGTGTAAGCTAGGTTGCCGCCGACGGTAGTGTGGCTGCCGTAGAGCGAATAGGCGTCATGACGCACGCCGCCGGTCAGGGTGAGGCCCTTGACCGGGCGCAGGCTGACCTGGGCATAGCCGCTGGCGACGTCGCTCTCGCCCCGCGTCGCAGGATCGGTTTCGAACTGGGTGTAGCTCGAGTTCTTCTCGTACTCAGCGCCAGCGGTCAGCGTGGCGATCTCGCCGAAGTCGTAGGCGCCGCGGTACTCGAAGCGGTCGATCGTCGCGAAGGCCTGGTAATTGTTGTAGCTGAACGCTTCCGGATCGACGCCGCGGCGGTCGATGTCGGTGCGGGTGTAGGCCACGCGGTTGTGGAACCGCCCGTCCGCGAGATCCAGGTTGACACCGGCATAGAGCACGAACTGCTTGTTGAACGCCACCGGCAGCGCTTCGCCGGGAGTGGTGGTAAAGGCGAAGGGGTTGTCGTACTCGGTACGGCTATCGTTGAAATAGCCGCGGAAATCGAGGTTGAGGTTCGAGGTGAGGTTCACCTTGAGCTTGCCGTTGAGCGCATAGACCCGGCTGCCGTCGCGCTCGGTCCCGGGGACGATCGCCGAGATGCCATCGGTGCGATAATAGGCGCCGCCCAGGCTCGCCTCGAGGATGCCCGCCTGGCCCGACACGTTAGCGTGGCCGGAGACGGTGTCATTGGCGCCGTATTCGATGCCCGCATCGATCCCCAGCGGACCGGTCGGCTTCCAGGTCTCGATGTTGACGACGCCGCCGATCGCCTGGTTGCCCCAGACGACCGAGTTGGGCCCGCGCAGCACCTCGATCCGGCTGGCGCTGCCGGCCAGCAGCGGGCCGAAGTCGAACTGATTGTTGGGGGTCGAGACGTCGTTGATCCGCACCCCGTCGATCAGCACCAGGGTCTGCGAGCTGTTGCCGCCGCGAATGAAGACGCTGGTCAGGCCGCCGAAGGAGCCCCGCTTGGCGACGGCCATACCCGGCAGGGTGCGCAGGGCGTCACCGACACTGACGGCCTGGAGCTGGTCGAGCCGGTTCCGGTTCACCACCGAGATCGCTTGGCCGGTCTCCTCGCGGGGCTGCTCGAAGCCGCTGGCCAGGACGACGATATCGGCGTTGGGATTGCTTGCGTCATCCGCCGGTGCAGCCTCATCGGCCAGTGCGGGAGTGGCGAGAACAAGCGACGACGTTAGGAAAAACAAGTACTTCATGGACAGACCTCCAGCCTTGAACGAATGCCGTTCATGGCGAAAGGCGCGCGGCTCATCCCGCGGTCCACGCTGCATCCGGTACACCCGCCCGGTGCGGAACGACCATCTTCGGCAGGTCTCCTGGCTCCCGGATCGATGCTTTCCGCCTGCCTTCCCAGCCCGAAGGCCAGTGGCGTTGTCGGCGGATCGCTCCCCGGTCACAGTTGCGGGGGCAGCGCGGAGATTACATCCGCTTCCCTCTTAGGCTTGTTTCCAAGCAACCGATGACGTGGGGCGCCGATACGCCGAACCGATGCGTCTCGCAAGTGCAGCAAAGCCACACCTGCCGCGGATTGCGCGGGACTTAACGCGTTAACCTCTTCGCGACACCGCGTCCCGCTGCGGGACACCGCCCAGAGCGTCAATGCGCGGGCAAGAAAACGCGCGTAGGGGGATACTGCGATGACCCCCGCCCTGCCCGCCCCCACCCTGCCTTCCCTTGCCGAACCGCGGCCGCGCGACTTCACCGCCCGGCTGGCGCGCAGGGACATGCGCGGAATTCGCCCCAGGAAGCGCCACCATGGCCGCCGCGCCGTGGTCCTGCTGGCGGCCATCGCGGTCCCGGCCGTCGCCGCGCCGAGCGAGTGGAGCTTCGACATCGGAAACGCCGGCGCCGCCCAGGCCCAGGTCCAGCCGATGCCCTTCGAGCAGGCGGGCAACTCGTTTCCCGGTTCGGCCTTCTACTATCTCGATACCGAAGTGCGCGCGCCGCAGCTCGGCGAAGGCATCGTCTCGGACGGGCCCGATCCGCTGACCGGCCTCGAAGCAGGTCCCGCCGCCCGCGCCATGCGGGTCGACAACAGCGGCGTCGATCGCAGCCGCGCCGTCCAGTGCCTGACCGCGGCGATCTATTACGAAGCCGCGAGCGAGCCCGACGCCGGCCAGCGCGCGGTCGCCCAGGTCGTGCTCAACCGCGTCGCCCACCCCTCTTATCCCAAGACGGTCTGCGGGGTGGTCTACCAGGGGTCGGAGCGTTCGACCGGCTGCCAGTTCAGCTTCACCTGCGACGGATCGCTGGCCCGCGTGCCGAGCCGCCTGTTCTGGGACCGCGCCGCCAATGTCGCGCGCGACGCGCTGTCGGGCTATGTCTACACCCCCGTCGGCCTCGCCACGCATTACCACACGGTCGCGGTGCATCCCTATTGGGCGCCGAGCCTCAACTTCCTGGGCACGATCGGCGCGCACCGCTTCTATTCCTTCCGCGGCCCCGCCGGGCGCTCCGCCGCGTTCAACTTCGCCTATGCGGGCGGGGAGCCGATCGCCGCGCCGCATGCCCGCGACCCGCGCGCCGACACCCGGCCCGATCCGGTACTCGATCCGCTGGCCATCGAGCGCGCCTATGCCGCGGGCCTCAAGGCCGCCATGGTCCCGGTGGCCGAAGGCGGGGTGGCCCCCGCCCGCACGGCGCCCGCGCCGGCCTATTCGGAAGAGCAACTGAGGCGCGGCGGAGACGCGCTCTACCGCGGCCAGAACCTGCCTCAGGCCACGGGAATCCGCCCCGAATATCAGAACAGCGGCCAGTGGATCAGCCAGCCGACCAGTTGATCACGGTTAATGCGGCAGCGCATTTTCGAAACCATAGGGGCGAACGAAGGCTTAGCCCGTCACATCTAAAAGACCGGCATCGCATTCAAAGCCGGAGCCCCCCCGCTATGACCATCCGCTTTGCCGCAGCCCATGCCGGTGAGAGCACCGCCATCGTCCGCGCCCTCACGACGGTCACCCTCCTGCCCGCGGCCAACGACAATACTCCCGATGCATTTGGCGGCTATCCGCGCGACGATGCCCTGCGCGCCACGCTGCGTCACTTCGCCGCCTATGGCCTCGGCGCCGCCCAGCAGGCCCACCGCAATGCCGAAGCCGCCTTCTTCGCGGGCAAGCGGCACGAATACCGGCACTGGCTGGGAATCTGCCGCGCGCTGGACAAGCGCATGGCCGACGCGATCGTCGCGCACCGTGGATCGGGCAGCAAAGCCTAGCGCGGCGCTGGGCAGGCGGGGCCGGCTTGCGGGAAAAACGTAACCCGGCCATTAACCATTCGGTGATACCTAACGGGTACACGTCAGGGAGGCGAATGGGAGCATTTTGATCACGCGCTTGCGTACCATGATGCGGGTGTTGTTCAGCACCAATGCGATCGACGACAAGGTCCGCCGGACCCTGGTCGATACCCTGTACTCGCAGCCCGGGTCGCTGGCGATCGGCGCCGCCTGCGGCATCCTGACCAGCCTCGTCGCCGCCCACGAAGCCCGGAACGGCCTCATCTCCATCACCGCCTACGTGCTCACCTCGATCGCGCTGGTGCGCGTCGGCATGGCCGTCCTCCTGCCCAAGCTGACCTTCAAGGACGCCCGCACCCTCGAAATTCTCTACGAGACCGGCGCTTTCAGCTATTCGTTCCTGATCGGCGTGATCGCCGCCCTGACGATCTGGTTCGACGCGCCGAAGGAAGCCCAGTTGCTGATGGTTTCCAACGCCATCGGCTATGCCGTGGGCATCGCCGCGCGCAACGCCGGCCGGCCAGCGATCGCCATCGGCCAGATGATCCTCGCGCTCATCCCGATCTGCCTCGCCTTGCTCCAGCGCGGCGATCTCGCACTCGTCACGCTGGCCTTCTCGATCTTCCTCCTGCTCCCGGCGATGACCTCGATCACGCTCAACGTGTTCCGGGTGCTGCGCAATTCGGTCGCCGCGGCCGAGACCAGCGCCCGCCTGGCCGAGCGAATGCAGGTCCTCGCCCGGACCGACGTGGTCACCGGCCTGCTCAACCGCGCCGGGCTCAACCACCACCTGACCGAGCGCCTGATGGCCTTGCCGCCGGGCGAAAAGCTTGCGCTGTTCTGGCTCGACCTCGATCGGTTCAAGGAAGTGAACGACACGCTGGGACATCAAACGGGCGACCGATTGCTATCCCAGGTCGGCGAGAGGCTCATCAAGCTGGCTCCGGAAGGGGCCAGCGTCGGCCGTTTCGGCGGCGACGAATTCATCCTCGCCTGCGAGGCGAGCGACCGCCGCGCGATCGAAGAACTGGCGATGCAGATCCGCGATGAGATCAACCGTCCGATGCGGATCGACGACCGCCGGCTGGAGATCACCGGCTCGATGGGCATCGCGATCCTGCCCGACGACGGCCAGGACATCGACACGCTGATGCAGGACGCGGACCTCGCGCTCTATCACGCCAAGGTCAACGGGCGGAACCAGGTCAGCTTCTTCGACCCCTCGATGACCCGCGACCTCGTCCGCCGCAAGGAGATCGAGGCCGAACTGCGCCTGGCCCTGCAGCGCAACGAGCTGTCGATCTACTTCCAGCCGATCGTCGATCTGGAAACCGGCAAGATCCGCTCTTTCGAGGCGCTGGTGCGCTGGTTCCACCCCGAGAAGGGCGAACTGCGCCCCGACGAGTTCATCCCGGTCGCCGAGGAATGCGGCGCGATCATCACGCTGGGCAACTGGATCACCACCCAGGCCGCCAAGGCCGCAGCGCAGTGGCCCGAGGACGTGACCATCGCGGTCAACCTCTCGCCGCTGCAGATCAAGGCCCCGGGCGCCGCGCTCGGCATCCTCGCCGCGCTGCGCGAGGCCGGGCTGCCGCCGAGCCGGCTCGAACTCGAAATCACCGAGACCGTCCTGCTCGATCACAGTCAGAACACCGAGAACTTCATGAACGAGCTCGGCGCCGCGGGCGTGCGCTTCGCGCTCGACGATTTCGGCACGGGATATTCCTCGCTCGGCTATCTGCACAAGTATCCGTTCGGCAAG
>JASGGH010000056.1:0-18605 GCA_047605105.1 Novosphingobium sp. | reverse complement strand
CTCGCTGTCGCTCGCCGGGCTCGACTACCGCGATCCGGCGGTCGAATCGCTTAACGAGGTGCTCTACCAGCTCACCTCGGGGCTGCGGCGCTCGCCCTTCGTCGACTATGGCGATCCCGCCCGCGCGGCCCAGATGTCCTACAACGCCGGCAGCTTCGACGTGCGCTACAACCGTGACGGGCGGGAGAGCTTCGAGAGCGGCGGCTATCTGGCCGCCTCGCTGTTCAGCTTCGAGGACCCGTTCCTGCGTGAAATGATGACGAACGGGCGCACCGGCCTCGACCGGCTGCTCGCCCAGCCGTTCAACGTGATCCTGACCTGGGGCCAGAACGCCTACGACCTCGACCTGCACATGACCGGGCCGCTGGGTGAAGGCATCAACGAGCGGTTCCATATCTACTACGCCGCGCCCGGCGACCTGACCGCACAGCCCTATGCGGCGCTGATCCAGGACTGCGTGTGCAACGCGGGCAGCGAGGTGATCCTCACCTCGGCGCTCAACCGCGGCGGGGTCTATCGCGTTTCGGCGTTCAACTACGGCGACCAGTCCGCCGCCAGCACCAACCTGTCGAACGCTTCCAGCGCGCAGATCCAGATCGTTCGCGGCGGCACGACCCAGTCGGTCGGAAACGGCACCACGATCGTCGGCGGCACCACGATCCTGACCACCACGGTTCCCGTGGGGCAGCCGGGCAACACCTGGGTCGCGGTCGAGCTCGATCCGGCGAACGGCCGGATCACGGTGCCGGGCGTGATCGAACAGTCGTCGGGATCGGGGGGAGTACGGTGATGAAGAGCGGATTTTACATCGCGGGCGCGGCAAGCCTGGCCGCGTTCCTTTCAGCCGGCCCGGCCCTGGCCCAGACGCCGCCGACGGGGAACATCGACGAGCGGGTGCGCCAGCAGGTGAGCCCGCCCGGCGAGCGCGAGCAGGAGGACGCGCTGATGACCGGCGATTCCGACCTGATCCTGCTGCGCCGGACCAAGCTGTTCAACCTGCACGGCTCGCTGGACGTCAACGGAACGTCGAACGCCTATCTTGCGCCGACGAACGCGGTTGCCGACGGCTTCGCCCAGCTCCAGGCGGGGATAGGCATGGGCACGCGGGTCGGCGGCAAGGTGGACCTGTTCGCCGACCTGAGCCTGTCCGGCGTGCGCTATTTCGAACAGGGCGGGCTCGACTACAACGCGCTGACCGGTGCGATCGGGGCAGGGGTTCATCTCGGCAAGCTCAGGCTGAGCGCGACCTATCAGCCCCAGCTCGTGTTCTCGCGCGATTTCGGGACGCGCCAGTTGACCTCGCACCGCTTCCGCCTGAGCGCGTCGGCGCCGTTCACGCTCAAGGGAGTGACCATCCAGCCCGAGGCGCACGGCGAGCGGGTGATCACCCGCCCCCGCGACTATTCGGCCTGGAGCGTCGGCGCCTCGCTCACCGCGAGCGTGCCGCTGTCGAAGAAGGCGCCGCTCTTCGCCTATGTCAGCGCCGGCTACGATCGCCGCGAGTTCGACGACTACTTCACCGCCTTCGTCGGTCTGGACCGCAAGGACAGCGTGCTTTCCGCCAGCGCGGGGATCGTCTGGCGGCCGCGGACCTGGGGCGAGGTGCGGGTGAACTACAGCTTCGGGCGCGACTGGTCGACCTCCGACGTCAACGGCTACACCGCGCACACCGGCACGCTGGGCGTTGCCGCGGTGCTGCGCTTCTGTCCCCTTTGCGCCGGTTGACGGGCCCCGCAAACCACGCAATAGCGCGAGCCTCCGAGAGGTCGGGCGGTTAGCTCAGTTGGTAGAGCATCTCGTTTACACCGAGAGGGTCGGGGGTTCGAGCCCCTCACCGCCCACCAGGCACTCAGGGGCCGTGCGCGATCATGGCGCCACCGGAACTTTGCGGGCCGCGGAGGCTTTCTTCGAAAAGGAGACTTGCGATGCTTGGTAAGGTGATGGGCGCAATGATCGGAGAACGGATCGCCCGCGGCGTCGGCGGCCTCAGCAAGACCAACGGCGCCTTGCTCGGCGCCGGCGCGGCGATCGTGCTGCGCCGCCTGGGGCCGGCCGGCCTGGCCGCAGCGGCGATCGGCAGCTACGTGCTGAAGAAGCATCTCGAAAAGCGCGAAGCCGCCGCGGCGGCAACCGGGGACACGGCGACGCAGTAAGCACCGCCGGCCCGGCAGATAGGGGCGGCGTGCCACTGCCGCCGATTTTCTAGCCGTCCAAACGGGGCGCCATACGCCCGGCAGTCGGCCGTGCGGCGCGATGAAGCAGCGGGCCGTCATAGCTCCCCGGCCGATGTTCGTTGAGCAGGCGCCCGAGCAGGCGCTGGCCCGGCGCCCAGTCGCCCAAGGCGCTGGCACCGTCGATATGGCCGACGCCGCCGGCATCGGCGAAGCGGCAGTCCCAGTCCCGTGCGAGCTGGAGCGCGCTGCGCCGGGAACATGCCGGATCGTTGGCGCTGGCCACCAGGAAGGCGGGGAACGGCAGCGGCTGCCGCGGGGTCGCGGCAAATTTGGCGAGGCGCGGGTCCCGCCCGGGCTTGTCCGGATCGGGCGGGGCGATCAGCAGGGCGCCGATCACCAGGTCTTGGGCGGCGGAACGTTCATATTCCGCCCACCAGGCGATCGTCAGACAGCCGAGGCCGTGGCCCACCAGCAGCACCGGCCGGTCCGCGCGATAGATCGCGAGGTTCAGCTTGTTGATCCAGGTGTTGCGGTGCGGTGCGTCCCACATGCCGAGGTCAAGCCGCTGGCAGTTGTCGCGGTGACGCTCCCACCGCGCCTGCCAGTGATCCGGGCCGCTTGCGGGAGCTTCGGGCACGATCAGGATGAGCGGTTCGGGTTTGGTCGCGGGGTAAGCCTTGCCTGCCATCTCACTCTCCATCGAAGGCTGGAGGAAGCCGGTCGCGTTGCTGGCGTCCCGGCAGGAACGGGCCGAATTTAGGTCGATCCAATCGCCAGACAATGCGCCTTGCGGCCATGCGGGGGCGGCCCGCGCCAAGCTGAACAAGCCGTTCATCTTCGGCGATGAGCGGCATGCGCGGCCGGGCGGACAAGCAAAAACTTGACCCCTGCCCCAGCAAAACTTGCTCGACCCACAGATTCTATCGATTGGGTAGAGATTTTCCGGACGGGATGGTGGCCAGCCCCCCGCTTCGACTGCGCTCCCATTGCCCATCCGTCAGCGTTCGTCTGCTCAATGGTCGTCTCCTTCGACAACCTTCAATCAGAAAACAGCCTCAACTAGGAATCCATGAATGCAGACAACGCCTAAACTCCCCTCCCCTGCCGGGGAGGGGCTCCCGAGCTCACCTCAACTTCGCGATCTCGCGCGACACTTCCGCCCCGCGCGCGTCCTTCAGCACGCCGCAGCTGCGCACGCGCTCGATCGTGCGCTCGAGCTCCAGCTCGGCCACCTTGCCCGCCATCCGGGCGCGCAGGTCGCGGGCCATGGCGTCGGCCTTTTCGACCGAGCAATAGCCGCTGAGCATCTGCGGCAGCTTCGAGGCGAAGAAGATGCCCGCGCCGCCGCTCATCAGCTCGTCGAGGTGCGCGGTCATCCAGCTATAGCCCCACTCGCGCGTGGCCGGGGTCTGCACGATACCGCGGAACAGGTTCAGCCGCTCGCTGAGCCGCAGGCGGCTGTCCTTGACCTCGTCGAGCAGCCACCTCGCGGTCTCGGCCTTGCCCGTGGAGGCCAGGGCGCCGAGCGCGGCGGGGCGGAACACCGCATCCTGCGAGGACAGCGCCTTCTCCAGCAGCGCCTTGGCCGCCGTGAGGCCGCCGGCCTCGAGCCAGGAATCGAAGGCGTCGCCGTACCAGGCGGCGTCGAGCGCCCTGGAATCGCCAGGAACGCCGTCGCCGCCGACGAAGGCTTCCGCCGCCGCCGTCAGCCTGGCGCGCAGGGCTTCGTCCTTGGCGACGTCGGCGAGCATGCCGATCGCCTGCTGGCGCGCCTGGGAGCGCTCCGACGCCTCGCCGGCATAGGCCGCGGTGCGGGGATCGAAGCCCAAGCCGGCCGCCAGCGGCTGGTAGGTCCGGTCGACGAACTTGCGGTAGGCCGCCTTGGCCGGCTCGTCCATCAGGTCCCATTCGTAAAGCGCCTGCAGCCCGCCGAAGGCCGCGCCGCTCGCGTAGGAATCGGGATTGCGCACCATCGTCCGGGCCAGGGCGGCGAGCTGCCCCGCGTCGGCGCGGCCCGCCATGAAGCTGGCGCGCAGCGAATCCGCCAGGGCGATCGCCTCGCCGCCGGGCAGCCCGGCCGAGGCGGCGATCAGCCTGTCCCAGTCGGCCCGGGGCAGCTCGAAGCGGTAGTAGCCGGTGCCGCCCGCATTGGGGACCAGCGCGCCCGAGCCGCCGATCTTCACCGGAGCGCTCTTGCCCGTCAGCAGGGTGCAATTGCGCGCGGCGGCGCGCCGCAGGCACAGCGGCACGCCCCAGCGGGTATCGGGCGCACTGGTGCCGAGCCGGGCATAGCGGCTCTGGGTGGCCGTATAGCGCCCGTTCGCCCCGGCGAAGGTCACCAGCGGCACGCCCTGCTGGTCGGTGAAGCTCTGCATCGCCGGCAGGATCCGCGGGTCGTGCGCCGCCTCGGCCATGGCGCCGAAGAAGTCCGCCGAGGTCGCGTTGCCGTAACGGTGCGCGGCCATGTAGCGGCGCACGCCCGCCTTGAACCTGTCGTCGCCGAGGAAGGCGGCGATCATCGCCACGACCTGGCCGCCCTTGCCGTAGGTGATCGTGTCGAAGGCGGCGTCGACCTGCGCGTTCCTGGCGATCGGCGCGTGGATCGCGCGCCCGGCCAGCAGCGAATCGGTGTTCATCGCCGCGAAGCCTTCGGCCAGGGCGCCGGCGCCGATGTTGAGGTCGGGCCGCCATTCGTTGCCGATGCGGTAGCCCATCCAGTTGGCGAAGCTTTCGTTGAGCCAGATGTCGTCCCACCACACCGGGGTGACGAGATCGCCGAACCACTGGTGCGCCAGCTCGTGGCTGACCACCATGCCGAAGCGCCGCTTCTGCCCGGTGGTCGCGTTCTCGTCCATGACGATGAGCGAATCCTCGTAGAGGTCCGCCCCGGCATTCTCCATCGCCCCGGGCATGATCGGCGAGGTGATCTGGTCGAGCTTGGGATAGGGGAAGGCGTCGCCGAAATAGTTCTCGAGCAGGGTGACGATCTTCTTCGAGCCCTCGAGCGCGAAGCCGAGCTTGTCCGCGTTCTGCCGGGGCGAGACGATCCGCAGCGGCAGCGGCTCGGCCCGCTGCGGGCTGGGCGGCACGGCGCCTTCGAGCGTGGCGAAAGGCCCGACCATCACCGCGACGAGATAGGTCGGCAGCGGCAGGGTCGGCGCGAAGCGATGGACGTCGAGGCCGTTCTCCTCGGTCACCGACAGCTCGGGCGCATTGCCCACCGCCTTGAGGCCCTTGGGCGTGCGCACCGTCAGGGTGAAGGGCTGCTTCAGCCCCGGCTCGTCGAAGCCGGGAAAGGCGGCGCGGGCGTCGATCGATTCGAACTGGGTCCAGGAATACCAGTCCTCGCCGACATGGACGCGGAACATGCCCGCCGGGCCGTCGCCGAAGGGCGCGTCGTAGTCGAAGGCCAGGGTGACCTTGCCCGCCGGCAGCGTCTCGGCGAAGGTCAGTTGCGCCACGCCGGTCTCGTCGAGCTGCTTCCAGGTGCCGGGATAGGCCTTGCCGTTCACGGTCGCGACGGCCCGCTTCATCGCCAGGTCGCGGCCGTGGATGAACAGCGCGGCGCTCGGCGCCTTGAGCACCGCGTCGATCTCGACCTTGCCGCCGAAGCGCTCCTGCGCCGGATCGACGGTGAAATCGAGCCGGTAGGCGCTGGGCTTCACCGCGTCGGAGAGCCGGCCTTCGGGATAGGCGGCGGGCGAAGCAGCGGGCGGGGCGGTGGGCGACGCGGCGGTTTGGGCGAGAGCGGGGGCGGTCAGGCAAGTGGCGAGAAGTGTGGAAGCCAGGAGAAGCGAGCGCATGGTGATCCTTACGACTGGAAGCCCCTCCCCTTCAGGGGAGGGGAGAAATTAACGCAGCAACCCTCCCAAAAGCCCCCGCGCGAAGCGGCCCAGGGCCGCGCCGCCGAAAGCCGTTCCCAGCGCCCCCGCCGCCGCGGAGGCGGCCGAAGCTCCGATATTTCCGCCCGACTTGCGCCCGGACAGGCTGCGCGCGATCATCGTGCCGGCCGAAGCCGCCGCCGCGCCCATCGCCGCCTTGCCGGCCTTTTCCCACAGCGAGGGGCTCTGGCGCGGCTGGGCGCGCTGGGCCTCGGCGCCCTGCTCCTCGACCACTTGGGCGGCCGCGGCGGCGTCCTGCGCCTTCCTGGCCAGCACCTCGGCCGCGGATTCGCGGTTGATGACCGAATCGTACTTGCCGCCGAAGGGGCTGATCGACTGGATGATCGCCCGCTCCTTCGGCGTCACCGGCCCCAGCCGCGAGCGCGGCGGCGCCACCAGGGTGCGCTGGACCACGCTCGGCGCGCCGTCGTCGTCGAGCGTGGAGACGAGCGCCTCGCCGACCTTCAGCTCGGTGATGGCCTGCTCGACGTCGAGGTCCTTGTTGATCCGGAACGTCTCGGCCGCGGCGCGGATCGCCTTCTGGTCGCGCGGGGTGAAGGCGCGCAGCGCGTGCTGGACCCGGTTGCCGAGCTGGCCGGCGATCTTCTCGGGAATGTCGATCGGGTTCTGCGTCACGAAATAGACGCCCACGCCCTTCGAGCGGATCAGGCGGACCACCTGCTCGACCTTGTCGAACAGCGCCTGGGGCGCCTCGTCGAACAGCAGGTGGGCCTCGTCGAAGAAGAAGACCAGCGTGGGCTTCTCCGGATCGCCGACCTCGGGCAGGGCCTCGAACAGTTCGGACAGCAGCCACAGCAGGAAGGTCGCGTACAGCTTGGGGCTCTGCATCAGCTTGTCGGCGGCGAGAACGTTGACCACCCCGCGGCCCTGCTCGTCGGTGCGGATGAAATCGTGGATCTCGAAGGCCGGCTCGCCGAAGAAGCGGTCCGCGCCCTGGCTTTCGAAGGCCAGGAGCTGCCGCTGGATCGTGCCGACGCTGGCCTTGGAAACGTTGCCGTATTTGCCCGACAGCGCCGAGGCCTGCTCGGCGCAGGACATCAGCACCGATTGCAGGTCTTCCATGTCCAGCAGCAGCAGGCCGTTGTCGTCGGCATAGCGGAAGGCGATCTGCAATACGCCTTCCTGGGTCTCGTTGAGGCCCATCAGCCGCGACAGCAGCAGCGGCCCCATCTCCGAGATCGTCGTGCGGATCGGGTGGCCCTGCTCGCCGTAGAGATCCCAGAACACCGCGGGATTGTCGCGATAGGCGTAGTCGGCGATCCCGATCTCCTTGGCCCGCGCCTCGAGCACGTCGGCATGCTTGAACTCGTGGCTGCCGGCCATGCAGATGCCCGCAAGGTCGCCCTTCACGTCGGCGAGGAACACCGGCACGCCCTGGGCGGAGAACTGCTCGGCAATGGTCTGGAGCGTGACCGTCTTGCCGGTGCCGGTCGCCCCCGCGATCAGGCCGTGGCGGTTGGCCCGGCCCAGCTTGAGCATCTGCTTCTCGCCGTTGCCGCCAAGCCCGATGAAGATGTCGTCCATGAAGCGCTCCGAATTGTCCTTTGAACTGGGGTTGTAGCGGCGGATTCGCCGCGCGCGAGGGGCTTTTTGCATCGCGGGCGCAGGGTAGGTAAAGCGGCGCGCGATGCCTGCCCCTTTCGTCCTGCTCGATGACGCCCGCCCCGAAGGGGCCAGGGACGCCCGGCTGTACCGGGACCCGGTCGAGATCGTCGTCGCGCGGCGGTTGGAAGAGGTCGCCCCGGCGCTCGAACGGATCGAGGTGCTGCGCCGCGCCGGCCACGATCTCGCCGGCTACATCGCCTACGAGGCAGGCCTGGCGCTGGAGCCCAAGCTGGCGCATCTCGCGCAGGTCGGCGCAGGCGGCCCCCTGGTGTGGTTCGGGGCCTTCGCTGGTCATGCCCTGGTCGCCGCAGACGGCTTTCTGGCTGCCCAGGCGCAAACCGCTTCCGCACCGGCGATCGGACCGCTGGAACCGCAGATTTCCGCGGGTTCCTACGCCCATTCCTTTGCCCGGCTGCGTGAGGCGATCCTCGCCGGGGACATCTACCAGGCCAACCTGACGATCCCGCTCGCCGGCCCCTGGCGCGGCGATCCGCTGGCGCTCTATGCCGCGCTGCGCCCCGCCGCCCAGGCCGGCTACGGCGGGGTGATCCACGACGGGTCGCACTGGCTGCTGAGCTTCTCGCCCGAGCTGTTCCTCGCACTAAAGGACGGAAACGCAACGGTAAAACCGATGAAGGGCACCCGCCGCCGCGGCCGCGACGCCGCCGAGGACGCCGCCCTGGCGGCCGAGTTGGCCACCTCTCCCAAGGACCGGGCCGAGAACCTGATGATCGTCGACCTGATGCGCAACGACCTCAGCCGCGTCGCCGAGCCGGGCTCGGTAATTGTTGACCAAGCCTTTGAAATTCAAAGCTATCCTACCGTCCACCAGATGGTCTCGACCATCCGCGCGAGGCTCAAGCCGGAAGTCGGCGCCATCGAGGTGATCCGCGCGCTATTCCCCTGCGGCTCGATCACCGGAGCCCCGAAGATCCGGGCGATGGAACTGATCGCCGAGGCCGAACGCGACGCCCGCGGTCCCTATTGCGGCGCGATCGGGCGGTTCGATGCCTCTGGCGAGACCGCCTTCAATGTGGCAATCCGCACCCTGCGGTTGTCGCCCCATGAAAACGGCTCCGGGCGGGCGGTGCTCGGCGTGGGCTCGGCGATCGTCGCGGATTCGGATGCCATGTCCGAATGGCGCGAGTGTCTGGTCAAAGGGGGTTTCGTGCGCGAGTCACAGGCGAAGACCGAGGCCGGGGCCACTATCTCGCCCGCGGCCTTCGACCTGATCGAAACCATGAATTTCGATGCCGATCAAGGGGTTGTTCTGCTCGAGCTTCACCTCGAACGGATCAAGGCCAGCGCCGCCGAGCTCGGCTTCGCGTTCGACCGCCATGCGGTGCGCAACGCGATCCAGGCGCTGTGCTTCGAAGCCGACGGTGCGGCGACGCTGCGGCTCGTGGTCGGCCGCAGCGGTGCCTACAGCCTCGAGCTGTCGCCGCCTCCCGCAGCCTTGCCGGACCCGGCAACCTGCGCGGTGCTGAGCCTGCCGGTCGATCAGGGCGACTGGCGGCTGCGCCACAAGACCTCGGACCGGGGGTTCTACGAAGCCGGCCTCAAGGCGGCCCAGGGCGCCGGGGCGCACGAGGCGCTGTTCCTGCGCGACGACGGCCTGGTGACCGAGGGCTGCTTCACCAATCTCTTCGTGGAGCGCGACGGCAAGCTGCTGACGCCGCCGGCCGAGCTTGGCCTGCTGCCCGGCGTCCTGCGCCGCTCGCTGATCGAGGCGGGCCGGGCGGTCGAGGCCAGGCTGCGGCTGGACGACCTCGCCGGCGGCTTCCTGATCGGCAACGCGCGCCGCGGCCTCATGCCCGCCCGACTGTTGAACTAGGGCTGCTCTCATGACCGACACGTCCCCCGCAACCTCCATCGCCCTGAACCGCATCGCCCCCTCGGGCACCACGGCGATGACCGACCGCGCGATCGCCCTGCGCGAACAGGGCCGCGACATCATCTCCCTCTCGGTGGGTGAACCCGATTTCGCCACCCCGCCGCACGTCGTCGCCGCGGCCAAGGCGGCGCTCGACGCGGGCGACACCAAGTACACCGCGGTCGGCGGGACCGCGCGGCTCAAGCTGGCCGCCCGAACCCATTTCGCCCGCGACCTCGGAATCGAGGCGCCGGTGAGCCAGATCACCGTCAGCGCGGGCGGCAAGCAGGCGATCTTCCACGCCCTGCTGGCGACGCTCGATCCGGGCGACGAGGTGCTGATCCCCGCGCCCTGGTGGGTTTCCTATCCCGAGATCGTCCGCTTCGCCGGCGCGACCGTCGTGCCGGTCGAAACCACGCCCGCGGGCGGCTACCGCATCACCGCGCAGCAGCTCGCCGCGGCGATCACGCCCCGGACGCGGTGGCTGCTGCTCAACAGTCCCGGCAATCCCACCGGCGCGACCTATCCCGCCGCGGAGCTCGCAGCGCTCGGCGAAGTGCTGGCCCGGCACCCGCGGGTGCTCGTCATGAGCGACGACATCTACGCGCCGCTGCGCTACGGCGCGGGCCAGCATGCCACCCTCGCGGTCGAGCGTGCGGACCTCGCCGATCGGGTCCTGACCGTGTCCGGCGTGTCCAAGAGCCACGCAATGACGGGCTTCCGCATCGGCGTCGCCGCCGGCCCGCGCTGGCTGATCGCGGCGATGGAGAAGCTCCAGTCGCATTCCTCGGGCAATCCCTGCTCGATCAGCCAGGCCGCCGCCGTGGCCGCCTTCGAGGGGCCGCAGGAGTTCCTGGGCCTCTGGCGCGAGCGCTTTCGCGCCCGCCGCGACATGGTGGTCGCCGCGATCAACGCGGTCCCCGGCCTGTCGGCCCCCGTGCCCGACGGCGCCTTCTACTGCATGGTCGACGCCGCGCCCCTGATGGGGCGCTTCGGCGACGACAATGCCCTGGCCCTCCATCTGCTCGAACACGGCGTGGCGATCGTCGCGGCCTCGGGCTTCGGCGGGAAGGACGGTTTCCGCATCAGCTTCGCCGCCGACGATGCGCAGCTTGCCGAAGCGATCCGGCGGATCGCCGAGGCGGTGGCGTGAGCGACGCCCTGGCTTCCGCGCCGTTCCCGTTGCTGTTCGAGGACGGCGAGGCGCTGGTCATCGACAAGCCCGGTGGCCTGCCGCTCGACCGGCCCCGTGCCGGGGGCGAGAGCCTGCAGGATCATCTCGATGCCCTGCGGCTCGGCTTCCAGCGCCAGCCGGTCCCGGTCCACCGGCTCGATCGCGACACCTCGGGCTGCCTGCTGCTCGCCCGCAATCCCAAGGCGCTGCGCCGCTTCTCGGAGGAATTCGAGTTGCGCCGGGTCGAAAAGCGCTATCTCGGGATCGTGGCGGGCCACCTGACCATGGACCACGGCACGATCGAGCTGTCGCTGAAGAAGATCAGCTCCGCCCAGGATGGCTGGCGGATGATCGCCGCCAAGCTGGGCAAGGAGGCGGTGACGCACTGGACCAAGCTGGCCGAGCACGAGGACATGACCCTGGTCGAGTTCCGCCCCGAGACCGGCCGCACCCACCAGATCAGGGTTCACGCCGCCTCGGGCCTCGGCGCGCCGCTGCTGGGCGATCCGGTCTACGGTGCAGGCCACGCCAATGCCGCGCAATATGCCGGGCGGGCAGGCCGCACCATGCTGCATGCGGCAGCGCTCAGCGTGCCGCGTTTCGGCAAGAGCCCGGTCGTGGCCGCCGCGCCCTTCCCCGCCGATTTCGTGGGACTCGGGTTCAGCGATGGATGAAGTGATCGCCCGCGCCATCGGACTGGCGAGCGAGAGCTTCATCGCCGCGAGCGGCCCGGGCGGGCAGAACGTCAACAAGGTCGCCACGGCCGTGCAGTTGCGGCTCGACATATATGCGCTGCGCCTTACGCCGCCGGTGTTTCATCGCTTCAAACAGCTCGCCGGCAGCAAGCTGACCGCCAGGGGCGAGCTGGTCATCACCGCCCGGCGGTTCCGCACCCAGGAACAGAACCGCGCCGATGCGCGCCAGCGCCTGGCCGAACTCCTCACCGAAGCGCACCGGCTGCCCGAGAAGCGGGCGAAGAGCCGGCTCAACCGCGTCGGCAAGACCGCCCGGCTCGAAGGCAAGAAAAAGCGCGGCGCGGTGAAGGCCGGGCGCGGGAAGGTCGGCCTGGACTGAATACCGGATTCTTCGGCTTCGGCCCGCGCTTTTGCGGTTTGAGCACCCTACCTGTTTGCATCTCGAGCGCGCCGATCCAGGCGGCGCTACCCAGAGGCCCCCGGATATCTCGGACATGCGCAATAGCCGCCAAGCCGCCTCGTCGTCTTGGCCGGCGCCAAGGAACGCGGCGAAGTCGCCATAGCGCTCCAAGACAGGGCCCGGCTTGACGAGCGGAGCCTCGACTTGGCCGAGATGTGCCGCGACCACGGACAAAATTGCCCTGGCTTCCAGAGCGCGTTATGGGCATTTTGAATGCAATATCAGTGTTTTTGTGCAGGCGCGCGCGCTCACAAGATGGGAGAGGAGCATCCATGACTCACAAAGCCACATCCATGCCGAAGTTCCTGCTTGCCGCATACATGGCACTGGTCTCGGCCGTCTGGGCGTCTCCCGCCCATGCCGACGGTTATGGGGATGCCGCGTGGGGCTATAGCTACCAATACACGTATGACGCCATCCAGAGCGACATGATTTTCCGGACCATGCGCGACAACCAGCGCGTTTTCAGATCCGGCAATGGCTCTTCCAGCAAGGGCTCTTCCGGCAAGAAAGCATCGGGTTCGGCAACAAGGGCAAGACCGGCCCCCGCCGCGCCCAGGCCGGTCGCCAGCTATTACACCTATACGGCAAGTCCGGCCGTTACCGCTCAGGTCAAGAAGGCCATGCTGGACGGCATCACCGATCGGGCCGTCCAATCCGGCAGGATCGGTAACCGGGAAGCCGCGCAGACGCGCGCGGCCCTGGACGGCATCGACATGATGAGGGCCGTCAGGTCCGAGTTGGGCCGACTGGGTTACAGGACCGACAGCCTGGCCACCGCCACCACCTATTTCATCATGGTCTGCCGCAGCATTTCCAGCGGCAGGACGACGACGACAGCGGAGAACAACGCTGTCCTGGCGCAGTTCCAGCGCGGAATGGGCACGACCAGCGGGCTCGCCAGAGCCGGCAACGCCGACAAGCAGAAATATGCCGAGCAATTATATTGGCTCGCCACGCTCCTGCACATGCGTGCGACGGACGTGCGGAACAAGAGCCGCGAACTTGCCGAGGTCCGCGCACAGGCCAAGCAGGCGGCAAAATTGATCGGCGTGGATTTCGACCGCACGACACTGACGGAAAGGGGTTTCGTCGAACGCTGAAGCGCGGCCGCCCCCGATATTACAGCTGCAAGCTGAGATAAACGGGGGCATTTTCGGGCCCTGACTGGGGTATCGTGACAATCACATCCCGTCCTGCGCTTTTTCGGGAGTATATTGATGATGAAAAGCTCCCTGATTTCAATTGCAGTCGCTGCATTTTACTTGTCTGAACCTGCTATTGCACAGACGATTGATCCTTTTTCGACGGATTATTTCACCAAGGTGACGTGGAATGATATCAACCGCCGAACGTCCGAGCAGGCGCGCCAGGCCCGGAAGAAGGCATCGCAATCGACGCCGCAGCGCGCGACCGCTCAAAGAACCACGCCTCGGCAAGCGACGTCCGGACGCGTGTCGGCAAGACCTGCATCTTCGCCGGCGGCGCTGAACTTCCGGCCCACGGGTGCGCTGGCCCAGTCCAAAGGGGTCAACGCCCTTGTCGCGCTCTATGGCCGCGATCAGCAAGCGGCTACGCACGCCAACTATGTAGCCATGATAACCTCGTTCAACGACACGGTGCCGCGTCTGTATGGCGTCCAGAAATAATATGGCGACGGGCACGGCGGCGCTGCTGACCGGCGCTTATGCTGCCTATCACAACCGGTCTTTCCCCGATGCGTGGGTGCGTCCGCTGGTCCGGCAACTTGAAGCGACGATGGTAAATGATACCAACCTCGCCAATGCGCCCGCCGCGGATAAGGAGACCGCCTATTATGTCATGGTCGGCACCGGCATGACCATGCAGGTGGCACAGGCCGAACTTGCAAAACAGCCCAACGCGCGTCGAGCGGCGGAGTTGAGGCGCTTGGGTGCGGATGTGTTTCGCAAAATGCAAATCGTCGACCCAAGCCGGGTCCAGTTTTCCGAAACAGGTATCTCGTTCCGTTGATTTGAGACCGGGGGAGGCCCAGCACCGTCACGGTGCGAAAGTAGCTGCCACCTTCGCAATCGAACCCGACCAACTCTGCGGCCGATCGCGGGCGGCTCTCCCTTGCGCCAGCAACGCGGCATCTTGCCCCGCGCATCCAGATCGGCCGCCTGCACCTAATCGATGCGGAGTTCAGCCCGAATTACGGTTGCAGGTGCGCAAACCCCTAAAAGTACCGGGGCACACGAAATCGGGGTGACCAAGAGGTGATGTGACGGAACGGAAAACGGTTGCCAAGCCCGGTGTACTGTCAGCGCGGCAACAGCGCGATACGGTGATGGGGCCAGCAACACAGGCGGACAAACATCAGGGCCAGCGCCCCTCGCCGGCGGGCGCAAGCCATTGTGCGATGCCGCCTACATGGCAGCCCTCGTTGCAGGGCAGCACAATCCCGTCATGAAAGCCTTCAGATAGCGCCTCGCCGATGTCGGAAAACCGCCCACACTCATCATCGTCGCAATCATCCGCAAGCTGATCGCTACCCTCAACACCATACTCCGCACCAATCAGCCATGGGCGCCTTGAAAGACGGTTCCTCCCCGAGACAAGCTCGGGGAGGAATTCAAGCCCGCCATCGCCCGATGAAGAACCCGTCGAGCCCGCCCGCCTGCGCGAGCATGCCCGGATCGGTGCGGACATGGCCCTCCGCGGTCGGCGGCACGCCGGCGGGCAGCTCTTCGGGCCGGATCGGATCAGGCGTCAGCGCCACGTTCGCTACCTGCCCCTCCCCTTCCTCGCGCTCCAGCGAGCAGACAGCGTAGACCAGCCGCCCGCCCGGCACGATCCACCGCTCGGCGTCGGCGAGCAGGCGCCGCTGGAGCTCCGCCATCTCGGCGATCTGGCGCGGGCCGATGCGGTGGAGCACGTCGGGATGCCGCCGGGCGGTGCCGGTGGCGGTGCAGGGCGCGTCGAGCAGGACCGCGTCGAACGGTGCCTCGGGCTCCCACCGCTGGGCGTCGGCGGCGACGATCTTCGCGGTCAGGCCCGCGCGGTCGAGATTCTCGCGCAGCCGCTCCAGCCGCTTGGCGCTGGCGTCGAGCGAGGTCACCTGCCAGCCCGCGGCGGCGAGTTGCAGCGTCTTGCCGCCCGGCGCGGCGCAGAGATCGAGGACCCGCCTGCCCGCGCCCGCGCCGAGCAGGCGCGCGGGCAGGCTGGCGGCGAGGTCCTGGACCCACCAGGCGCCTTCGGCGAAGCCCGCCAGCCGCTCCACGGCCTCGCCGCGCGGCAGGCGGACGTGGCCGGGCATCAGCGAGACGCCGCCGAGCTCCCGGACCCAGCGCTCGGTTTCGGCGGGGTCGCGGAGGGTCAGGTCGAGCTGCGGCGGCACGGCCAAGGCCGCGGCGACCGCCTCGGAGCGCTCGCCCCAGCGCCGGGCCACGGCGCCGGGCAAGGTGGGCGCGGCGGGCAACTCCACCTGGTTCTTCGTCAGCGTCGAGAACACTCCGTGCGCCAGCCGGCGCGGCCCACCAGCGAGCAACGGCAGGCCCGTGGCGATCACCGCATGCGGCGGGGTTTCCAGCCGCAGCCAGCCGGCCAGCATCAGCCGCAGGACCGAACGGACCTTGGCGTCGTCCGCCAGCCGCAGGCGGGTGGCGCCGTCGATCAGCGCGTCGAGATCGCCGAGCCAGCGCAGCGCCTCGGCGGCCAGCGCCCTGGCGAGCGCCCGGTCGGCGTCGCCGCGGATGCCCTGGCAGGCGCCATGCGCCACCTGGTCGAGCGTCTCGCCGCGGTGGAGCACGCCGTCGAGCATGCGCAGCGCGGCGCGGCGGGCGGGGAGGCCCGGAACCTCTTGATTGCGCATGTCCATCGCTGCCGCCTAGGCCAGATTGCATTCGAGAGCCAGCGCGCCCATCTAGGCGCCATGACCGAACGCGCCACCAAGCGGCCCGCGGGCTTCGTCAAGCCCGCCAACTGGACCAACGAGCCGCCGCCCCGGCCCGGCCCGGCGAAGGACGAGCCCGATCCGGCCGGCCTCTCGCCCACCCGCTACGGCGACTGGGAGAAGAACGGGATCGCGATCGACTTCTGATTCCGGGCCTGCGGTCAGGTCCAGCCGGCCAGTTCGCGCCGGACCAGCGTTTCCAGCATGTGCATCCCCGCCTCGCCGTCGTTGAGGCAATCGAGCGCGGCGAACTGCTCGCCGCCCGCGTTCAGGAACTGTTCGCGCCCGCGGATCGCCAGTTCCTCGCGCGTCTCCAGGCAGTCGGTGGAGAAGCCCGGGGCGGCGATGGCGAGGCGCCTGGTGCCCTTGCGCGCCTCGTCGGCCAGAACCGCATCGGTCGCGGGCTCTAGCCACCTGGCGCGGCCGAAGCGCGACTGGAAGCTCGTCTCGACCCGCAGGTCCGGCCAGGCGGTGCGCAGCGCGGCCGCGACCAGCCGGGCGGTCTTGCGGCATTGGCAGTGATAGGGATCGCCGAGCCGCAGGGTGCGCTCGGGCATGCCGTGGAAGCTCAGGAGCAGGGCCTCGGGCGCGAATGGCAGGGCGGAGAGCTGCCGCGACAGGTCGTATTCGAGCGCGGCGATGTGGGACGGGTCGTCGTAGTAGGGCGGCAGGGTGCGGATCGCGGGCTGCCAGCGCATCGCCTTCAGCGCATCGGCCAGGGCATCGAAGGCGGTGGCGGTCGTCGCGCCCGAATATTGCGGATAGAGTGGCGCGAAGAGCACCCGGTCGCAGCCCTCGGCCTTCAACCTGGCGAGCTGCGCCGCGATGCCCGGATTGCCGTAGCGCATCGCGTGGAGGACATGAATGTCCTCGCCCAGCCGGGCCTGCA
Source organism: Novosphingobium sp. (assembly GCA_047605105.1). Classification (GTDB taxonomy): domain Bacteria; phylum Pseudomonadota; class Alphaproteobacteria; order Sphingomonadales; family Sphingomonadaceae; genus Novosphingobium. The sequence continues at coordinate 1,920 of JASGGH010000056.1, read as the reverse complement.
GGCTGCGCGCCTGGGCCACGGTGATCGCCGCCAGCGGAGAGCCGTCCTCGGTCCAGACCTGGGCATAGGCATGGGCCGACTTGCGGGGCCGGGCATTGAGCACGATCCCGCGCAGGATCGGCTGCCAGACCAGCGGCGGGAGCTCGACCACGCGGCGGTCGGAGAGGAACTCGGCAAGGTAGCGCCGGACCGCCTTCGGCGTCGGCGCATCGGGCGTGCCGAGGTTGACGAGCAGCACGCCGACCTTGCCGTGCGGCGCTTTCGGGTGGCCTGCGGGGATCATATGTCCTCCGAAAGCAGGGGCAGCTTGCGGAAGCGCAGCCCCGTCGCGGAGAACAGCGCATTGGCGATGGCCGGGGCCACCACCGCGACCCCCAGCTCGCCCGGGTCGGCCGGCTCCTCGTGGCTGGCGATCAGCTCGACCACGATCTCGGGGCAATCGGCGAGCAGCGGCAGGCCCAGCTCGCCGAGCCGCCCGATCAGGGGCAGGCCCTCGGCATAGGCGGTGCTGGCCCCGATCGCGAGGCCCATGCCGAAGACCAGCCCACCCTCGATCTGCTGGCGCGCCACGTCGAGGTTCACGATCCGGCCCAGGTCGGCGACCGCGCAGATCTTGTCGACCCGCACCCCGTTCTCGTCGCGGCGGGCCGTGGCGATGGCGGCGATCCGGCCTTCTCCGATGCGGTGGCAGGCGACGCCCTGGCCGCTGCCGTCGCTGCCGCCGTTCCAGTTCGCCAGGGCCGAGACCCGCTGCAGGCACTGCGCGAGGCGCGGCTCGCCGCCGAGCAGGGCCATGCGGAAACCCAGCGGCTCGCGCCGGGCCTTGACCGCCAGCTCGTCCATGAAGCTCTCGGTGAAGAAGGCGGTATAGCCGTGGGCATTGCCGCGCAGGCGCCCGGTGGGCAGGTCGATCCGGGTCGGCACGTGCTGGACGAGCAGATGCTCCAGGCGGTAGGGCGGCTGCGCCCCTTCGATCGCCAGCGGGTCCCCTTCGCCGTCGGCGGCATCGATCGCCTGCAGCGGGGTATCGCCGCCGAACAGTCGCCGGCCGAACTCGTGCGAACTGGCGGGCATGGCGAGCCGCGCCTTCCAGGCGACCGGCTCTCCGCTCGGCGCGGTCCGCGCCGCCAGCACCGCCGCGACCGGAGTGCGCGGGCGGCCCGCCACGTGCTCCTGCCAGCGCGACCAGGTGAGCTGCACCGGGCGCCCGACCTCCCGGGCGATCAGCGCCGCCTCGACCGCGTGATCGTGCTCGAGCCGGCGGTCGAAGCTGCCCCCCGCGGCGACGGGGTAGAGCATGACCGCGCTCTTCGCGATGTCGAGCGCGGCGGCGACGGCGGCGCGGGCGGTCTCGGGCGCCTGGCTGGCCAGCCACAGCTCGAGCCGGCCGTCCTTGAACCGCGCCGTGGCGCTCGCGGTCTCGAGCGTGGCGTGGAGCGCGGGGGCGACGTCGTAGCGCAGCGCCAGCGAGAAATTGCGCTCCAGCCAGGTGCCGGGATCACCGCGCTCGGCCATGGTCACGGCATCGCCGAAGTGCAGGCCCTGGTGCAGCGCCGCGTCGATCCGCTCGCTGTCGGCGCGGTTCCTCGCGGTGAAGCGCGGCGCGATGGCGGCCAGCGCGCGCTCAGCCGCCCACCAGTTCTCCGCCACGGCGCCGAGCCAGTCGGGGCCCTTCACCAGGCGGAGGAACCCGTCCATGCCCCGCGCCGCGGCTTCGTCGACCGTGCCCAGCGCAGCCTCGCCGAGGGGCGCGTGGCGAATCGCGGCGAAGACCATGCCGGGCAGGCGGACGTCGGCGGCGAAGACATGGCTGCCGCTCGCCTTCGACGGCAGGTCGAGCCGGGGATGGCGCAGGTCGCCCACGGCCGCGCCGGGCTGCTCGGCCGCCGCCTGCGGCCGCAGCCGCGGCGAACGCGGCAG
>JASGGH010000055.1:0-18850 GCA_047605105.1 Novosphingobium sp. | reverse complement strand
GCCGCGTCGCCGCCCGACTTTTGCAGCGTGTCCGCGCCGACCTGGCTGTCGTACTGCTCCCAGATCCAGCGCCGCGAGGCGAGATCGGGGCTGGCCATCAGCTTCAGGAGGTCCGCGCCGATGTCGGTCGAGGCGGGCACCTCGCCGAGCGGTTTGACTGCGGCCCAGGCCTGATACTCGGCCTTCGATGCGGCGGGCCGATCATAGAGCGGCGCCTCGTCCGCCAGCGGCCCGAGCGGAATGTCGCAGACCACCTCGCCGTCGAATTCCAGCACCATGTGGCCGGTGTCGGTCACTTCGCCGATCACCGCGAAGTCCAGCTCCCACTTCTTGAAGATCGCCTCGGCCATGGCCTCCTTGCCGGGCTTCAGCACCATGAGCATGCGCTCCTGGCTCTCCGACAGCATCATCTCGTAGGGGGTCATGCCCTCTTCGCGGCACGGCACGGCGTTCATGTTCAGGCGGATGCCCGCGCCGCCCTTGCTGGCCATCTCGACCGAGCTGGAGGTCAGCCCCGCCGCGCCCATGTCCTGGATCGCGACGATCGCGTCGGTCGCCATCAGTTCCAGGCAGGCCTCGATCAGCAGCTTCTCGACGAAGGGATCGCCGACCTGCACGGTCGGGCGCTTCTCCTCGATGTCCTCGCCGAAGTCGGCGCTGGCCATGGTCGCGCCGTGGATGCCGTCGCGGCCGGTCTTGGAGCCGACGTAGACGATCGGATTGCCGAGGCCGGTGGCGGCCGAATAGAAGATCTTGTCGGTCTCGGCGACGCCCACGGTCATCGCGTTGACCAGGATGTTGCCGTCGTAGGCCGGGTGGAAATTGGTCTCGCCGCCGACCGTGGGCACGCCGACGCAGTTGCCGTAGCCGCCGATCCCCGCGACCACGCCCTGGACCAGGTGCTTCATCTTGGGGTGGTCGGGCCGGCCGAAGCGCAGCGCGTTCAGGTTGGCGACGGGCCGCGCGCCCATGGTGAAGACGTCGCGCAGGATGCCGCCCACGCCGGTCGCCGCGCCCTGGTAGGGCTCGATGTAGCTCGGGTGGTTGTGGCTCTCCATCTTGAAGATCGCGGCCTGACCGTCGCCGATGTCGATCACGCCGGCGTTCTCGCCGGGGCCGCAGATCACCCAGGGGGCCTTGGTGGGCAGCTTCATCAGGTGGAGCTTGCTCGACTTGTAGGAGCAGTGCTCCGACCACATCACCGAGAAGATGCCGAGCTCGACGTAGTTGGGCTCGCGCCCCAGGGCCTTGAGGATCGTGGCATATTCCTCCTCGGACAGCCCGTGGCTGAGGGCGACTTCGAGCGAGGCGGTCGGGGCGGAGGCGGTGGCTGCGTCTGACATGGCCGCGCCTTAGCCGCGCCGCCCCATTCTTGCTAGCCGGCATGAGCGGTTTTTGGGGCGTGTTTGCCTCAGTGGCCGGCCATGATAGGCATGGTCTCCAGGCCGGGGAGCAAGCGCGATGGCAGTCGAGGTGATCGAGGGCAATCTTGGGTCGTCCGAGCCCGCCGGGGGCAGGCGGAAATATGCCCGCTACAATGGCCTCGCGATCACCCGGGCGAACGGCCAGGTCCGCTCCTTCGGCAAGCTTGCCGCCGGCGGGGCGGTGATCGACGAGATTCGCCGCGGAGGCGAGGGGCGCTGGTACGTCGCGACGTCGGGCGGGGCCACGGCCTTCATCGGCGTGCGGCGAAGCGACGGCACCGCGACCTACGCGCATTACATGAACACGGAGCCGATGTTGCTGGTCGTCGGCCTGCTCGGGGTGCTCGGGGGCGTGCTGAAATTCGGGATCGGAGTCGAGGACTTCCCGCTGACCCCCGTGGTGCTGGGCCCCTTGCTGCTGCTGGGCTGGTGGTACTTTCGCAGCCAGCGGTTGCAGCAGCGGCGCTTTTTCGAAGCCGACGCCGGTTAGCCTGCCTTGACCGGTGGCCCGCCGCCCGTCATTGCTCGGCAATGGACCAGACTAGCCCCGACATCGGTACATTGAGCTTCGAAGACGCCTTGCGCGCGTTGGAGGAGGTCGTTCGCCGGCTCGAGAGCGGCGACGTTCCGCTGGACGATTCGATCACCCTCTACGAACGCGGCGAGCACCTGCGCAAGCATTGCCAGGCACGGCTCGACGCGGCGCAGGCGCGGATCGAGAAGATCGTCGCCGGGCCGGACGGGCAGGTTGCTGGCGTCCAGCCGCTCGACGGCGCGGATCGCTGACATGCCCGACCTGATCCTGAAGGACGGCCTGCTCGCGCAAGGCATCGCCCGCATCCAGCGCGAGGTGGATTCGCTGTTCGATGCGCTGCTGCCGGTTCCCGCCGACACCCGCGCCAGGCTCTATGAGGCGGTGCGCTATGCGGCGATCGCCGGGGGCAAGCGGCTGCGGCCCCTGCTGCTGACCGCCACGGCCGAGATGTACGGGGTCGATCGCACCGCGGCGCTCCGCGCGGCGGTCGCCCTGGAAGCGATCCACGTCTATTCGCTGATCCACGACGATCTGCCCTGCATGGACGACGACGACCTGCGGCACGGCAAGCCGACGCTGCACAAGGCCTTCGACGAGGCGACCGCGGTGCTCGCCGGCGACACGCTGCAGTGCTTCGCCTTCGAGGTGCTGGCCGATGCGGCGACGAGCGGCGATCCGTTCACGCGGATCGAGCTGGTCCAGGCCCTGGCCCAGGCCAGCGGCGCGAACGGCATGGCCGGCGGGCAGATGATGGACATCGTCGCCGAGACTTCGGACTTCGACCTGCCCACCGTCACCCGGCTCCAGCAGCTCAAGACCGGAGCCTTGCTCGGCGCGGCGGTGGAGATGGGCGCGATCCTCGGCAAGGTTCCGGTCGAGGGCCGTACCCACCTGCGCGGCTATTCGCGCGACATCGGCCTGGCGTTCCAGATCGCCGACGACCTGCTCGATCATGAGGGCAATCAGGAAGCTGCCGGCAAGGCGCTGCGCAAGGATGCCGAGGCCGGCAAGCAGACCTTCGTCTCGCTGCTCGGCCCGGAACGCGCGCGGGCCCAGGCGCACATGCTGGTCGAACAGGCGATCACCCATCTCTCGCAGCACGGCGCCGAGGCCGACCTGCTGCGCGCGGTGGCGCGCTTCATCGTCGAAAGGGACCGCTGATGGGCATCGGCCAGGCGGAGCGCATCGGCGTCTATCCGGGGACGTTCGATCCGATCACGCTCGGTCATGCCGACATCATCCGGCGCGGCGCCAAGCTGGTCGATCGGCTGATCATCGGCGTGACGACCAACCTGTCGAAGGACCCGATGTTCTCGCCCGACGAACGGATCGCGATGGTCAACCGCGAAGTGGCGGCGCTGGGGCTGGAAAACGTCGAGGTGATCGGCTTCAACGCCCTGCTGATGCGCTTCGCCGAGAAGCAGGGCGCCAGCGTGATCGTGCGCGGCCTGCGCGCGGTCGCGGACTTCGAATACGAATACCAGATGGCCGGGATGAACCAGCAGATCAACGACCGGATCGAGACGGTTTTCCTCATGGCCGATGTCGGCCTGCAGCCGATCGCCTCCAAGCTGGTCAAGGAAATCGCGCTCTTCGGCGGCGACATCTCGCGCTTCGTGAGCCCGGCGGTAAAGGTGGATGTCCTCGCCCGGGTCGAGGTGCGGGGCCGGCTCGGGGATTACTAGGATCAATCGCCATTCAGATGATGACGCGCCGAAAATGGCGGTTCTCCGTGACCCGGAGCGCAGCGTACCCACAGTACGTGAGCACCGGAAGCACGGAGAACCGCCATTTGCAGGCCGTCAGGGCTGAATGGCGATCGGTCCTGGGCGGCGGGGCATATCCGTTCATTGCCATGACAGACGGCGGCGGCTATTCGCGGCGCGTATTCCGGGAGAATTCAAACCGATGAACCGCCGTCATTTCGCTGCCCTGGCGCTGACCCTGTCGCTGGTCGCGACTCCTGCTTTGGCCAAGAAGGCTGCACCGGTGGTCGCGCCCCGGCCCTACGTGAGCGCGGTGGTCGATCCCGACCCGACCCACGATCCCCAGAACGTGCTGTTCCTCGACCTGTCGAACGGCGGCCGCGTGACCATCCGCCTGATGCCGACCTGGGCGCCGAACCATGTCGAGCGGATCAAGGAGCTGACGCGGGAAGGCTTCTACAACGGGGTGATCTTCCACCGCGTGATCGACGGCTTCATGGCCCAGACGGGCGACCCCACGGGCACCGGGGCCGGCGGGTCCAAGCTGCCCGACCTGAAGGCCGAGTTCAATTCGGTCCCGCACGTACGCGGTTCGGTCTCGATGGCCCGCGCCGATAGTCCGGACAGCGCCAACAGCCAGTTCTTCATCGTCTTCTATCCGCGCTTCGCGCTCGACCGGAAGTATACCAATTTCGGGCGCGTGATCGGCGGCATGGATGTCGTCGACACGATCGCCAAGGGCGAGCCGCCCGCCAATCCGACCAAGATCGCGCGGGCCTCGATGGCGGCTGAATCCGCGCCTGCTCCTGCTCCTGCGGCTGAGCCTGCCGCGGCACCTGCGCCGGCGGCGGAACTTCCGGCAACGCCGGCGCAATAGTCGTTAGTCGTTGTCCCTGGGCGAGCCCGGGATGACGAGCAACCGATGCGCGTCGATCTCTTCGATTTCGAACTGCCGCCCGAGCGCATCGCCCTGCGCCCGGTGAAGCCGCGCGATGCGGCGCGAATGCTGGTGGTCGAAGGCGGTGCCGGCTGTGCCGACCTGACCGTGCGCGACTTGCCCCGGCTCCTGCGCCGCGGCGACGTGCTGGTGTTCAACGACACCCGCGTCATCCCGGCCCGGCTCGAAGGGCGGCGGCCGAGCCCGGGCGGGGGCGGGGCGCGGGTCGGCGCAACGCTGCACAAGCGGATCGACCTGCGGCGCTGGCAGGCCTTCGTCCGCAACGGCAAGCGCCTGCGCGAAGGAGACGAAATCGCGTTTCCCGCCGGGGTGGCCGCGCTTGCCGAGCACCGCCATGCCGATGGGTCGTGGACGCTGGCCTTCGCCGGCGACGAACCGGTCGAAGTCCTGCTCGAACGCGCCGGGACCATGCCGCTGCCGCCCTATATCGCCGGTAAGCGCCCGACCGACGAAGCCGACCGGAGCGACTACCAGACCATGTTCGCGCGCGAGGAAGGCGCGGTCGCGGCGCCCACGGCGGCGCTCCATTTCACCGCCGAGCTGATGGCCTCGCTCGCCGCGGCGGGGATCGCGCACGAGACCCTCACGCTCCACGTCGGCGCGGGCACCTTCCTGCCGGTCAAGGCCGACGATACCGCCGACCATGCGATGCACGCCGAATGGGGCCGCATCGATCAGGCCGCCGCCGACCGCCTCAATGCCGCCCGCGCGGCCGGAGGGCGGGTCATCGCGGTCGGCACGACCAGCCTGCGCCTGCTCGAAAGCGCTTGCGGCGAGGATGGCATGATCCGCCCGTTCGCAGGCGATACCGCGATCTTCATCACGCCGGGCTACCGCTTTCGGGCCATCGATGGCCTGATGACCAACTTCCACCTGCCCCGCTCGACCCTGTTCATGCTGGTTTCGGCGCTGATGGGGCTGGAACGGATGCAGGCGGTCTATCGGCACGCGATCGAGGAAGGCTATCGGTTCTACAGCTATGGGGATGCGAGCCTGTTGCTGCCTGGAGGATAGGGCGGGGGGCTTCCTATCGGATCGCCTATTGCAAAACCAGTCGCGCAAATCCGACCATCTTATATGAACAGGCCAGGGTTGCTCTTGCGATTGCCCTGATATCGCGCCAAAACCCCAGTGCCTTCCGTGAAAGCCGGAAGGTGGGGCGTAGTACCCCCTCCCAGCAGACTCGGTCACCGAAATTCGGAGGCCGGGTGGCAGCTAAGCCACAAGCGCATGCGCCTGCGCTGAGTAGGTTACTAACATCCGGCTTCGGCCGTCGCTCCAAGAGGACATAGGGGTGGCGCGAGGTTGAAGCCGAACGTCGCTCCTTAAAAGGGGGTGACGATAGTGGCGATTGCAGCGGTTCCATTCTTGCCAATCTATCTGGTAGAGCATGTTAGTGGGGGTGCCATTATCCATGCGGCTGGTGGCTATGTAGCAAACACGTTTGTTAATGCAGCCGTCATATCTGCTTTTACAGATGCTTCTGCCGCGCTTGCAGCCGCAGTAACAACGATAACAAGTGCCCCTGTTTTAGCCAGTGTGGGCGCAATCGCTGTCGCGGCTGCTGGCGCATACTGCTATTTCTATGGCATCCCGGCTCCCGTTGAAGCCTTTTTGATTGAGGCGGGTCTGGCTACCTCTGCCAAGGGCGGGTTGGCTGTCACGGTTGTCAAGCTGGCGACAGCGCTGGCTGTATTGGGTGTGGCGGGCTTAATGGCCTTCAACATCTACAAGCGCATATGGCAGGCGCGCGGTGCCATCGGGTCCGGCATTGATCCCGGTCAGGCAAGGCACGCTTCCGAAACTGCGTTCGGAACTGATTTCTGGAAACACTATGGTGAAGCGGTCTGGCTTGGTGTGACGGACACCAGGGATCAAATACTAGGTTGGGCTTCAAACGCAATTTCCGGTGTGCAGAAGGCGGGGTCTGCATTGCTCCCTCCACCCGAAGCGGCGGTCGATGGTATTGGCGGAGGCGTTGTTGTCGCTGGAGCGTATGGCGGTGCCGCCGCAGGTGCAGCTTACGCAGCAAGCACAGTCACAGTCTTGGGTTCGTCAACCTTGGGCGGAGTTGGGCTCTCACTCGGCTTGGTTTCGGCCCCTGTATGGCCTGTTGTTGCAGGCGCGATAGGAGCGGGGGCGCTGGCTTTGACGGGCTGGAAGGTTGCTCGTTCGTACCTGAAGAGTCCTGCTTCCACATCGCCGCCCTTGCTCGAAGGCCCGAAATAATACCGGCTTTGGGCGATGGGGCGGGCAGCTCACATCCTCAATACTAACAAAATTTGCAGGCGTAGCTGGGGATGCCTTGGGAGGCGGTTTACGGTATCCCAGCTGGTGCTGGGTTCGGCAATGCGATGGAGATCGAAAAGGCAAAAACCGTTGTCGAGTTGGAAGCGGTCGGCCCCGGCGCGGAAACCTTGGTACTTGCTTTCGCCTTGCGCTATATCGTGCGTCGTCGCTAGAGACCGTCTGGAAAATCGCTCTTTCGCGATTTTCCAGACGGTCTCTTACATCCTTGCCTGAGGAGAGGTGATGTCCGATCCAATTGGTCATAGCGTGAATGCCGATGGCTATAGGCAGGCCTCTTTCTGGAAAAAATTGAAGAGGATTGCCGGATCAGCCAGCCGTGAATTGGTTGAAAAGGCTTTGTGGCTATTTTACGCTGCTCAAAGCCCCTCGACCCCTGCCTGGGCTAGAAGAACTATATACGGGGCCTTGGCATACTTTGTTTTTCCTGTAGATGTGATCGTCGATTTCATTCCGGGCGTTGGGCTGGTGGATGATTTAGGGGCTATTTCCGCAGCGGTAACGGCCGTTGCCTTCTATATAGACGACAAAGTCAAGGAAAAGGCCGCCGAAAAGATGCGCGGGTGGTTTGGCTAAGGTGCGTGGCTCGACTGCCAGAGCGTTCTCCAAGCGGCCAAGTGCCTTCACCGGGGGGCGTGCTCAGCGCTCAAGGTCGCTGACATAGCTGCGCTCCATTTCCACTTCGAGCGCTAGCTGTGAGCTTGCAGGAAGTTGTTCATCCGGTGTGATCCGGCAAGCCTGGTGCTGCGTGAACAGGCCGAACACATGGGTGCACCCGGCCGGTGTTCGTCAAGGCCCAGAAACCTCTTGCACCGCGGGAGCCGTCTATCGATCTCTGCCGAGAGCCGCATCATTGCCCGCCTGCCTCGGTGCGGGGGCGCCCCATCATGGCAATATGCATCTTGCTAATGCAAATCCCTCTCACTATTCGCGCTTCACGAATCGGGAGCGCATACAGTGAGGAAATCAATTCTCGGCGGCTTGCTCGCCACCACCGTCATGCCGGGCATCGCCTTGGCCCAGTCCTTGCCGGGCAAAGACGGGGGCGGTGACGATCATGAGATCGTCGTCACCGCATCCGGCTATGAGCAGCGCATCTCCGAGGCGCCGGCAAGCATTTCGATCCTGTCTCAGGAGGATCTGGCGAACCGGCCGTTCACCTCGCTCGAAGATGCGGTTCGCAATGTCGAGGGGATCAGCATCGTAGGCGGTGATCCGAACACGACGGACATCGTCATTCGCGGCATGCCGGGCGAGTATACGCTCATCATGCTCGATGGGCGGCGCCAGACCACCCGTGAGACCATGAACCGCGGCACCGGCGGCGTGCAGGCCAACTTGATCCCGCCGCTGGCGGCGATCGAGCGGATCGAGGTCGTTCGCGGCCCAATGTCCTCGCTCTACGGTTCGGACGCGATGGGCGGTGTGATCAACATCATCACCCGCAAGGTCCCGGAGCGCTTGAGCGCCTCCGTGACGCTCGGCGGGATCGTCCAGGAGGACGGCAGCTACGGCAACTCGACGCTGGGCAATTTCTGGCTCGGGGCGCCGCTTGTCTCCGACAAGATCGGCATTCAGATCTATGGCGGCATCAACGACCGCGCCGAGGACCATATCTATTTCCCGACATCGCTCACGTCCGGGGCCAACCGTTTGCGGGACCGCAACATCAACGGGAAGATCAGCGTAGTCCTCGCGCCGGGCCATGATCTGTCGCTGGAAGGAGGGTATAACTACGTTTCCTACACCGACACCCCGGGGCTGTCGGCCGCCAGCAGCAGCGCGCTCTACGTCGAAACGCACCGCCGCAACACGCAGGCGCTGACGTATAACGGCGATTTCGGCGGCGCGAAGGCTCGGCTCTCCGCCTATCGCGAGCAGGAGCAGTACGAAGTCGTCTCCGGCGGCGTGGTGCAGAACAGGCCGAACCTCGTCAACTGGACGATCGACGCCCTGGTGACGGCGCCCTTGGCGGACTGGAACAAGGTTACCCTGGGCGGTCAGTATATCCACACCAAGGTCACCGGCATCGCCGCCCAGGACAGCGTCAGCGGCTATGTCAACACGGACCAGGTGACGCGTCAATCATGGGCGCTCTTCGTCGAGGACCAAGTGAAGCCGTTCGACAACCTGACCATCACCGGCGGCGCGCGCCTCGACCACTACGACCAGTTCGGATCGCATTTCACCCCGCGCGCCTATGTGAACTATACCGTCGCGCCGGGCTGGACCGTCCGGGGCGGCATCGCCCGCGGGTTCAAGGCGCCCACCCTGCGGCAAAGCACCGCCGCCTATTGCATGACGACCGGCGGCGGCTCGCTCGTCCGTGGGCCGCTTTGCGGCAATCCGAACCTGAAGCCCGAAATCAGCACGACCAAGGAAATCGGCCTGCGTTACGATGGCGAGGGCAAGCTGGGCTTCGGCGTCACCCTGTTCCATACGAACTTCAAGAACAAGGTCGTGAGCTTCGATTCGGGCCTGGACGACCCGGTCAATCCAGCGCGGCCGCTCTATGTCTATGACAATATCGACCGGGTGGTCATCAAGGGCGTGGAAGTGAACGCCAGCCTGCCGATCACCCCGGCCTTGCTGCTCACGGCCAACTACACCTACACCGATTCCCAGCGTCGCGGCGGCGGCGAGCCCGCGTTCGACGGCAGTTCGCTCGACGGCCTGCCGCTCGACAAGACGCCCGAGCATATGGCGAATGTCCGCCTGGACTGGAAGGCGACGGACCAGATCAGCGCCTATGTGCTGGGCTACTACACGGGACGCCAGTATTATTCCGGTTTCCGCAACGGCGCGCTGCGCACCCGTGAACGGGAGGCGAGTGCTACTTTGGATCTGGGGGTCAACTTCACCGTCAACGAGCATTTCTCGCTGAGGGCGGCGGTGCTGAACCTGACGGACAAGATCGTGCCGGTGGATGACCGCGGCCGGTATACCGGCCTCGACGGAAACTGGATGGTCGACGAGGGGCGGCGCTTCTGGGGCACTGCGACGATTTCGTTCTGATGCCCGGGGAAGCGCTTCGCCACGGCCGGTCCTTCTGGCCTGCCCCGGCCGGCGGGAAGGCTGCGGTCAAGGCGCTGGCCTTCGCGGTTCTCGCGGCGGCGGCTCACGCCCCGGCAGCGGCATCCGTCGCGGGGCCGGAGCCGGCCTATGCCATTGAGCGTACCGCCGTGCTGTCGGTGAAGGCGGCCGACGGCCACGATTACCGGGTGATGGTATCCTGGCCCGCGACGCCGCCCCCGCCGCAGGGCTGGCCGGCGCTCTACGTGCTCGACGGCGAGGACAACTTCGCGATCGTCACCCAGACGATGCGCCGGCTGGCGCGGGCCGGAGCCCGCAGCGGGGCCGAGGACAGGCTGATCGTCGCGATCGAGTCCGGCAGCCTGGCACGGCGGGTGTTCGATTACACGCCGGCCGCGCCCGGCTGGACGATTCCCGCAGGAGCGCCCGCCGCGGGCCTCCCGACGGGCGGCGCGGAGGCGTTCCTCGATTTCCTCTCCGGCCGGCTCATGCCCGAACTCGCCCGGCGCTGGTCCATCGACCCGCGGCGGCAGGCCATCCTTGGCCACAGCTTCGGCGGCCTGCTGACCCTGGATGCCTGCCTGACCCGCCCCGGCATGTTCGAGACGGGCATCGCGGTCAGTCCGTCGCTGTGGTTCGGCGGCGATCTGCTGGCGAACCTGGAAAAGGCCTATGCCCGCTCCCCGCGTTCCAATGGCCGCCTGCTGATCGCGGCCGGAGGCGATGAGCGCGGCGCCTTGGGGGGAGCGCCCGCCACCGAGACGGCCCGGCAGCTTGCCGGACGGCTGAAGGCGCTCGATCCGCCGGCGCAAGTCGCCTTCATCGATCTCAAGGGCCAGGGACACGGCGGGACCATGCTGGCCGCGCTCGTGCCTGCGCTCGGCTTTCTATCGGAAGGAGACCGGAAATGATCTTCGCCATCCTGGCCGCGATCTCGCTGACGGTCGGGGCGACCTGCCTCTACCTGCGTTCGCCCAACCAGCCGCTGACCAAGGGTGACGTGCCCCGCAGGCCGATGCTGATCCTGGGCGCGGGCGGGCTGGCGGTGTCCCTGGCGCTGCTGTTGCGGGTGATGGGCCCGGCCACCGCCGTCTTCACCTGGTCGGTCGGGCTCATGCTGCTGTGGACCGTGCCGCCCATCGTCGTCCGCTGGCTCTACTTCCGGCGGGAGAACGTGCGATGAGCGCGGGAGAACTCACCAGCCGCGACTGGTTCGGCAAGGCTTCGGCCGCGGTCGTCCTCGGCTTCGCGCTGACAATCGGGCTGACCAGCATCTTTACGGTGCTGTTCTCCGACGGGGATTCCTATTTCACTCCCCAAGGCCAGCTGGCGATGTGGCTGACCGCCCCCATCTGGAGCCTGATCCTGGGCCTCTGCTTCCTGTTCCGCTCCACCGCGCGGGCCTGGGGCTGGCTCGCCATCGCCAACGTGATCGCCTGGGCGCTTTACGCCGGCATCCGTGCCTTCATGAGCTGAACGACCATGCGCACCGATATCGTCCGCACCTACAAGGACATCCACAGCTGGGTCGGCATTATCTCCGGCCTGGCGCTGTTCATCGCGTTCTATGCCGGCGCGATCACGATGTTCGAGGAACCGTTGCAGCGCTGGGCGTCGCCGCCGCCCGAGCTCTCCGCCCCGCCCTCGCTGGAACGCACGCCGGAACTGATCGAGAAGGTGCTTGCCGCCCATCCCGAGGCGCGCAAGAACTACCGGGTCAACCTGATTACCGGCCCCGAGCAGCCGGCTCGAATTAGCTGGAGCACGGGCAACCGGCGCGATCCCGGCATCACCTATTACGCGAGCCTGGCCGCGGATGGATCGCTGGAAGTCTCGACCCGCAAGCCCTCCGAGGTCGCCCAGCTGATCGACGTGCTGCACCAGCAGGTCGGCCTGCCGTTCGATCACGAGGTGGCAATGCCGATCATGGGCATCATCGCGCTGCTCTATGCGGTCGCGCTCGTCTCCGGCGTGATCTGCCTGCTGCCCAGCCTGGTAAAGGACCTGTTCGCCTTGCGCTTCGGCAGGAACCTCAAGCGCATGTGGCTCGATCTGCATAACGTGCTGGGCCTGTTCAGCCTGCCCTTCCACATCGTCATGGCGCTGACCGCGGTGATCTTCGCCTTCCACGATCAGATCTACGACGTGCAGCGCGCGGTGCAGAAGGTGGGCGCGGCCCAGGCCGCCAGGGCCGAGGAGCGGCACGGCCCCCCGAATTCGGGCAAGGTGCTGCCGCCGGCCGAGCTGATCCGGCGGATCGAGCGGCAGATGCCCGGCTTCACGATTCATGGCATCAGCTACGAGACGAACCCCGAGGAAGGCCCGCACGGCCACGTTCAGGGCAGCGATCCCCGCTATGGCCTCCGCGGGGCGACTTTCGGCCTCGGCGAGGTCGATACCGTCACCGGCGAGATCGTGGTCGCGGACTACCTGCCGGGCAGGCAGGGCGGCTGGTTCGCTGCGGTATCGAGCTTCTTCGCGCTGCATTTCGGCAACTACGGCGGGCCGCCCGTGCGCTGGGCCTATTTCCTCCTCGGCCTTGCCGGCGCCTTCCTGTTCTATTCCGGCAACCTGCTGTGGATCGAAAGCCGGCGGAAGAAGGAGCGCAAGGGCGGGGCGGTCGAGCAGACGCGGGCGACGCGAATTCTCGGCTCCCTGACCGTTGGCGTGCCCCTCGGCTGCGTGGCCGGCATCTCGCTCACGATCGCCGCGGCGAAAGTACTGCCTGCCGATCTGGCCGGCGCGGCATGGCACAGCCGGATCTATTACGCGGCGTTCATTGCCGCGGTCGGCTGGGCCTTGCTGCGCGGGGCCGCCCGCAGCGGCTCCGAACTGGCCTGGACGGCATCATTGGCAACCGCGCTTGTTCCGATCGCCTCGCTCGTCGGCGGCTGGAATCACGGCGGATCGACATTGCTGGTCGATATCGTGGCGATCATCGGGGCAATTGCGTTTGCGCTCATGGCCTTGGCCGCCCGGCGCCGCGCTAGAGTGGGGCCGCGAGACAGCGTCTGGTCGGCACAGGAACCGACCACGGCCTGAATGGCGCGGCGAAAATCCTGCTGAGGAGCGTTTCCAGAGCCGGCGCCTGCCCACTATCGCCGGGCTTGTGGGAATATGTCCGAACCTGCAGGCGCAGCCATGCGATCGGCCAGGGCTGTCGCTTCTACAGCTACGGCGATGCGAGCTTGCTCTTGCCGTCTTGATCCCCAGCCCGGCATAGTCGGCAGGCGGCCGAGGGGCGCCGCGAGTACAGGACACGGCCATGGCGATACCCGACGACATCTTCACCGAGCCCGAGGACATCGATCCCGATACGCTCGCCAACCTCGGGCCGCTGCGGCGGCTCGCGGGGATCTGGGAAGGGCGCAAGGGCGTCGACGTCAACCCCAAGGCCGACGGCCCCGAGCGCCGCGAATTCTACGAGCGGATCGAAATGCAGCCGATCGATCCGCAGGCCAACGGGCCGCAGCTGCTTTACGGCCTGCGCTACCATCTCCACATCAACACCGAGGAGGAGGACACCACCTTCCACGACCAGGTCGGCTATTGGCTGTGGGAACCGGCGACGGGCCTGATCATGCAGACCCTGACGATCCCGCGCGGGCAGACGGCGATCGCCGGTGGCCATGCCGCGGCCGATGCGGACCGGCTGTCGCTGAAGGCGACGCGCGGGGCGACCGACTACGGAATCTGCTCGACGACCTTCCTGGAGGAGGCCTTCCGCACCGACGAATACCGGATCGAGGTCGAGTTCCATGCCGACGGGACCTGGAGCTACGTCAGCGATACCATGCTGATGGTCCGCGGCACCGACAGCCTGTTCCGGCACCGCGACACCAATACCTTGACCAAGGTCGGGGAGCCGGACCTCAATCCTTGGCTGCGGATCGTGCGAAAAGGAACCTGATGGAACCGATTCTCGACATTCGGGGGCTGTGCAAGGCCTATGCTCCCAAGTCCGGCGGAGGAGCGAGGTCGGCGGAGTGCCCTACGGCGCCTTCATCATCCCCGGCTGCTGCTGCTGACAATCCTGCCCCGGCCTGGCGGCTCAGGAGCTGAAGAATTGCCAGATCAGCCGCCCGGTCAGGGCGAGCGAGATCACGATCAGCAGCGGCCGGATCAGCCTGGCGCCGTGGCGGATCGCGAAGTGCGAGCCGAGCCAGCCTCCGGTCATCGCGCCCAGGGCCATCGCCAGGCCGAGCAGCCAGAGCACCTTGCCGCCGGCGATGAAGACGAGGAGGCTGCCGAGGTTGCTGGCGGCGTTGAGCATCTTGGTGGTCCCGGTGGCCCGGGTCAGGCCGAGGCCGCGCAGCGCGACGAGGCTGGTGACGAAGAACGAGCCGGTGCCGGGGCCGAAGAAGCCGTCGTAGAAGCCGATGCCGCCGCCGATGGGGGCATAGCCGGCCTGGCTCAGCCGCTGGTGCGCATCGTCGTCGGTCATCCGCGGCGAGAAGATCACGTAGGCCGCGGCCACCAGCAGCAGGATCGGCACGACCAGGCGAAGCGCCTCGGGCCTGATGAGCTGGACCACCAGCGCCCCGGCGGCGGCCCCGAGGAAGCTGACCGCGGCCGAGGGCAGGTTGCCGCGCCAATCGACCTTGCCCCCGCGCAGATAGTTGCGAAAGGCCGTGGTCGTCCCGGCGATCGACTGGAGCTTGTTGGTGCCGAGCGCGAGGTGCGGGGGCAGTCCGGCCCCGAGGATGGCGGGCATCAGGATCAGCCCGCCGCCGCCCGCGATGGCATCGACGAAGCCGCTGACCACGGCGATGGCGGGAAGCACGGCATAGACCCAGGGCTCGATCATGCGCGGGCTTTGGCGGGAGATTGCGGATCGGGCAAGCGGGAGCTAAGCGCACCCGATGCCGCCGCGCTTCCAGTTCACCATCTCCGCCACCGACGGCAAGGCCCGGACCGGCACGATCGCCATGCGCCGCGGCGAAATCCGCACCCCGGCCTTCATGCCCGTCGGCACCGCGGCCACGGTCAAGGCGATGAAGCCCGAGAGCGTGCGGGCTACCGGGGCCGACATCCTGCTCGGCAACACCTATCACCTGATGCTGCGCCCCGGCGCTGAACGGGTCGCGCGGCTCGGCGGGCTGCACCGGTTCATGAACTGGGACCGCCCGATCCTCACCGACAGCGGCGGCTACCAGGTGATGAGCCTGTCCGACCTCAGGAAGATCACCGAGGAGGGGGTGACCTTCTCGAGCCATCTCGACGGGTCGAAGCATCACCTGACGCCCGAGCGCTCGATGGAGGTCCAGCGGCTGCTCGGCTCCGACATCGTCATGGCCTTCGACGAATGCCCGCGCGCCGACCAGGACCGCGAGATCATCGCCCGCTCCATGCAGATGTCGATGCGCTGGGCCAGGCGCAGCCGCGACGGCTTCGATGCCGGCGGCGAGCACGCCGAAGGCGCGGCGCTGTTCGGCATCCAGCAGGGCGCGCTCGACGAGGGCCTGCGCCGCGAGAGCGCCGATGCCCTGCGCGACATCGGCTTCGACGGCTACGCCATCGGCGGCTTGGCGGTGGGCGAGGGGCAGGCGGCGATGTTCGCCACGCTCGACTTCGCCCCGGGCCAGTTGCCCGAGCACGCCCCGCGCTACCTGATGGGGGTGGGCAAGCCCGACGACCTCGTCGGCGCGGTGGAGCGCGGGGTCGACATGTTCGACTGCGTCCTGCCGAGCCGATCGGGCCGCAACGGTCAGGCCTTCACCTGGAACGGTCCGCTCAACCTGCGCAATGCGCGCCACGCGGAGGACCTGGCCCCGCTCGACCCGCGCTGCCCGGGCGACTGCTGCACCAGGTACAGCCGCGCCTATCTCCATCACCTGACCAGGTCGGGCGAGATCCTCGGCGCGATGCTGCTGACCGAGCACAACCTGACCTTCTACCAGCAACTGATGCAGGCTATGCGCGAAGCGATCGCCGCCGGGACCTTCAGCGCCTTCGCTGCCCAGTTCCGCCGCGGCTATTGCCGGTAGGGAAGGGGGCAGATCCTCGGGTCGCGCGGGGAATCCGGCGCCGCATTTCCGCGCCTTCGCGGCTCCGCGTGACCCAAAGAAGAAGGGCGGCCCTCGCGGACCGCCCTGCGAATTTCGTGGCCTAGCCCCGAGCTTAGCGCGAGTAGAACTCGACGACCAGGTTCGGTTCCATCTTCACCGGATAGGGCACTTCGTCGAGCGTGGGGACGCGGACGAAGGTGACCTTGTCGGTGCCGTCGGGCGAGACATAGTCGGGGATCTCACGCTCGGCGAGCGACTGGGCCTCGGCGATCAGCGCCATTTCCTTGGCCTTGGTGCCGAGGCTGATGACGTCGCCCGGGAAGACCCGGCGCGAGGCGATGTTGCACTTCACGCCGTTGACGCGGATGTGGCCGTGCGAAACGATCTGGCGGGCCGAGAAGATCGTCGGCGCGAACTTGGCGCGGTAGACGATCATGTCGAGGCGCTGCTCGAGCAGGCCGATCAGGTTCTGGCCGGTATCGCCCTTCATCTGCGCGGCCTGCTGGTAGGTGCGCTTGAACTGCTTCTCGGTGACTTCGCCGTAGTAGCCCTTGAGCTTCTGCTTGGCGCGGAGCTGGATGCCGAAGTCCGAGATCTTGCTCTTGCGGCGCTGGCCGTGCTGGCCCGGGCCGTAGGAGCGGCGGTTGACCGAGCTCTTCGGGCGGCCCCAGATGTTCTCGCCCAGGCGGCGGTCGATCTTGTACTTCGATGCGTTACGCTTCGACATGCGAGCGTTCCTTTCAATTTGCCATGCACCGCGAGGATCGCGGCGCTCTAGTCCGGAACCGCACCACCAGGCCGTTTGCCTGGTGCGACCGCCGCTTCACCGGAGTGCGGGGTCAATTGCGAAGGGGCGCGTCTAGACGGGGCGGCGCGAAAGGTCAAGCCTCGGGATCGGGCTTGCGCCGCAGGGTGCTGAGGACGCCGCGCATGGTCCGCACCTCGAGGTGGTTCCAGCCCGGCTTGGTCAGCATGTTGCGCAAGGTCAGCCGGGTCGCCTCGGCCCGGCTGTGCGGGAAGAAGTACCCGCGCGGCTCCAGCATGCCCTCGAGCTGCGCGATCATGCCTTCCAGTTCCTCCTGCGGGGCGGGAGGGAGCAGGTCCTCGGCGGTGGGCTGAGCCAGGCCCTGGTGCTTCGACCACTCGTAGGCGCAGAGGATCACCGCCTGGGCCAGGTTCAGCGAGCCGAACTCGGGATTGATCGGCACGGTCAGGATCGCGCGGGCGAGGGCGACGTCCTCGGTCTCCAGCCCCGACCGCTCCGGCCCGAAGACATAGGCCGAGCGGCCGGGCTGCGCATGGATCTCGCGCGCGGCCTGCTCGGGGGTGACGACGGGCTTGGTCACCCCGCGCTTGCGCACCGTGGTCGCATAGACGTTGGCGCAGTCGGCCACGGCTTCGGCCAGGCTCTCGTGCACCGTGGCGCGTTCGAGCACGACATCGGCGCCCGCGGCGGCCGGCCCGGCGCCGGGATTGGGCCACCCGTCGCGCGGCGTGACCAGGCGCATCTCGGTCAGCCCGAAATTGAGCATCGCCCGCGCCGCCTTGCCGATGTTCTCGCCGAGCTGGGGGCGGACGAGGACGATGACGGGGTGGGGGCTGCCCCCGGGTTCTCGCTGCGCTCGAACCACTCCCTCGACAGGCTCGGGAGATGAAACCACCTCCCCGTTCCTCCCGAGCGAAGTCGAGGGACTATGCCGAGCGTGAGCGAGGCCGAAGCGCTCCGCCGGCGGACGGGAGTAGAGCTTGAGGCGGTCCCAGTCCTGGGCGATCAGGGCCTCTTTCTTGGTCCGTGACCAGTTCTTGATCTTGATCTCAGCCGATAGAGCTTCGTAGCGGGTCGGGAATTCCTGCAGCCACATCAGTTCGACCGGGCGCCGGTCATAAGTATAGCCGCGGATTGCTCCGGACTGATGCTGCGCGATCCGCTTATCCAGGTCGTCCGTGTGTCCGGTATAGTAGGAGCGGTCCGCGCACTGCAGGATGTAGGTGTAGAAGGCCATGTTGCGCGGTTCTCGCTTCGCTCGAACTAGTCCCTCGACTTCGCTCGGGAGGAACGGATCTATCTAACCGGGTCAGCTCGCACTTATATCCCGCACCGTGCTGGCGAATTCCTCGAAGTCCCTGGCCTCGCTGAAGTCCCGGTAAACCGAGGCGAAGCGGATGTAGGCGACCGAATCCAACTGGCGCAGGCCGTCCATCACCATCTCGCCGATCGACTTGGCCGGAACCTCGCTCTCGCCCAGGGTCTCGATCCGGCGCTGGATGCCCGAGACGAGCTGGTCGAGCCGTTCCTGCGGCACCCCGCGCTTGCGGGTGGCCAGCGCGACCGACTGCTCGATCTTGGCCCGGTCGAACGGCTCCCGCTTGTCGCCGCTCTTGACCACGACGATCTCGCGCAGTTGCACGCGCTCGAAGGTGGTGAACCGCGCGCCGCAGCTTTCGCATTGGCGGCGGCGGCGGATCGCGGTGTTGTCCTCGGTGGGCCGCGAATCCTTTACCTGGCTGTCGTCATGGGCGCAGAACGGGCAGCGCACTCACATTCCTTGATAGATGGGGAAGCGTGCGCAAAGCTCCTCGACGCGGGCCGCGACCGAGGCCTCGACCTGGGCGTCGCCTGCCTCGCCGTTCTTGCGCAGGCCTTCGACCACTTCGGCGATCAGCCCGCCGATCTGGCGGAACTCCTCCTCGCCGAAGCCGCGGGTCGTGCCCGCCGGGGTGCCGAGGCGGATGCCCGAGGTGACGAAGGGCGAGCGGGTGTCGTTCGGGATGCCGTTCTTGTTGCAGGTGATCGAAGCGCGATCGAGGCCCTTCTCGGTCGCCTTGCCGGTGATCTCCTTGGAGGTCAGGTCGACCAGCATCAGGTGGTTGTCGGTGCC
>JASGGH010000054.1:0-19153 GCA_047605105.1 Novosphingobium sp. | reverse complement strand
CGGCGCGCCAATTTTCCTTTTGGGCCGTTCTTTGCCATGGCAGGGGACGGCGTTTTATCGTCGGCCGCCTCGGTGGTCCGACCGCGTTGAACGTTCCGGCGTCGCGGAGTTTCCCGCGGTCGCCGCGCGTGCGGCCCGATCAGCCAAGCGCCTCGACCGCCGGCTCCAGCCCCAGCCAGGCGGCGAGCGAGCGTAGGTCCTTCTCCACGGTTTCGGTGACGAGCGCGCGATAGGCGGGTTTCGCCGCCAGGACCAGCTTGCCGCCCTGCCGCGTCAGGCTGCTGCCCGCCAGAGGCCGGGCCGCGCAGCCGCCGAGCTTGCGTGCCAGCCTTACCGCCAGCCCCCAGGCCGCGGCTTCGTGCAGCGCGCCCGGCGAGGCGATGCGGGCGAGGTTGCCCGGCACCGGCAGCCGCCCGGCATTGGCGAGCAGGGCGGCCGCGATCATCGCCCGACCCTCGGCGTCGAGCCCGATCCAGCGCTTGCGCAGCGCCCAGTCGACCGCATGCTCGGCGCGCAGGTTGGGCTCCAGCTTGAGCGAGGCGAGGACGAGGTGCGTCGCGGCGAGGCGCAGGGCATCGCGGCCTTCGGCGGCCACCCCGGCGGTCCAGTCGGCGATGATCGCGGCGTGGGCGGCGGGCGTGCCGAGCTCTTCGGCGAAGCTCGCCACGCTGGCCAGCATCACGTCGGCCGCGCGGTCCTTGGCCCCCAGCTTCTCGTAGAGCAGCCCTTCGCGCAGGCCCCAGGAGGAGAACACGACCTGCGAGGGCTTGAGCTCGCGCACCAGGTTGACGATCAGCGCCGCGGCATCGGGCAGGGCGGCGAGGCGCGAGGAGGAAATGCCGGGGATCGGCCCGTCGAGCTCGCCCTGCTCGAGCGGGCGGAACAGGCTGACCGCGCGGGCGGGGGCGAGCTCGAAGCCGTGGGGATCGTCGATCGGCCAGTCGAGCACGTGCTTGGCATATTGCGCGAGGGCGCGGCACGAGCCGCCGACGAGGAACAGCGGCAGGCCCTTGCGGCCCGCCCAGCCGACCGACTTGAGCTCCTGCTTGATGAGGCGCGCGAACTTTGCCGGTCCCGGCGCGCGCAAGGCCTTGAGGCGCAGCGAGCCCCAGGGAAAGCTGACCCCGTGCTCGCAGCGGTCGCCCTCGATGTCGGTGAGCTCCAGGCTGCCGCCGCCGAGGTCCGCGACGATCCCGTGGGCGCCGGGAAAGGCCGCCAGGACCCCCCAGGCGCTGGTCTCTGCTTCCTCCTGGCCCGACAGCAGCCGCGGCGACAGGCCCAGCGCCTTGACCGCGACGAGGAACTCCGCCCCGTTGGCGGCGTCACGCGCCGCGGCGGTGGCAACGGTCTCGACCCGGGTGACGCCCGTAGCCTTCAGGATCGCCGCATAGCGGCCCAGGGCGGCGAGGGCGCTGGCCATGGCCTTGTTGCCGAGCAGGCCGCTTTCGCCCACGCCCTTGCCGAGCCTGGCGGTCACCTTCTCGTTGAAGAGAACGGTCGGTGCCCGCGGGGAACCGCCGTAGATCACCAGGCGGACGGTGTTGGACCCGATGTCGATGATGGCGCGGTGCTGGTCCATGGCGGGCGCCTTTAGCCGGTCGCGCAGGCCCATGGAAGCTCAGGCCGCGCCGCGGCGGAGGGTAAGCTTGGGGACCTTGCGCCCGCTCTCCAGCGCCGCGCCGCGGCCCGAGAGCGACGGGTTGGTCATGAAGTAGCGATGGACGTTGAACGGATTGTCCGTCTTTTCGGCCCGCGCGTAGCTGCCGTCGGGGCTGAGCAGCCAGGACCGTTCGGTGTCGAGCAGGTTCGCCACCATCACCTGATCGAGGATCTGGTCATGGACCGTCGGGTTGACGATCTGCACCAGCAGCTCGACCCGCCGGTCGAGGTTGCGGCTCATCCCGTCGGCCGAGGAGATGAAGGCCTTGGTCCGGCGGCTGGGCAGGCGGGCGCCGTTGGCGAAGGCCCAGATCCGGCTATGCTCGAGGAAGCGGCCGATGATCGACTTGACCGCGATGTTGTCCGACATGCCGGGCACCCCGGGGCGCAGGCAGCAGATCCCGCGAATGACGAGATCGATCTTCACCCCGGCATTGCTCGCGGCATAGAGCCGCTCGATCAGTTGACTGTCGGTGAGCGCGTTGAGCTTGGCCCAGATCGCCGCGGGCTTGCCCGCCTGGGCATTGGCGATCTCCTGGTCGATGCAGGCATGGAGCTTGGCGCGCAGGCCGTGCGGGGCGATCGAGAGCAGCTCGGTCTTCTTGGGCTCGACATAGCCGGTGATGAAGTTGAAGAGCGCCCCGGCATCGCGGCCGATCTTGGGGTCCGTGGTGAAATAGGACAGGTCGGTATAGATCCGCGCGGTGACCGGGTGATAGTTGCCCGTGCCGAAGTGGCAGTAGGTGCGATAGGAATTGCCCTCGCGCCGCACGACCATCGAGACCTTGGCATGGGTCTTCCAGTCGACGAAGCCGTAGATCACCTGGACCCCGGCGCGTTCGAGCTGCGAGGCCCAGAGCAGGTTCTGCTCCTCGTCGAAGCGCGCCTTCAGCTCGACCACGGCGGTGACCGACTTGCCGGCCTCGGCCGCGGCGATCAGCGCGGCGATGACCGCGGACTGCTTGCCGGCCCGGTAGAGCGTCTGCTTGATCGCGACCACATCGGGGTCCTGCGCGGCCTGGCGCAGGAAATCGACCACCACCTCGAAGCTCTCGTAGGGGTGGTGGATGACGATGTCCTTCTCGCGGATCGCCGCGAAGAGATCGCCGTCGTGCTCGAGGATGCGTTCGGGATAGCGCGAGGAGAACGGCTCGAACTTGAGGTCGGGGCGGTCCTCCTCGACCACCGCGGAAAGCCCGCTCATCCCGATCAGGCCGTCGGACTTGATGACGATCGCATTGTCGAGCTTGAGCTGGTCGCGCAGCAGCTTCTCGGCACCGGGATCGAACTGGCCCTGGAGCTGCAGCATGATGACCTTGCCGCGCCGCCGCCGCTGGATCGCGGTGCGGAAGTAGCGGACGAGGTCCTCGGCGTCTTCCTCCAGCTCGATGTCGCTGTCGCGCAGCACGCGGAACACCCCGCGCCCGGCGACCTTGAAGCCGGGGAAGAGCAGGGCGGCATTGCGGACGATGACGTCCTCGATCGCCACATAGGTCGCCTTGTCGCCCGGAATCCGGACGAAGCGCGGCAAGGCGGCGGGGATGAGGACCATCTCCATCACCGGGGCATTGTCGGCGATCCGCTGCAGCGGCAGGAGAATGCCGATGCCCTGGTTGGAAACGAACGGGAACGGGTGCGCGGGGTCGATCGCCTGGGGGGTGATCACCGGCATGATGTGGCTGAGGAAATAGTCGCTGAGCCAGCGTTCGTCCGCAGCGTTCATCCGCTCGTCGTCGACGATGGCGATGCCCTGGTCGAGCAGCAGCGCCTCCAGTTCGCGGCGGACCTCCTGCTGCGCGAGCTCGAGCTCGATCACCTTCTCGTGGATCGCGGCGAGCTGCTGCGACGGCGTGCGCCCGTCGATCGAGGTCTCTTCGATGTGGCGGCGGACCTGGCCGGCGAGCCCGGCGACGCGGACCATCAGGAACTCGTCGAGGTTGCTGCCCGAGATCGAGAGGAAGCGCAGGCGTTCGAGCAGCGGGTAGTCGGCGTTGCGGGCCTCGGCCAGGACGCGCTGGTTGAAGGCCAGCCAGGACAGCTCGCGATTGAAGAACCGCGGCTCCGCTGCCTGCGGATCGGCGGCCGCGTGGGTGGTCGTTTCCATCATCCTGCCTGAAGCGCCTAACCTCATCGCGCATGGTGTCCGCATGTTACAGTGGCATGACACTATTGAGACCGCGTGAAGCGGTCAAAGTTCCGGCAGGTCCTCCGCGGCGATGTGCCGGGTCGGCGCGCGCAGGACCAGAAAGCAGCAGACCCCCGCGATCGCCGCGAGGGCCGCAGCGATGTAGGCCGCGGCCGGGCCGATCCCGAACCCCGCGGCGAGCAGGCCGGCCACCGCCGTCGCGCCCAGCGTCTGCGACGCGCCGCGAACGGTGGTCGTCAGCGCGCCGGCGGCCGCGGTCCGGGCCTGGGGAGCGGCCGCGACGATCTGCCGGGCATTGGGCGAATAGAACATGCCGAAGCCGAAGCCGCAGACCAGGATGCGCCAGACCAGATCGAAATGGCTCGGGCTTGCGGGCAGCAGGGTCAGGCTCAGCAAGCCGCCGAGCCCGATGACCATGCCGATCCCGCCGAGCAGGCCGGCCGGGTAGCGATCCGAGAGGGTTCCCGCGACCGGCGCCACGAAGATCGTGATGAGCGGCCAGGGCGCCAGCACCGCGCCTGCCGCCGCGGGGCTGAAGCCGTAGCCCTGCTGCAGGGTGAAGGGCAGGACCAGCATGATGATCGTCGAGGAGAGGTAGCCGGCGAACAGTGCGACGGTCGGCAAGGCGATGTCGCGCTGTTCGAGCAGGTCGACCGGCAGCATCGGCCGCTCCTGGCCCAGCTCCCGGCGGACGAACACCACGCCGATGCCGATGCCGAGCAGGACGAGCGCGGCGGAGATGACCGGGGAATCGCCGTGAAGGCCGCTCTCCAGGCCGACCACGGCGAGGCCGAAGGTCGCCGCGCAGAGCACCGCGCCGGCCACGTCGAAGCGGGTCTCGTGGATCACCGGGTCGGGCAGGGCCTTGCGCCCCGCGAAGACCGAAAGCACGCCGAAGGGCACCAGTGCGGCGAAGAGCCAGGGCCAGCGCGCGACCGAGAGGATCATCCCGCCGACGGTCGGCGCGAGGGTGGCGAAGCCCGCGGCCATGACGGTGTTGAGGCTGAGGCCCCGGCCGAGCTTGGCGGCGGGATAGACCTGGCGGATGAGCGCGGCGCTGACGCTCATCGCTCCGGCCGCGCCGATCGCCTGGAAGGCGCGCACCACGAGAAGGAAGGGCAGGCTCTCGGCGAAAAAGCTCAGCAGCGTGGCGACCACGAAGATGACCTGTCCCCACTGGTAGATCGCGCGGTGCCCGAGGCGGTCGCCGAGCGCGGAGAAAGGCAGCAGGGTCATCATCAGGATCAACTGGTAGACGGTGACCACCAGAACGGCCGCGGAATCCGTGACGCCGAGATCGCGCGACAGCGTGGGCAGGGCGATATTGACCATCGAGCCGCTGATCGTGGTCAGGATCGTGCCCAGCGTGATCGAAAGCACCGCCCACCAACGCCGGGCGCCGTATAGGCCGTCGGGCGGTCCGTCCGATTTATCCTTCCCCTGCATGCTCTTGCCCGTGGCGCAAAGCGGGGCAGGGGGTCAAGCGCGCGTCTTTGCTCAACCGTCCGAAGCGCGGTCGATCATGTCCATGAAGTCGCGCGCCGCATTCCGGTCGGCCTCGGCCTTGAAGGCCACGTCGAGGTCGGGCGCGGCGCCGAGCATGTGCATCAGGGCCCACAGCGCGAAGCGGCGGTTGCGGTCCTTCTCGAGGCCGAAGTCCACCTCCATCCGCTCGATCCCGCCTTGCAGCGCGGCAGGGGTGATCGCGGCGAGGTCGTCGGTGGCGAAGTAGCGGCGGAGCTGGTCGTTGAAGTCCATGCCGCCGCCCTAGCGCAAGCCCGGCGTCTGCGAAATGGCTCGCAAGCGATGCCGTCGCCGCCGCCATCCATCTCCGGATGCCGGGGTTGGCCTGCATGCCGACCGGCACGGCTTGTGCCCTGCCGAAGAATTGCTATTAACAATAGCTAAAGAATCGGGAGAGTCGAAATGGAGTTCAGCCGCATCAATCCGCTGACCGGAGAGGTCGCATCGTCCGCTGCGGCGATGAAGGCTGCGGACGTTCCCGCGATCGCCGCGAAGGCCGCCGCCGGCTTCCCCGCCTGGGCCGCCATGGGCCCCAACGCCCGCCGCGCCGTGCTGATGCAGGCCGCTGCGGCGCTGGAGGCGCGCAAGGACCACTTCGTCGCGGCGATGATGGCCGAGACCGGATCGACCGCCGGCTGGGCGATGTTCAACCTGGGCCTGGCCGCCGGCATGGTCCGCGAAGCCGCCGCGCTGACCACCCAGATCGGCGGCGAGGTGATCCCCAGCGACAAGCCGGGCTGCCTGGCCATGGCGCTGCGCGAGCCGGTCGGCGTGATCCTCGGCATCGCGCCGTGGAACGCGCCGATCATCCTGGGGGTCCGGGCGATCGCGGTGCCGCTGGCTTGCGGCAATGCGGTGATCCTCAAGGCCAGCGAGACCTGCCCGCGCACCCATGGCTTGATCATCGAGGCCTTCGCCGAAGCCGGGTTCCCCGAGGGCGTGGTCAATGTCGTGACCAATGCGCCCGAGGACGCGGGCGAGGTGGTCGGGGCATTGATCGATGCGCCCGAGGTCAGGCGGATCAACTTCACCGGTTCGACCCAGGTGGGCCGGATCATCGCCAGGCGCGCGGCCGAGCACCTCAAGCCCGTCCTGCTCGAGCTCGGCGGCAAGGCGCCGCTGATCGTGCTGGAGGACGCCGATCTCGACGAGGCGGTCAAGGCCGCGGCCTTCGGCGCCTTCATGAACCAGGGCCAGATCTGCATGTCGACCGAGCGGATCATCGTGGTCGATGCCGTGGCCGACGCCTTTGCCGAGAAGTTCGGCGCCAAGGCCGGCTCGATGGCCTGCGGCGACCCGCGCGAAGGCAAGACCCCGCTCGGCGCGGTGGTCGATCGCAAGACCGTCGATCACGTCAACGCGCTGATCGAGGATGCGACGGGCAAGGGGGCCAGGCTGCTCTCCGGCGGCAAGGCCGACGGCGTGCTGATGCCCGCCACGGTGGTCGACGGGGTGACCTCGGCGATGAACCTCTACCGCGACGAGAGCTTCGGCCCGGTGGTGGCGATGATCCGCGCCCGCGATGCCGAGCATGCGGTCGAGCTCGCCAACGACAGCGACTACGGCCTCTCCGCCGCGGTCTTCACCCGCGACATCGCCAAAGGCCTGGAGATCGCCCGCCGGATCAGGTCGGGCATCTGCCACGTCAACGGCCCCACCGTCCACGACGAGGCGCAGATGCCCTTCGGCGGGGTCGGCGCCTCCGGCTACGGCCGCTTCGGCGGCAAGGCCGGGATCGACAGCTTCACCGAACTGCGCTGGGTCACCGTCGAGACCCAGCCGGGCCACTATCCGATCTGATCGGGCGATGACCGGCGAGGCCGGCGATGGAGCCGCCGCCGAGGCCGCGCGGGTGCTGGGACCGGCCTAAGCCTGGCGCCAGAGCGCATTGAGCGCCGGTACGAGGTGATCGCGGTGCGCTTCGGGAACGCGTTCCATGAGATCGGCTTCGAACTGGTTGGTGACCTTGCGGACCTGCTTGAGCTTGTCGCGCCCGCCTTCGCTCAGGATGATCGCAAGCGATTTGCGGTCGAGCGGTTCGCGCGCGATCAGCCCGGCGCTTTCGAGCCGGTTGAGCAGCGGCACCATGTTGGCGCGCTGGATGTCGAGCATGCGGCCGATGTCGCTCGAAGTAAGGGTCTCGCCGCCGCTCAGCAGCAGCAGGACCGAGGCGTCGGAAATCCGCAGATCGATCTCCGCGAGCCGCGTCGAAAGCTCGCTCATCATCGCATTGGCGGCGCGGCGCAGCGCATAGCCCGGCAGCTCGGCAAGTGGATCGCGCAAAAACCTTCTCCCCTGCGCACGACCATACACATAGCTATTGACGATAACAGCCTATATGCTATGCAGCATAGCAATAAATCTCTCGGAGCGGATACTTGCCATGACTGAACGCCTGGAAGAAGATACCGTTGCTCTCCGCGTGGAAAATTCCATCGCCTGGGTGTCGTTCAATCGCCCGGAAAAGCGCAATTGCATGAGCCCCAAGCTCAACCGCCAGATGCTCCGCGTGCTGGAGGGAATCGAGTTCCGCGACGACGTCGGCGTGGTCGTCCTGACCGGCGAGGGCTCGGCCTGGTCGGCGGGCATGGATCTCAAGGAATACTTCCGCGACAACGAGGAGAAGGGCCTCGGCGCGACCCGTGCGGCGCAGCGCGAGGCCTACGGCTGGTGGGAGCGCCTGCGCTGGTTCGAGAAGCCGACGATCGCCATGGTCAACGGCTGGTGCTTCGGCGGCGGCTACGGCCCGCTGTTCGCCTGCGACTTGGCCTTCGCGGCGGAGGACGCGCAGTTCGGCCTGTCCGAGATCAACTGGGGCATCCTGCCCGGCGGCGGCGCCAGCAAGATCATCGCCGAGCTCACCGGCTTCCGCAACGCGATGTACCACGCGATGATGGGCGAGAACATCGACGGCAGGAAGGCCGCCGAATGGGGCCTGATCAACGAGGCGGTTCCGGCCGCCCGGTTGGAAGCCCGGGTGATCGAG
Source organism: Novosphingobium sp. (assembly GCA_047605105.1). Lineage (GTDB taxonomy): Bacteria > Pseudomonadota > Alphaproteobacteria > Sphingomonadales > Sphingomonadaceae > Novosphingobium. Next base: position 10,838 of record JASGGH010000054.1, on the reverse strand, counting down.
GTCGCCGAGGTTCTGCTGGCCAAGAACAAGGATGCGCTGCGCGCGACCAAGTGGGCGATCCGCCGCGTGCGCGAGATGACCTACGACAATGCGCAGGACTATCTGATCCGCGCCCAGGAAGCGGCCAACCTGTTCGACAGCGAGGGGCGCAAGGAAGCGACCCGCCAGTTCATCGATGACAAGACGTTCAAGCCGGGGCTGGGCGCCTACGACAAGACCAGGCAGAAGGCCTGATCCGGCAAACGGACGGGCAGGGGGCAGAGGAAGAAAGGGCAGGGTTGCGATGCTGACGATCGATCCCGTCGCCACTCATGCCGGGTCCTCGCCCGGGCGGACCGCCGTGGTCGATCTCGAAGGCGGGCGGCGCTGGACCTATCTTGAGCTGGACCGCGCGGTGGACCGGCTGGCCGCCTGGCTGGTCGGCGAGCTCGGCCCGGCCAGTGCGGTGCGGGTCGCGACCCTGGCCAGGAACTGCCCGGAGATGGTGGTCCTCCAGCTTGCCTGCGCGCGGGCCGGGGCGATCTTCGTGCCGTTCAACTGGCGGCTGGCGCCCAGCGAGATCGCCGGCCTGGCCGAGGACGCGGCGCCGGAGCTGGTCTTCCACCATCCCGAATTCGCCCCGCCGATCGCCCGCGGCCTGCCGATCGAGGACCTGCTGACCCTCGGCGAGGCGGGCGCCCGACCGCCGGCCGCAGCGCGCCGGCCTTTCGACGCGGTGACCACGCTGCTCTACACCTCGGGGACCAGCGGCAAGCCCAAGGGCGTCATGCTCTCCGACAGCAACGCCTTCTGGGGCTGCACCAACTTCATCGGCGGCAACGACGTGTCGAGCGCCAGCGTGTTCCTCTGCGACATGCCGCTGTTCCATACCGCCGGCCTCTTCGCGGCGACCCGCGTGCCGTTGCAGGCGGGCGCCAAGGTCCTGATCTCGCGCGGGTTCGATCCCGAGAAGACGCTGGCCCGCCTGTCCGATCCCGCGCTCGACGTGACGCACTACTTCTCGGTCCCGCAGATGGCGGCGACGATCTGGAATCAGCCGGGCTTCGCGCCGGCCAGGCTGGCCTCGCTGGTGAGCTGGACCCTGGGCGGCGCGCCCAATCCGCGCGCGCAGACCGAGCGCTTCGTCGGCGCCGGCGTCCCGATCCTCGAAGGCTTCGGCATGACCGAGACCGGCTCCAACTTCGGCGCCCCGCCGCACGATCTGGCGCGCGTCCTCGCCAAGGCCGGGACCTGCGGCCTGCCGTTCCTGGCGATCGAGGCCAGGATCGTCGACGACGACGGCAACGACCTGCCCGACGGCGAGAAGGGCGAACTGTGGCTGCGCGGGCCGAGCGTCTCGTCGGGCTACTGGAACCAGCCCGAGACCACGGCCAAGGCCTTCCGCGACGGCTGGTTCCTGACCGGCGACGCCGCGGTGCGCGACGCCGACGGGTTCTACCGGATCGTCGACCGCAAGAAGGATATGTACATCTCGGGCGGCGAGAACGTCTATCCGGCCGAGGTCGAGGCCGTGCTCGCCGAACTGACCGAAGTGGGCGAGGCGGCGATCGTCGGCGTGCCCGATGCGCGCTGGGGAGAGGTGGGCCGGGCCTATGTCGTGCCGGCCGCCGGGCATGAGGTGACGGCGGACCTGGTGATCGGCCACTGCCTGGCCCGGCTCGCCAAGTTCAAGGTGCCGGCCTCGGTGGTGATCACCGGCGCCGTGCCGCGCACCGCCTCGGGCAAGGTCCAGAAGCACCTGCTGCTCGAACGGGCGCTGGCGGAAATGGCCGAAGATGCGCACTGAGGTCGCCATCGTCGGGGCGGGGCCGGCCGGCCTGCTGCTCGGCCATCTGCTGCGAGCCGAGGGCGTGGACTGCGTGGTGATCGAGCGCCGGGCGCCCGACTACGTGCTCGGCCGCATCCGCGCGGGAGTGCTTGAGCCGATCACCGTCGGCCTGATGGAGCGCTTGGGTCTCGACGCCCGGCTCAAGGCCGAGGGGCTGCCCCATGACGGCTTCAACCTGGCCGACGGCGAGCGGCTGATCCGGATCGACCTCGCCGAGCTCACCGGCAAGCACGTGGTCGTCTACGGCCAGACCGAGCTCACCCGCGACCTGATGGCCGCCACCCCCGAGCGCGGGCTGGAGGTCATCTATGCGGCCGGCGATGTGGCGCTCCATGACCTGGCCGGCGATGCGCCCTATGTGACCTTCCGAAAGGACGGTGCCGGGCACCGCCTCGACGCCCGCTTCATCGCCGGCTGCGACGGGTTCCACGGGCCCTCGCGCCGGGCGATTCCGGCCGACGTCGCGCGCGAGTTCGAGCGGGTCTATCCCTTCGGCTGGCTCGGCATCCTCGCCGACGTGCCGCCGTGCAACCATGAGCTGATCTACGCCAACCACGAGCGCGGCTTCGCGCTCGCCTCGATGCGCAGCGAGGCGCGCAGCCGCTACTACATCGACGTGCCGCTGACCGAGCGGGTCGAGGACTGGCCGGACGAGCGCGTGTGGGACGAGTTGGCGATCCGCCTCGGCCCCGAGGCCGCGGCGCACATCACCCGCGGCCCCTCGCTGGAAAAGTCGATCGCGCCGCTGCGCTCCTACGTCTTCGAGCCGATGCGCCACGGCAGCCTGCTGCTCTGCGGCGATGCCGCGCATATCGTCCCGCCGACCGGCGCCAAGGGGCTGAACCTGGCGGCTTCGGACGTCCACTATGCCGCCGAGGCGCTGACCGCTTTCTTCAAGCGCCGCGACAACGATGCGGTCGCGGCCTATTCGGGCAAGGCGCTTTCGCGGGTGTGGAAGTCCGAGCGGTTCAGTTGGTCGCTGACTGGACTCATGCATCGTTTTCCGGAGGATGGCCCCTTCGAACGGGCGATGCAGGTCGCCGAGCTCGATTACATCGCATCCAGCAAGGCCGCGCAGACGGCGATCGCGGAAAACTACGTGGGCTTGCCGGTCTAGACAATCGGTCTAGGACCCGCGGGCGGAGGAGAGGACCTATGGCCGAGACTGCTGCCCTGCGTGACCCGCGGGTGATGATGTCGAACTCTCCGATGACCCCGCGGCAATATCTCGCCGTCGCCATGTGCGTCGCGCTCAATGCGCTGGACGGGTTCGACGTGCTCTCGATCAGCTTCGCCTCGCCGGGCATCGCCAAGGAGTGGGGGATCGACCGCGGCGCGCTGGGCGTGGTGCTGTCGATGGAGCTGATCGGCATGGCGGTGGGCTCGATCCTGCTCGGCCAGCTTGCCGATCGGATCGGACGCCGCCCGGTGACCATCGGCTGCCTGATCGTCATGGCGCTCGGCATGTACAGCACCACCCATGTGACCGCGATCGAGGCGCTGGCGGCGACGCGGCTGTTCACCGGCTTCGGCATCGGCGGGGTCCTGGCGACCACCAATGCCTTCGTCGCCGAATATTCGAACAACCGCTGGCGCGGCGCGGCCGTGGCGATCATGGCCGCGGGCTATCCGCTCGGCGCGGTGGCCGGCGGGTTCATCGCGACCGGCCTGCTCGCCGGCGGAACCTGGCGCGACGTGTTCCTGTTCGGCGCGGTCGCGACGGCGGTGCTGGTGCCGCTGGTGCCGCTGCTGTTGCCCGAGCCGGTCGGCTCGCTGCTCCAGCGCCGTCCCGCCGATGCTCTGGCCAAGGTCAACAAGTCGCTGAAGGCGCTGGGCCACGCGCCGGTCGACGAGCTTCCTCCCGTCGAAGAAGCCGCGCCCAGGGCCGGTCCGCAGGAACTGTTCTCGCCGCGGCTGCGCGGCGTCACGGTGCTGCTGACCGCCGCCTATTTCCTCCACGTCATGACCTTCTACTTCATCCTGAAATGGGTCCCCAAGATCGTCGTCGACATGGGTTTTTCGCCGGCCTCGGCGGGCGGGGTGCTGGTCTGGGCCAATGTCGGCGGACTGCTCGGCGGGCTGCTGTTCAGCCTGCTCTCGATGCGCTTCGCGGTGAGAGGCCTGCTGGTCGTCGCGATGCTGGCCTCGGTGGTGCTGATCGTGGTCTTCGGCCAAGGCCAGGCCGACCTTGCCGGGCTGTCGTGGGCGGCGGCGGCCGGCGGTTTCTGCACCAATGCGGGCATGGTCGGGCTCTATGCGATCGTCGCGGCCTCGTTCCCCACCGCGGTGCGCGCCGGGGGGACCGGCTTCGTGATCGGTGTCGGCCGCGGAGGCGCGGCCTTGAGCCCGATCCTGGCCGGGTTCCTGTTCAATGCGGGCATCGGCCTGCCGGTGGTGGCGGCGATCATGGCCGGAGGCTCGCTGCTCGGCGCCGCGGCGATCTACCTGCTGCCCCGGCGCGAGGCCCAGGGCCACTGAGCCGGCGTCAGCGGCGCTGCTCGGCGCGCATCGCGGCGACGCATTCGCGGAACTCCACGACCGCGGCATAGCCGCCGCGCAGGCTCATCTTGCCGAGCACGGTGCCGTCGCGGCTGATCGTCAGGTCTTCGGCCCGGGAGATGTCGTAGAGGAAATTGTCCGACACGTCGGTCTCGAAGCCGGCCACGCCTTCTGCGCGCAGGCCGGTGGCCGGCATGCGGTAGGAGAAGTCGCCGAGATCGTAACGCAGGAGATAGCGCTTGTCCGCCTCGGTCGGCCAGGCGGCGTTGGTCAGGACCACGTGGGTCGAATAGCGGCCATGCTCGGCCAGGATCATCAGGCTGGTGTGCGGCGCGGCCGAGCTTTCGGCGGCGGGATAGAGCCGGTTCATCCCGCAGCTATTGGCGGTGCGGATGACCTTCCAGCCTTGCACGTCCGCGACGCCCGGCATCGCGTAGTCGGCCGCCTGCGCGGGAACGGCGGCGAGCACTGCGGCGGCGGCAAGTGCTGAGCTGACACGTCTCTCCACTGCCGCCTCCGGTGATGCGCGGGTTCAAGCTTGCAGCAGAGCGGCAAGCGTACCGGAAAGCAAGGCCGTTGCGGTCAGATCGTACCCCAGACGTCCGTGGCGACGTCCATCACCAGCTTCAGCTTGTCGGACTGCTGGGCGAAGCTGACGTCGTTGCCGTGGACGGTGGAGGAGAACCCGCACTGCGGGCTGAGCGCCAACTGGTCGAGCGGGGCGAACTGCGCGGCGCCGTCGATCCGCCGCTTGATGTCGGCGGGGGTCTCCAGGTCGCCGAGCTTGGTGGTGACCAGGCCGAGCACTACGGTCTTGCCCTTGGGCAGGAAGCGCAAGGGGGCGAAGTCGCCCGAGCGGGCGTCATCGTATTCGAGGAAGTAGCCGTCGACCGCGAGCTCGTTGAACAGCACTTCGGCGACCGGCTCGTAGCCGCCTTCCGCGGCCCAGCTCGAACGGTAGTTGCCGCGGCAGAGGTGGACGCAGACCGTCATGTCGTCGGGCCGGTCCTTGATCGCGTCGTTGATGATCCGGGCGTAGAGGCGCGGGAGGTCGTCGGGGTCCATGCCGCGCTTGCGGGCGTTCTCGCGCTGCACGTCGTCGCAAAGATAGGCGAAATTGGTGTCGTCGAGCTGGAGATAGCGGCACCCGGCTTCGGCCAGGCTGGCGATCTCGGCGCGGTAGGCGGCGGCGAGATCGGCGTAGAATTCTTCCATGTCGGGATAGGCCGCCGCGTCGATCGCCTCGCGCCCGCCGCGGAAGTGCAGCATGGTCGGCGAGGGGATCGTGACCTTGGCGCGGGCCGAGGTGTTCGCGGCGAGGAATTCGTAGTCCGCCCGCTGGATGTCCTTGGCGTGGCGGATCTTGCCGGTGATCAGCATGATCGGCGGCGCATATTCCAGCTCCTCGCCGCCGTGCTTGTGGAAGTGCACCTGGGTCCCGCCGCCCTCGTCGACCCCGTCGAGCTGGAGCAGGAAATCGGTGTGGAAGAAGGTGCGGCGGAACTCGCCGTCGGTCACGCCCTTGAAGCCGAGGTCCTCCTGGAGCTGGATGACCCCGCGGATCGCCTCGTCCTCGGCAGCCCGCAGCGCGGCCTTGTCGATCAGCCCGGCCTTGAACGCCTCGCGCGCCTCGAGCAGCGCCCTGGGGCGAAGGAACGAGCCGACGTGGTCGGCGCGGTAGGGGGCCTGCTTGGTCATCTGCTCTCCTCGGGCCAGTAAAGCCTCATCGGGTTGTCGATCAGCAGCTTGCGCTGGAGTTCGGGCGTCGGCGCGATGCGCGGGATCATGTCGACGAGGTGGCCGTCGTCGGGAATTGCATCCTGCATGTTGGGATGCGGCCAGTCGGTGCCCCACAGCGTGCGGTCGGAATAGTCCGTGACCAGGGGGGCAACGGCTTCGGCGAACTTGTTCCAGGGATCGCCAGAAGGGTCGAGGCGGTCAGGGCAGGTCGCCTTGAACCAGATGTCCTCGCGGCTATCGAGCAGGGTGCGGAAGGCCTGCATGTCGGCGCCGTTCGGCCCCTGGGTGACGTCGGGCCGGCCCATGTGATCGATCACCAGCGGCACGGGGATCGCGGCGAGGAAGGGGCGCATCTCCTCGAGGATGTCGGCCTCGAAATAGATCACCACGTGCCAGCCCGCGGGCAGCCGCCCGGCGACTTCGAGGAACTTGTCCTTCGGCGCGTCGTCCACGAGGCGCTTGAGGAAGTTGAAGCGGATGCCGCGAATGCCGCCAGCGTGCAGCGCGGCAAGTTCCGACTCCGAGATCGTGGGGTCGACCACCGCGACGCCGCGAGCCTTGCCGCAGGACCTGGCAATCGCGTCGAGCGTCGCGGCGTTGTCGGTGCCGTGGCAGCTCGCCTGGACGATGACGTTGCGCGCGAAGCCCAGATGATCGCGCAGGGCGAACAGCATGTCCGGCCCGGCGTCCTCGGGCAGGTACTTGGCCTTGGCGCTGAACGGGAACTCCGCTTGCGGCCCGAACACGTGGCAATGCGCGTCGATGGCGCCGGGCGGCGGGATGAAGGCGGGTTTGGAGGGCGCGGAGTGCCAGGAGACGATGCGCTGGCTCATCCGAACACCACTCCATCCATCAGCTTGCGCGCCGTGCGCAGCAGTGCGGCGCTGGTCACTTCGCCGGCCGCGTTGGTTTCGAGGACGCAGCTCATCTCGCCGGTCGGATGCTCGACCGACAGCGTCTTGCGGGCGCCGTCCGGAATAACCGCCACCTCGGCCGCGGGCGATCCCGCGATCAGGCAGGCGGTCGCCACGCTGACCGCGCCGAGCACGCCGATCGTCGCATGGGCGCGGTGGGGGATGAAGCTGCGCACGGTCACCGCGCCGCCGCCCCGGGGCGGGGCGACGAGCATCATCTTGGGCACCGATTTTTCGGTAACGTCGCCGAGGTTCATCAGCGGGCCCACCTGGAGGCGGATCGCCTCGATCCGGGCCTTTAGCTCGGCATTTGCATCGAGGCTGTCGCGGTCCTCGTAGCCGGTGATCCCGACATCTTCCGCCTTTATCACCACGCAGGGCATGCCGTTGTCGATCAGCGTGACCGCCACGCCGTCGATCACGTCGACGGCATTGCCGGTGGGCAGCAGCGCGCCGCAGGATGAGCCGGCGGTGTCGCGGAATTCGAGCGGGATCGGGGCATGGGTGCCGGGCACGCCGTCGATCGCCGCCTCGCCCGCATAGGTCACCGTTCCGCCCGGCGTCCGCACCGTGGCCAGCGCGACCTGGCCGGTGTTCTCCATGTAGATGGCAACCTTGGTTTCATCCCCGGTGGCCGCGATCAATCCGCGCTCGATCGCGAAAGGCCCGATCCCGGCGAGGATGTTCCCGCAGTTCTGGGCGTCGGTGACGATCGCCTGATCGACGAAGACCTGGAGGAACAGGTAATCGACATCGATCCCCTCGCGCGCGGACTTGGAGACCACGGCGACCTTGCTGGTCAGCGGATCGGCGCCGCCCATGCCGTCGATCTGGCGCGGATCGGGCGAGCCTATGACCCGCAGCAGAAAGGCGTCGCGGTCGGCGGGGAGATCGTCCTTGAGGAAATAGCCGCCCTTCGACGTGCCGCCGCGCATCCACATGCAGCGGACGGCGGTCATCGCTCCCCCTCCCCTTCAGGAGAGGGGACCGGGGGGTGGGGGCGGCCGGGAAGGCGCGGCGTGTTGACCACATGCCCCACCCCAAACCCTCTCCCGAAGGAGCGGGGGCTAGACATATTTCAAGCCTTCCGCCGCGAGCCGCTCGCGCATCTTGTACATATCGAGGCCGAGCACGCCGCTTGCCAGCTTGGCGCGCTTCTCGCCTTCGTTGGCTTCGCGCGCCTGGGCGGCCTTGAGCACTTCCGCGGCCTTCTCGCGCGGGACCACGCAGACGCCGTCGTCGTCGGCCACGATCACGTCGCCGGCATTGACCAGGGCGTTGGCGCAAACCACCGGCACGTTGACGCTGCCGAGCGTCGCCTTGATCGTGCCTTGCGCCGAGACCGCCTTGGACCAGACCGGAAAGCCCATCTCGGTCAGGTCGCGCACGTCGCGCACGCCGGCGTCGATCACCAGTCCACGGCAGCCGCGGGCCTGGGCCGAGGTCGCGAGGAGATCGCCGAAATAGCCGTCTTCGCATGGCGAGGTCGGCGCCAGGAGGAGGATGTCCCCGTCTTGCAACTGCTCGATCGCCACGTGGACCATCCAGTTGTCGCCCGGCGGGGCGCTGATCGTCACGGCCGAACCGGCGATCCGCGCGCCGGGATAGATCGGGCGCATGTAGGCGGCGAGCAGGCCGGTGCGCCCCTGCGCTTCGTGGACCGTCGCGACGCCGCACTTGGCCAGGCCGTCGATCACCTCGGGCGCTGCCCGCTCGATATTCCGGACGACGATGCCTGCCATGCGCTTCTCCTTCAGCCCGAGGCATGCGACGGCCCTTGTCCAGCCACCAATCCGAAGTTGGCAGGGTGCATAAGGTTTTGCTAATCAAGCTGCCGATGAGCGGCCGCCTGCCCAATATCCGCCACTTCGCCGCGCTCGCCGCGACGGTGCGGCACGGCAGCCTGACCCGGGCGGCTCGGGCGGTGAACCTGACCCAGCCGGCGCTTACCCAGGCCATCGCCGGGCTGGAGGCTGCCCTGGGCGTCTCGCTGTTCGAGCGCGGCCCGACCGGCATGACCGCTACCGGACCCGCAACCCTGCTGGCCCCGCGCGCCGAGGCGGCCATCGCCCACATCGGCTCGTCGCGGGTGACCGGCACGCAACTGCGGGCCTTCCTCGCCCTGGCGCGGGCCGGAAGCTATGCCGGCGCGGCGGAGGCGACCGGCTTGTCGTCGGCATCGCTGCACCGCGCCGTGGCCGATCTTTCGGTCGCGCTGGGCCAGCGCTTGGTGGACCGCCGCGGGCGCATCGTCACGCTGACGCCGGCAGGGCAGCGGCGGGCCCGAGGGTTCGGCCTGGCCATGGCCGAACTGCGCGCCGGGCTGGACGAAGTGGCGGCGTGGAAGGGCCAGGCGGGCGGGCGGATCGTCATCGGCGCGATGCCGCTCTGCCGCGCGCGGTGGCTGCCCGATACGCTTCTGCGCTTCACTGCCAGTCATCCGGGCGTCGACATCGCGGTCCAGGAAGGCAGCCACGGCGAGCTTGCCGGGCCGCTGCGCGACGGCGAGATCGACTTCATGCTGGGCGCCTTGCGCAGTGGGCCGGAAATCGAGGGGCTGGCCCAGGAGGAGGTTTTCGTCGATCGCCCGGCCTTGATCGTCCGCACCGGCCATCCGCTGTTCGGCGCCCCGGACGTGGCGGCGGAGATGCTGGCCTATCCCTGGGTCCTGCCCGGCCGGGACACGCCGTTGTGGCACTACTGGGAAAGCATGATGCGGCGCCTGGGGCTGGAGCCGCCACGCGTCGGCATCGAATGCGGCTCGGTCCTGACGATCCGGCAACTGCTGCTGTCCGGGGACGGCATCACCCTGCTGTCGCCCGATCAGGTGGCGGTCGAATTGCAGGCGGGCTTGCTCGCCGCCCTGCCGCCGCCGATCCCGGTCCGGCGCACGATCGGCATCGCCACCCGCGCCGACTGGCGGCCCACCGCGACCCACGCGGCGTTCCTCGACATGCTGCGCGAGACGGGTTCCACTCTCCAGCAATGATTTGCAAAAACTGATGGAGCGCGGGGCAATTCGATTTGGCCTCGCGCGGGCCGGCGCGCAGACGGACGGAATGGCACCTGATGTCGCCCTGATCGGTTTCGGAGAAGCCGGCTCGACCTTCGCCCGGGCGGGCGGATGGGCGGGGCGCGCGCGTGGCTATGACATCGACCCTGCTCGAGAGCCGGCGATGGCCGAGCATGGCATCAGGCCTGGCATCTCTGCTCGCGAGGCGGTCGCTGCTGCCCCTTTGGTCATCTCCTTGGTAACGGCCGACTCCGCGCTGGCAGCGGCGCGATCCACCGTTTCGTCGCTCGCGCCGAATGCGATCTGGTGCGACATGAATTCGGTAGCGCCCGAGACCAAGCGCGCGGCCGCCCGCGTCATCGAAGCGGCAGGTGGGCGCTATGTCGATGCTGCCGTTCTCGCTCCGGTCGAGCCGGCGCGGCTGGCGGTTCCTCTGTTGCTCGCCGGCGCCGCGGCGCAAGAGGCCAAGGCCGCTCTGGCCGCGCTCGGCTTCAGCAACCTGCGCGTGGTCGGCGCCGAGGTCGGGCGCGCTTCGGCGATCAAGATGATCCGCTCGGTCATGGTCAAGGGCGTCGAGGCGCTGACCGCCGAGATGATGCTCGCCGCCGAGGCCGCGGGCGTGGTGGACGAAGTCCTCGCCTCGCTCGATGCCAGTGAAAAGGCGCAGCCATGGGCCGAGAAGGCCGCTTACAACCTCGAGCGCATGGCCACCCATGGCCTGCGCCGGGCCGCCGAGATGGAAGAGGCCGCCAAGACCCTCGCCGCGCTCGGGGTCGCGCCGGTCATGACCGAGGGCACCGTCCACCGCCAGCGCGACATGGCGGGCCGCAAGCATGGAAGGAAC